>DGZL01000070.1:4282-22081 GCA_002398515.1 Firmicutes bacterium UBA4981
TTGTCATGGAACTGGCTTCACACAATAGTCAAAGCGGTGTTCTTCTTTAACCCTCTTGTCTGGGTAGCCGGCCGAGAGCTCAGGATTGCCCAGGAGATGGCGTGTGATGAAATGGCTGTGCGTGCCACCGGCGCAGGAGCAGCGCGGTATGGAAAAACTCTTCTGGCCATGATCACCCCATCCCAAGGGGTCGGCCCAATGTGGGAAGTGGCATCAGCTTCTGCAGGCGCATCCGCCAGGGTAATGCGCAGACGGCTCATAGAGCTGAGTCATATTCAGGATTCACCTGCAAGGAGACTCTCGACGTCCATAATAGCGTTACTCCTCACGAGCTTACTGGTCATGCCTTTCCAGATTGTGGAGGCTCCGCGCGATAGAGTGCCTGCACTGGAGATATCAAGAGTCAGCGATCAGATACACATATCTGAATCTTGGATATCGGTAGGAATGGTCCGGCAGGATACAGAAGAAAGCTTGCTTATAGCCCGAATCAGGGCGTCGAGACATCATGAACTTCTTTCCTCTAATGGCGAGAACATTGCGTTCGTTTTACGACCACCTGCAGGTATTGACAGTCACAATCAATAACATCGGAAATGTACCATTAACCGCCATGGTCACCGGGTCAGCCGGTATATCTGTGTCAGAACGTCTCGGTCTTCAACACATCCAAGAAGTCATCGCCTGCAGTAAGGCAATTGAAGAGTTTCTTCCGGTGACTGATGTAGCTATTGAGCTGGGTGGCGAGGACGCAAAGATTACCTATTTCACAGGCGGCGTTGACCGGCGGATGAATGGAATATGCGCAGGCGGCACCGGCGCGTTCATAGATCAAAATCAGCGCACGTCAATGAAAGAAAGTGACATCACACGTCAAAAGCCCTCCGGCCGCCGCACTTGGGACATTTGACCTCTTTTGGCTCAAACTGCCTGCCGCATTGCGGGCAGAATATGACTTCCCCTTGAGTCTTGTTGAATTCCCGAAGTTGAGACTGGAGCCATGGATTAATGTAGGCATTATCCGTACCGCCCTTGGGGTTTGCGGCGGCTTTATCGCCATCCTGCCTGACCACAACGTCACTTCGGCTGACAGCTTTCCTCATGATTCTGTCGTACTCTCCTCCGTCGATCCATTGAAAGAATTGAGAAGCCCTCATGACAATCCAGGGATGTTGCCGCCACATGATACTTACTACTTTTGCTATTTTGTCGAAAGCGTCCAGGTCATAGCCTTCGAACTCCTTAGCTTGGGCTACGAAATCATCCACATTTATCCTATCGAAATACTTGCGCGGAATTCCGGCAGCTTTCATAAGGGCGCTTGCAGCAGTTCTAGGATCCTGACAAGCCAGGAGGCCTGCCCGGTCAGCGGTGAATTCTGACATTCGAACCCAGTTGAGAAGAGGGATCTGCAGACCGGTGGAAATGAGACCCCCGATCCCTAAAGTAGCAGAACCGATTACGTCCCCTAATATCGGAATTACAGAAGCCATTTGATGATAAAGGACATGCTGGCTCTTGATGTGGCCTACCTCGTGACCGATGACAGATAGCAGCTCTTCATAGGTGAGAAGGTCAATACATCCGGAGTCCAGCACGATTATGGGGTTTTCTACGCCTGCAGTGAAGGCGCCGACCCCATACGACCACCTTATGTAAAGACTGGGGACAAACGACATACAAAGCGTTTCGCAGACTTCCTCCAAGGCATCAAGCACTTCCGGGAAATTTCGCCTTGTGACTTTTAGATTGCTGCCGGTGTACTGCACGCGTAAGATTTTCTCGATGCCATACTCACTGAATTTTCTTACCACCATCTCCAGGGATTTGTACGACTCGAGCGCCTCCAATGCCCGTCTGTCAAGAGGATGCTCATATTCCGCGGCGTTCAGCCCGCTAATGATCTTCCTTCCCACTTCCTCATCTCCTCAGAATTGTACAGCTAGAATGCAATCTTGAGTCACAATACCTATTTCGACTCTCACATCGCCCCAGTTATGTCTCTTGAGTCCGGGCCGCATCAGGCAAGAGAAGGTCGATAGATTGCATGTAGGCTCTAAGGTCATCCTTAAGCGCCAAGATATCCTGCTCGGACCATCCGTTTGAGAGCATTTCTCTTAACTGGCTGTGCAGCTTATCCGCCACTGCGTTGCATTGCTCATGGATTGCCGGATATACCTGAGGCACCAGAAAGTCCCCGATGAAATCAGCGCGCACTTGACCTACATATGTCATTAAGGCTCTTTGCACCTCACCTTTTTTCTTCCTCTTTGAGAGAAATGATGAAACAAGGCCGCCAAGCCCGCCGGCTACTAGCAACGGAGGCATAAATGAGCCGAGTATCGGCAGAAAGGCTGAAGCGGCATAAGATCCTGCCCATGTGACGTATGCCGCCAGTCCGGCACCGGCAATCCCGCCGATTTTGAGCCCTTCCCCTATCCCAGTTAGTGCCCTACCCATTACGTCGTCCTCATCACCAACTGCAAGTTCAGCCTCGGCCAACTCCCTGTAATCCAAGGAACCCATTCGGGCACTGAAGTCTTCAATAAACGCCCTTTCCGCATCTTCCCATTCTGACGCAAATTCCCTCCCCAACTCTGTGAACACCTGACTCCACCATGCCTTCACAGCGTCAAGGGAAAGCTCTTGTTTAATTTCCTCAGGAGACATGTTCCTACTCTCTATGATCCTTTGCATCTCCTTCTCAAGCAAGGCACGGCCTCCCGGAGCATGTACACGATCCCTCAACCAATTCTGGAGATTGAAAGCTATCTTGTCTGAACGTCTCATGACCTCCTCGTGATGTCTGCCAAGTTCTGCCTCAAGAAATGCCAATTGCTTTACATACGCGTCGTGCATCGCCAGGTCGTATCTAAGCAACGCTTCAACTGAAGAGCGTATTGATTCATCCTTTGCATCATCTGCTCGAACATTGATCTTCTGTTCCAAATAATCAACGAGATCCCAAAACCCGCTGCTCTTCGTGAGGTTTGGATCGTCTTCAGTTGCACCTCTAAATGCCTGTTCAGCGGATAACGGGAAAACCTCTTGCGCGTATATTCCCAGCTCGCTGCGGACATAGTCAACGAGCCGCTCCGGCTGGGAGTCCACCTGATCTATGCGGTTTACCACCAATACTATGGGCTTGCCTGCCTTTGCCACCTCAGAAAGCCTGGCAATCACCTCAGTATCTCCTAAGGTATTAGCATTTAGGATCCAAAGGACTACGTCCGCTGATTGGATGTAATCCGTTGTTGTCTTCTCGTTGCTTTCTGTGATTGTGGCAAGGCCAGGGGTGTCTACCAAGCATAGATTCTTAAGGTGTGGAAGAGGATATCCCACCTTCACGGCTTTGCACTGCCTGAAGAATTCCTCATCTCCGCGCCGATCCTCCAGAGTGTCAAATACACTTCGGACACTTGCCACAGCGGAACTGCCGTCGTGAAAGACTATTTCACCTCGCTCAACAGGAGAATAAGATATCTCCAATATCGCAGACGTGCACTCAAGAGTATTTGTGGGGGATACCTTTCCGCCTGCAAGTGCATTGATTATCGTGGACTTGCCGGACTTCACCTCCCCCATGAGCACAATTGCCAGTTCCTTCTCTAAATTGCTAAGCAAGATGTCTACCTGGTTCTCTATCTTTGAAAAGCCGTCAGTTTGCGGACTTACAGGCTTCTTTCCTTCCTTGCGCATGGGAGATTTGGCAAGTATGTCCTTAACCTCTAATAGCTGTTGCCTAAGCATCTAAATCCTCTCCTTGAAGGCTAAGATTTCCCCGAGACTGACTGAACTGTCATCCAACGGTCGATTGCCGATGGACGGAATTCCCTTGAGCTCCTTGATGATCTCCTGGATAGACTTGGAAGGACAATGCAAAGATGAAAAAGAAGTCTCTCTGATAATAGATACACTACTCAGAATCTCTCGTGAGATAACTCGGACCGATTGTTCATATTTGGTTTTGCTGTCAGCCATGCATTTATCCAGTCGCTCCGTGAGTTGCGTTTTAAGTCCCGGGAGTTGAAAAGCAATCATCACTTCTCTTCCGAATTTTGTTATGCTAAGTAGTCCCGCCAAAAGACCAATAGGCCCAAGCAACAAGGCACCGACCATCGCAACTCCGATTCCGGTAAAGGCCTGCGCTACGGCTATTGAGGTATGAGCATGGTCCAGGTCGATATCCTCGAACTGACCTACAGGTGTCACCTCTTGCGGCAGCGCAATACCGCCCAAATGCTCAAACTCTCTGAAGATGGCTTTGGCGCGGTGATTTTCATAAACATCTGCGGCGTTTCTCTGGATTGAACTCTCCAATGACTCAAACAACTCGTCAAGCTCTTTTTCGTTGAATATGGCTTCTCTGGCGTATCTATTGCGCTCTTCCTCATCGTCAATGCGATAGATATTCTCAGCAAAGGTATTGATTCTTTCTACAGTCTGTTCCCTGTACGAATTGAGCACAGTTGCAACCCGCCTCAGCGACTGCTGCTTCAGAGATTCCACTGCGACCTCAAGATCCCGTATGCTGTCTTTCCGTTTTTTGTCGTCGCCCTCCAGGCGTTCTATATAGACTTCAGCAATCTTTGCTGCGTCACTGACATAGCCTCTCAAACCGACTATCTTACTCTCCTTCTGGAGTTTCACTGCCCTTGACAGGAAATGCTTTTCTATGGACCGAATTAGCCCGTTCAGTCCGTGTTCCTCCATTTGCTCCCTGTCATTTCTTTCTACGGCAAGAAGCGCTCCTTTTGCGGAGAAAGGCACTATCGCCCGGAACGTATCTCCGAATATCCGGTAGGCTTCGTCCAGAACCTTCTTGCGAACTGAATCATCACCTACCAGGTCAATCCTATTTAGAACCGCAACGATGTTGTCAGTCCGTCCCCCTACCTCCTCAAGGGCTTTGTCAAGATCCGTCAAGAGATCACGAGGTTTCTGTGAGGATATCTTTGTGGCATCAAGGAGCCACAAGACCCCGTCAGCTTTGTGGTAATAGTCGCGAACACGCATTTCAACATCGTCTGTAATCAGCTCTTGAAAGAGTCCGGGGGTATCGACTATATTGAACCTCTGTAGCAATCTAGATTGAGGTGAAGGCGAGTGCACTTCGGATACAGGGGATTGGTAGAGGAACCGCTTCCGAAGAAAAGCTTTGTATTCTTCCCTCTGTTCTATTGTGGAAAGACTCGGCATCTTCTTCCTGAGCTCCGCATCTATTTTGCGTTTAGAACCCGCCCAGGCGCTTTCCTCCTTAGCCAGTAACTTTCCGGCTTCATCAACGGTCATTTCCCTTTCAGCGCCTGTCCGCATCTTGACCAACACTCTGTTAGGCGGCCTCTTGGCAGAGAAGACATCTATCTTCCAGGTCTTAGGGAGGACATCCATGTCAGCTGCCCGAACTCCCAGTAATGCGTTGATAAGCGTTGACTTGCCGAATTTCCCCATCCCCACGACAAAAAGCATGAAAGGCTGCCTGACAGCATCTGCCATTTGCCTAATATGTACAGGGATTTCTCTGATGTTGCCTGTAGCCTCTCGAAGGAGTGTGGCAGGTGCGTCACCTGCTCTCTTATCCACTGCGTCGGCTAGTCTGCTAAGCTCATCAGCACGGGCAGCAAGCTCGTAAGAAAAGACTACTCTCTGTCTGTCGTCTGATCTCTTGAGGATGCTGAAGTATAGTTCTACAGCTAGTTCAGCGGCGTTTGCCAAATCTGACCTCGCCCCCCTCTTACCGCATAATCAAGTATATCAAGACAACAGTCGCAGCAAGCAAACCGCATGTAAGAACCTTGATTCTGTCAGTGATTGCCTCCTGTCCTTCGGCAAGTCTCCTGAATTTGTAGGCAGTTGAATCGTCTAGCGCTTCCCGAGCCCTTTCCACTGAAGTAAGAGACGATTCCTGTAACGATTTCTGTGCCGTTATCAGAGATTTCACAGCAAGTAGGACAGAGCTCAGACGTTCTCCGAATTCCTCTTGTCGCCTCTCAATACTTGAGTATTTCAGGAAAGCGTCTTGAAGAGCTTTATCCACACTGTCGATTATCTGCTGAGTAAGTTCTCTTATTTCAGAAGGTGCCTTAGAACTATATTTCAGCAACTCATTTACTCTTTCACTTGTATCTCGTGAGAGGCAGTCCATTTCATCTTGGAGGGCAGAACTCTGCATCATAGACGAATGCACTTTCTTTGCCATGCCTTCTATGCTATCTGAAAGCTTCCGCGTCTCAGTCTTAAGTGCAGATATATGCTTAGCTGCAATGCGATCTGATTCCTCAAGATGTCTGACATTTGATTCCAGCATCTCCATGATCCTTGGTACGCTTTCTGAAACAAGGGATCGGTAGGACTCTACCTCATTTTCAAACAATCCGTGGCTTTCCTTGAGTCGCAGGTGCGCTTCATCCAGGTTGCTATGGATCTTCTGGTATTCATGGAGTTCATCCGTGAGGCTCTTTAGAACAGACGGCACATCTGTCTTTTCAAGTATCTCGTTCAAACCTGTTGCCAGAACTTCTGCTGAAGACTTCCATTTCTCCCCCAATGAGACTGACGAAGAATCGATTTCTTCAGATACCTGTTGCGTTCTGGATAGGATCTCTCCTATGTGCTCTGTCCTATTCTCCAGATCTATTACGAGTTGAGCCATGTGCGTCTGGTGCTCATCTACGCCTGCCTGCCACATTGTGACAAGATCCTTCAGCGCCGGAGATAATGACTCTTCTGACACCTCCTTTCCTATTTGATGAATAAGCTCCTGAAATTCCGCAAGAAGAGCATCCTCAGGCCGAGTTTGAGAAGGCATTTTGATTCTATATCACCCTTTCGGATTGGTATGTGACGAACTGGCAACCATACATAGCCAAGATTTTTCTCTTTTGGGTAAATTCGCCAAGACTCGTCATTATCCTCCATTAAACGTCATCATGTTGGGATAGCGCTTGTCCCGGTTATTTGCAGTCGAAAACCTGGGTGTTGCAAGTGGGTGACAGAACCATTCAGTCGGATAGGGGAAATTGAAGCAGCGTTTTGAAAAGAGTGGTCGGTAATTGACCATGTTCGGTGTTCATGTTAACCGGCGTGATCCCAGGTGGGGACTATTTGACGCTTACCGATGATCCATAAATGCTGTCAAGTTGGGCGGTTTGTGTTCTCATCCTCCTCGGCGCAAAACCTGCAAACTATGAGCAGGCAACCAAATCATCTGGCAGGAGATTTTACATGAATAACTAATATACAGCAAATGAGCAGCGGGGAGGCCTGTGAATTGGCGGACGATAACGATAACCTACGAATCCTTCTGGTAGCCCTAAACTCCAGCTTCGGAGGGGTCGAGAGACACCTTGTAGATCTGTCGCCTGAGCTTGCGAAGCGAGGCCACGAAGTCACATTGGTGGCTCCCCGGCGATCTGTGCTTGCGGCAACCGCCCGCACATTTCCGGATGTCAAGGTAATTGAGTTATCCGGCTCTCCTATGAAGGCATTATCTCTAAGGCGCCTCTACAAGAACCTGTGTCCGGATATTGTCCACCTCCATAGCCCTCGGGCAAGCGTCACAGGACGGGCCGCAGCCAAGCTGCTTTCTGGGACGGAGCGGCACGGTATCACTGTTATTTCTACTGCCCATGGATGGATTTCGGTGAGGTTAAGATTACGCCTGGTGTACGAATGGATCTACAACAAGACAGCAACCTGGGAAGACGGCATCATAGCCGTGTCTGAAGCTGTCCGGGAGACTCTGGAGGACAACCAATACCCCAACAGGATCTATGTGGTACCTAACGGTATCTCCCCTGATTGGACTCGTGGGCTTGTAGCAAGCTGGGATCCTGGCGAAAGGCCTCTCAGGCTCGGCTACTTCGGGCGACTGGAAGGTGAAAAAGGCTTCAGCGTGCTGGTGGAAGCCCTCAAGAGAGTTAGGTCAGATAGGTGGCAACTCAGCGTATATGGAGACGGTAGAGATCGTAACAAGTACGAAAAGAGCGTCCGCCTGGCAGGGCTCGATCGCCAAGTCCGGTTTGCAAGGGCCATACCTGCAGATGACGTTCCGGGTTCCATGGCGAACTGCCATGCAGTAGTTCTTCCGTCCCTTCAGGAAGGATGTCCTTATGTGGTGCTTGAAGCCCTCAGCTTAGGAGTTCCGATAGTAGGCAGCGCTGTCGGCGGAGTCCCTGACTTGGTGAGAGACGGAAAAGACGGGCTGCTGATTTCTCCGGGTCAACCGGATGAGTTAGCTCACGCCATCCGGCGTCTCATTAAAGACCCTGAGCTGCTCTCTGTCCTCCGGCAAAACGCGCTGGCGCGTCAGGATGACTTTACTTCCCGGCAAATGACAGACCGGCTGGTATCTGTATACAGATCCGCTGTCGCAGAGCATCAGCTATGATAGGACGCGTCTTCACAATCGGAGTTAACCGAATCTGAAGTCGGCGCGCCTTCTTCAACTATTGCCGATCCGCCGGGTCTCGCCAATCCGTTTGCTTTATCCGGAGTAAAGGCCACTTTCAAAGTCCTTAGGATTATCTGCAGATCCAGCAGTAATGAGAAACTGCGTATGTAATACAGGTCATACTTCAGTTTATCTTCCGGATTCGTTGAATACCGCCCTTCTATCTGAGCCAAACCTGTTATACCCGGCTTAACTTGCAGCCGGTATCTGTAATCCCGGATACGATCATTGAACTGCTCCACGAAGAACGGACGTTCAGGACGGGGGCCGACAAAACTCATATCCCCTTGTAGGACATTGATTAGCTGGGGAAGTTCATCAAGCCTCAGACTTCTCAGTATCCGTCCCACCTTGGTAATCCGCGGATCACCTTCCCATGTCAGGACAGGCCCGGTATCTCGTTCGGCATCTTGTATCATGGTTCGGAATTTGAGCAGTTTGAATGGCTTACCCCTCCAGCCTATCCTTTCCTGAGAATAGAAAGGGCTGCCGGATGATGTTAACATAATTGCAGAGCTGATAACAAGAATAAGAGGAGACAGGATCACAAGAAGGGCCAAAGCCAAAATCGCATCAAATACCCTTTTTACCAGCTGCTGTCCTTTGTCAATCGACAGACTCTCAACTCGAAGGATCATAACATCATCGAGCCTGCCGAGTCGAGCTCGGTGAAGCAAGATGTCATACAGGTCAGGAACTACATAGACATCCTTTCCGAGCTCAAGGCATATCCGAACAACATCTTCCTTAACATTCGCCGGAAGCGAATCCCCGAAACATACGATATCAACAGCATTGAGTATTTCAGGATTATATGCCTCAGTAGAATCTAACATGTGGGTTACCTGCAAAGAATGACCGAAAAGCGAACTAATCCTTGCCGCCACCACCTGGTTCTGCGCTGCGCTTCCGATAACCGCTACCTTCCTGACCTTCCCTTCCCGCGGAATCAGGCGCATGATTAAGAGGCGTGAAGAAGAAAGGACGAGAACGTGAAACATGAAGCCTAGAATGAATATGGTCCTCGGAAAAGCGAACTCCCTGGTCAGAAAAGCAATGGCCATCCCGCCGATACCTGTTAGGAATGCGCTTAGGGTTGCGTTGTAGATTATTTCAACAGGCCACCGGAAGTCATCATCGTATCCGCCGGAGAGCCAGAAGGATATTACGCTCATAATTCCAATCCACGGGGACAGTCGAAGAAAGGCATTTAGGTTCACTTGGGGAATATCGGTCCCGAACTTCACGAGGAATCCCAGAAAGTAAGCGACATTCACCAGGATGGCGTCGAGTATGCCCAGATTAGTAGCAGACCATTTGCTAGATGCCGCGTTCAATAGCTCTCACCTCTCGCAGAGCCAGTGCCCATAGCAGCCACAAATGTCGAAAATGCAGACTGTCTATGAACAGGCCGTTGGCAATAAGGGCAATAAGGCTTGCTGTAAGCCATAGCCTGTCTCCGGTAAGCCTTAACGCATTATTCTTACCGCCTGCCGTGGATACGGCCCCATCGCTAGTTTTGCCCGCTGTCTTAGTGCCTGCTTTGCCTACCTTCTCAGTGCCCTGCCGGGCCGTGCCGCCGACATTTCCCATCGTGTTATCACATGTCCCACCCACTGTTCCATTGTCTACCATGCACGCCGTGTTGCAGAGCACCCCACCCACCACTGTCCGGGTATCTGCCGACCGCACCGTCTCGCCACACGCCCTACCTACAGTTGGGCTGCCTGCCTTGGCCACTGCAACAACCGCAAAGATAAGCGGAATCACCAGAGATACCAACCCAAAAATTCCATTCTCGGCCAAAACGCGGAGGTACGTATTGTGGGCGGAAGGCGTGACAAAACTTGCGCCAAGCCTCTCTTGTATGCCGGGCGAGAGGATTTCAAAGTTGCCCGGCCCTACTCCGATTACAGGATGGCTTTTCCAAAGCTCCAAAGCAGCCTGCCATGCATAGAGACGACCGCCCGTATCGTACTCATACAGGCCGGCAGCAAACGGTCCCATGCCACTCTGTAGTGACGGCCTGCCTACGGCAAAGGGTATCTCTATCCCTAATCTACCGGCAATGTCGGCCATGTAGCGCTCTACTCCGTAAACTACTGACTTTACGAAACCCGTGTGCGGCAGTACTCTGGCAGATAAGCTAATGGTGATATTGTCACCTGTCGATGTATACATTACAGGCAGGACTACCAGGACGATGCATGCGATAGCAACCAGGTGCGCGATCTTCCTCCTTAAGCTCGTCCCGGACAGAACTGTTGCCACCAGAAGTCCTAATCCCCAAGAGAGAACTGCTGAACGGCTGGCGGTATGAAATATCGCTGAGACTATGAAGAAGAGGACTGCCCAAAAACCTAAGCTTTCGGCCCGGCCTTTATCCAGTGCTCTCCCGGACAAGAAAAGCGCAGCAGGTATCAAGAAAGACCCTGCCACATTAGGATCCTTAAATAGACCCATAGGCCTATCGGCAAAGGTCATTCGAGAAAGTGCAGGCAGGTTCAATATGTTCCCCAGAAAACCTGCCCAGATGAGAGTGGCTGTCACTAAGGAGGCTATCATGTAAGCCTTGACAAGTTGCTGCCGAAAGCCATCGTTCTCCGAGGTCAGACCAAAAACAAGTATCGAGAAGGCAACTAGATAAGCGGTCATTCCAAAGAAACGGATTCCTGATTTCACGGATACCGCGCTTATCAATCCTACTGCATTAATCGATATGAAAACCAGCAGCGAAACTGCAACAATCCTCGGCAGTCCGGTGATGCTGCGCCCGAGAACAGGTAGCCCGGCTACAAATGCAAGGAGGGCCAGAATATCACATGGGGCAGGTTGAAAACAGACCACAAATCCCATAGCTACCGCTGCCTGGATAAGGACGGATGACATATCGATGGCACGTTGATAGGCTCCGGTCTCAGCGCGATGACATAGTCGCGTCTCCATCATCGGCCCCCTTTGTCCAGCGCAATCACTCCTGCAACTTTACGAACAAGGCTGAACCTGGCAGACAAATCCCCAGGAGTCAGGAAAGCCACTGCTGTCCTGGCCAGGAGCTGCCTGTTCCAAATCCTACGTTCTCCACTGTCGCGCAGCTCTCCGCCAATCCCGAGCAATGCCTCAACATGGCCTGCACGCATAGGGAATCTCGAATTGGTGAGGTTCCCCGAATGAACTCTATAGCGCACCAACGGCTCAAAGACGCAATAAAACCGGTATCGTCTGGCCAGTCTTAGCCAGAGGAGGTAGTCTTCAGCATACCTCATGGAAGGCTCGAATCCTCCTACCTCTTGGATGAGGCGGCGTTTCACAAGGACAGACTGACACGGGACAAAGTTGCGCACAAGGAGCGCTTGGAATATGTCTCCTTGCTTCAAGAATGAAGGATCCCACAGATTACCGAGGCTTCTCCCCTCTTCATCCATGATCTCCACTGATGAATACACTACTACCTCAGTCGAATCGCGGCTTTTCGCTCTTTCGTATTGGCATATCTGTTTCTCCAGCTTCGTAGAAACCCAGATATCATCTGAGTCCTGAAAACCAACAAAGGCACCGCCTGCATACGTAAGGCCCAGGTTGCGGGCACCTGCCGGGCCTAAGTTCACATCACTTCTGATCACGGTCAGCCTGTCATCATCCACGTCAGCCAGAAGCCGGGCTGTCCCGTCTGTAGATGCGTCATCTACAACAATGACCTCCAGGTCAGGCATGGACTGCCGAAGGACTGAGTTTACCGCCGAAAGGACATACTTCCGACAGTTGTAGGTTGGAATGATAACCGAAACCAAAGGTGGCATCTTGCGCCTCCTTATCATCCATGAGAGACTATCAGCCAATTGCCTGCCGGCCTCTTAGTTGACTCAGGCCTTCGCAGGCTGAATCCTACGATGACGCTGCTCTAAGTCCTCTATGATGGTTCTGGCCAGGTTCGCTCCTGTATTGAATCTTCGCAGCTCATCCCCTGCTGCCAGCGCTTCATCGGAGAACTTCTCATAATCCATGCGTATGGTATCCATGGCCCGAATTACCGTCTCCGGCTCCACATCGTCTACTATGACTCCGCCTCCGTGCCTCGCAACCTGGTCTGCCAGAGATGACCCTCTGACCACGATCACCGGTTTCCCACGGGGAAACGTCTCCATTAAGATACTTGACCGTCTATTTGAATACCACTTGGGATCATAAAGACAGAGCACAATTGAACTCATGGATATCTGCTTGCCGAATTCGTCCGAAAACAGGGGTCGTTCAATGAGAGTGACGTTGCTTTGCCTTTTAGAGATTGCCTTGAGGCAGTCCACCCACTCTAAGGCGCCCGGCTCATACCCACTTGCAGGAGGGATGCACTGTATTGTGAACTTGTAATCCTCGTTGCATTCAGACACCAGCCGGACGACAGCGGGGAATCCCTTTTCCAGCCGCACATCCCCCATGTAGCTGATGATGAAGTCGGCTTCTTCACTTGATGCCTCACTTTTGGAGATAGTCTGCAGTTCCTCTTCAGATAACGGCACCATAGGCAATGGCACGTCACAAATCAAATCTACATTGGCAGAAGTAATCTTCCTCTGAAACAGGTCTCTGCCAAGTGACGTCGGATGGAGGAATATTATCGGGTTTGTGGTCCGGTTGAAGTTTAGGTCTATGAACGGCCTCAGAAATCTGGCCTTGGCTTGACTGATAACCAGCGCATGCAGATAGAGATATATCGGGGTGTGGGATCTGACCCTACTTGCGGCATACAACGTCTCCCAGTTGTCCGAGGTAGTCATGAGGCACAAATCATAATCGCTTATGTATCTTTGCAGAAAGCCCGTAAGCCCATGAATATACCGGAGGTGCCAGGCAATCTTCGGGAGGATGGGCATCCCTCTGACACCTGTCAGCGAATACGGTATTGCCTTTTGCCCCAAATCCACGATCTCAGAGTGTCTCGGTATGAATATGTCTACCTCATGCCCTAACTCTCTAAAGCCTGCCTCCACCTCGGACACAATATTATAGTAGTGGCCTGTCCTACTTTGGAGATACGGTTCTACTACAGCGACTCGCACGCCCCGCCACTCTCCCGTCCGCTTTCTACTTAAGCTAATCGTTATTCGCTAACGATTCTTCGTTTCCTTCCGGGCGAATCATGGTTGCCATGATAACTCCCGCATACCTGTTTCCAGCGTCTAGGTCAAGTGGCATGTATATGATTTAGTGAGCTGAGAGAATGAGAACGTCGGCCAAAAACATGGAGATTTCAGGTTTCAATTAATCCACAATATATACCGGTACATCAACCAGAAATGGCTGGCACTGCCTGCCAGCACAAATAGGTGGAATATCTCATGGAACCCGAACCGTCCGGGGATGGGATTAGGACGCTTGAGCGCATAAATCACCGCGCCTACAGTGTAGAAGACTCCCCCAATGAGAAGCCACGCAATTCCCCCTGCCGGCATAGATCGCACAAGGGGCGGAATAGCAATGACAGCCAGCCATCCCATGCCCACATAAAACAGAGTATATAACCAGCGGGGCGCATTCATCCAGAATATCTTCATGACGATACCTAAGACCGCTATCCCTAAGATAGTCCCGAAAATACTCCACCCCCAGGGCCCTCGTAACGGCACAAGACAAATAGGGGTGTACGACCCTGCAATCAGAATATAGATCATCATATGGTCGATACGCCTTAGGATTCCCGTCATGCGTTTGGAAAGAGAGAGACTATGATAGACAGTGCTTGCAGTATAGAGAAGAATGAGACTTGCCCCGAAGATTGCAAACGAGACTATATGCCAGGTCGTGGCATACAGGGCAGCTGAGTAGACGAGCACCACCAGTCCGGGGATAGCCAGTGCAGCACCGATCATGTGGGTCAATCCGCTTACAGGATCCTTAAGTTCATATGTCATAGCGCGCCTCCTAATTCCGCTTCCCGCGTCTTTTCTCGCAAGTCCCATCGCCGTGGATTTAAGTATACCACATTCCTCCCGGACAAGACCGCTTGGGCTTGAAATCCCGGAAACAAGGAATTCTTAGGAAGGATTTTCCTATATTTACCTAGAATACTTAAGTAAACCAGGTGGGATGTCATATTGTCATTAGGACGCAGATGGAAATCATCAGAATACCAAATAGATCCTTTTGCCAAGATCATCGGGACTGACCCTAAGATAGCAGGAGCGCGCAGCATAGCCAAGAGAGTAGCCCGAGGAGACTCCAGTGTCGTCCTTTACGGTGAAACAGGCACAGGAAAGGAGATCTTCGCAGAGGCTATACACAGGGCCAGCAGTAGAGCCAAAGGCCCGTTTGTCCCGGTCAATTGCGCAGCCATACCCGAAGCATTAATGGAATCGGAGCTGTTCGGATACGAGGCCGGATCCTTTACCGGCGCGCTCAGGACAGGCAGGCTCGGCAAGTTTGAAGCAGCAGCGTCAGGCACGATATTCTTAGATGAGATATGTGATATGTCCCCCCTGCTTCAGGCAAAATTGCTCAGGACTCTACAAGAGCGGACTGTCGAACCTATCGGCGGCACAACGCAGATTCCGATTGACGTACGATTCATAACCGCCACTAACCAGGACCTTGAACAGATGGTTGCTGATGGACTATTTCGGGCAGACCTCTACTACCGCCTCAACGTCGTTAAGATTGAGCTGCCTCCCTTGCGTGAAAGGCTCTCTGATATAGAGACGCTTGCCAAACACTTCATCCCCACACTCAATGCTCGGTGTAACACCTCTGTGACTGACATTCATCCTGATGTAATCAGAGTGTTTCGAAAGTATCACTGGCCGGGTAATGTGCGGGAATTACAGAATGCGCTGGAACATGCCTTGAACTTCTCTGATGATAACGAGATTCGCACAGAACACCTGCCCGTCCGTATCCTGGGCTCTATATGTGCCTCAGATAACCGGGCTCCTAAGCCGGCTGAGTCCGGGCTTAGCCTTACAGATGCAGTTCTCAGCGCAGAACGCAGCATGCTGGTGCACGCGCTTCAGAAATGCGGGAATAACCGGACGGAAACTGCAAAATACCTCGGAATCTCCAGATCCACACTGTACGAGAAGTTGGAGAAACACGGCATATTCTGTCAAAAGTCCAGAGCTAGATCCCGGTTGCCCAACCTAAACCCAACCGGGCATAGACACGGCTTCCGGCGTGATCAACCTCGGATATAGTCCCTTGGCGAAATCTCGTCCATTTGTAACCCAGGGCCAGCCGTGCATTCTTGCTAATAGAGATCCCCACTTCAATTGCAGACTCGGTCTTTCGCTGCTTCTCCACGTCGACAAAGTACAGTGAGGACTCGCATGTCACATCAATCTCATTCTTGCTTCCATCCTTGCGCTTGTTGCCGATCATATCGTTATTAGCACTTTGATGCTCACTGCCACTTTGATGCTTGCTCATATCAAACCTGTGAGTAATGCGAAAAGTCGCAAGTCCCGTTTCTACGTGCGCGTCAGCACCCACCCCGGTGCCTCCTTCGGACACTTGCTTCCATACACATCTTGCAGATACGTCAGTTAAGGGATCTATTGCAAAAGCCATCCCTGCCTGGCCTGTCAAAACCCGGCAGAATTCTCGGTGCGCCCCGGTGGCAGCTTCCTTCCCCTTTATTCCGCCGAAAGCCATGAACCTGTCTGGGAAGATAGGTCTCCATGTGAAACCTAATTCGTATCCGAGGGAAGTGCGTCTGTTCCAACTCCCCTCTCTGTCATAGCTGACTGTCAGCCCGAGTCCTGGAATCGGGTCAGCGTCAACTTTGAAAGCCACCTGCGACTCTCCTGTTTTCGTCTCTGTCTCGCATGTCAAAACAGCCTCCAAGCGCGAAGACGGCCTGTAGGCCATACGGAGAGCAAGGACAGTGCCGTCTAAGGATGATGAGCTGACCCGGGCACGGCTCCTTAAGTACGGAGACACTATCCAGTCGACTCCGATGCCGAGCTTTGTGGAAAGCCTGCCTGCCGGGACTATCGGGATGGCGCCTTCAGATTCGAAGGATGCTTCGCCCTTTAGTGAAACAGACAGTTCACGGGTTATCGTCCTCTTCGCTTCAGCTTCTAACTTGTTGTATCCTACCTGCAACAGATTGCCCCGGTAATCCGTCCTCTCACCCCACCTGACGCCAAGACTCCCGGAAACGCCCTGCGGCATTCTGCCTTTTACCTTGATGCCAAAAGACTTGTCTTTCATCATCAGCGGAGATCTTATGGCTGCATCGGGTTTTCCTTCAGCTACAGTCGTTGCATGTCTTGCGTCCACGGCAATGATGCTTGAGTCTCCCAGGACATACATGGCACCCAGTTCACAAGCAGTCTTTCGGTTGGCAAGACCTTGCGCGGCCAGCGATATGTTATCCCGAACTACCCGTGCCTCTCCGCTCAAACTGAGCCTGGGCAATAAGCTTGTAACAGGTGAAACCGTAGCTTTTAGGCTGAAGTCACACGTGTCTCTTCTCATTTGCGCAGAAGGATCGGACTCGGCAGTGTCAGCCTCCACAGGCTTGAGTTGCACAGGGTTAATCTCCCCAGGATGAAGCACCACGCGATTGGGTTCCCCGGCGTCTGGTCCCCAGGAGTTGAGCTTCGCGGGGCTGAGTTCAGCAGCGTCTGGTTCCCGAGAGTTGAAAAAGTGCGGACCGACAGCCTTGTATCGTGCTTCCAGAGATACAGGACCTAACTCTTTCATGCAACGGAGAGAAAGCGCCCCCGAACCGGTTGGGACGCACAGGCCTCCTCCGGCATGTCCGCCTGACGACCCGGAAAGCTCACAGTATGCACTAAGGCCTTCGTCGCTCAGGTATTGCCCATGGATATTGTAGACGTAGACAGCGCCATGGCTTTCTCGATGTCTCACTACTCCCCCGCCCAGTGTCAACTTAGGCGACATCTGTGCCTCAAACGCCCCGCCTTGGATACGGCCTGTTGTGGTGCAAGGGATAGAATCAAAGAAAGTAGCAGTAAAGTTGCCTTTTTCGTAACGGACTATCGCCCCCGGCAAAACCCCCCTATATGGAGCAAGTTCGGATTTGATGAAATCAGTCCGAAATGTGCTGTAGGATGCCTCCCAAGCATCTCCCTTTAGACTGACATACAATGGACCTGCATATGGCAGGGCTCGAACAACCTTGCTCGCATCGCCGTAGTCGGGACTGAAAGCCTCGGGATCCGGGCAACCACGATTCCGACGCCCGGAATTCCCACACCTGGGATCCGCACACCCGGGATCCGAACATCCAAGGTTCCCCCGGCCGCGTCCAGCCAAGTCAAGTCCGCAAGTTAGAGTATGGCGTTCATCTATTCTGCCTGACATGAAGAAAGCCAGGTTCCCGGAAATGG
>DGZL01000070.1:22380-23806 GCA_002398515.1 Firmicutes bacterium UBA4981
AAGCCTCTAAGACAGCGCCGGTGACACTGCAGTCATCATCAGCATTGCAGTCATCGCTGACGTTGCCTAACAAATCGCCTGGCGTAGGCTCGCATAACACCACAGGAAAATCCAACCTCACTATTGAGTATGGCCCCACATAGGCGAGGACCGCCCGCTCCTCGCACCGGAAGCCTTGAGGCAAACTGTCAGAGGAAAGGACAAGCATATGAAATCCGGGACGGATGCCTTTGATTGTGTACATCCCTGAATGATCTGTGGAAATCTCAGATCCGTCTTCTGTGGTGATCCGGGCACCGGATAAACCATGCTCATCAATACCCATTTTGCCGTCGTTATCCGCATCAACGAAAACCTTACCGAAAATCAGTCCGTCATTACTGAATATGCCTTCGGAGACAAAGAGAGTCGCCTCTGAAGTAGGGGTTTTGACTGACCCTGACTTGGTCTCTCCGGTAGCATAAGCTCTGTTCGTCGCACCTCCCGCCCTGTCACAAAACCCGACAGCAGCCATGAATGAGACTGTTGCCGTCTTGCGAGGGCCGAGGGTTCCGATGGTCCAGACTGCCCGGCCGGGAGCCCTTGCTTGACCGGGAGCCAAGCTCTCCCATTGCTGGGCCTGCCCGCTCCACAGAACCTCAGATTGAGTCTCTTTTCCACGAACTGACGACGTCCCTGGGATAACGGCAATCCCTTGAGGCAAAAGGTCATATACCTTTACGTTGTTTACCTCTATGTCTGTTAAGTTCTCCACTGTCAACGTGTATTTGACGATATCGCCGATACTACAGGCATCAACATTCACGCTTTTTTCCAAACGCAGTGCCTTGTTGGAAACCAGCGCAAAATCAAGTGTGATTTCTTCACCCGACGCCAGCTCGATCAGGTCGGTCTCAAAGGTGCAATAGTTGAGGCATGATGCCTGCAACGTATACGTCCCAGGAAGGATTTCGTCTAATTCATATGCACCGTCTTCGTCTGTCCTTACAGTAGAGAAGACACCGCCTTCCTGTGATACCAACGAAACCTCTGCATCCTCCAAAGATTCACCGGTAGAGGCGTCAGTGACTGCGCCTGTGATTTTCGCTGAGCCGGCAGACGGCACGTATCTCACAGTTACAGGCTCCTTTGAGACTACGATTTCACCGCGTTGATTTATTGCCGATGCAGCCACGGTATTGTCACCCGGTGCAAGCCTCACTCCGCCGGCTGCCCACTCACCTTGTTCTGTAGATTTCACCTGGATTGCTTCATAGCCGTTGACAACAAGTGCGACTACAGCGGACACAGGCGCCAGTCCTTGGAGCTCTGCCACAGAAGATCTTGTCTCCCGATAGGACGGACCCAGTATCGTGACAGCCGTGTTATTGACTACGTCTATGTGGCGTGAAGATCGGTTTCCAGCAAGGTCTTCTGACACTACGGA
>DGZL01000100.1:0-1390 GCA_002398515.1 Firmicutes bacterium UBA4981
ATGCGAGATGTGTTAATCCATGATTACCTGGGCGTGGATCTGACTATAGTATGGAATGTCGTTCACCGCGAGCTGCCCTCTGTGAAAAACATGATCAGACAGACTGTAGGACACGCCGATTAGTCAGTCTGAGGCCTGGCGAATCATTTTCGGGGTAGTTGCAGGGTGGTTGAAAGGGCCATCGGCTAAAGCCTCCCAGTAATCTCTCCTTTCCTTGATGGAGTCGTATGAAAATAGGACTATCCCGGGTGTTCCAAGTTCCCTTGCAACATCAATCTTCTCTATGCAGTCCTCGGGATTGTCCAGCATAAGATAGACCCCGACACCGGCCAAAGCCCTCCCGCCGGGCGGTGTTCCCACAGCTTTTTTCATATGGTCTGCGAACTTCCGGGTATCCGGCGTATACGCCATGGGCACTACAAAGTCTACAATGCCTTCTTGAATCCAGCTCCGCCAGTCCTGCATTCTCAAGGCACGAGACTGATCCCCATCGGGGAACACAGCGCAGGACACTACTACATCAGGCTTTATCCTCTTCACATCCTGATAAACTCTTCGAACAACCTCAGTCACTTGGTCCCGGCGAAACTCATCCCACCTATCGCTGAGACTCACAAAAAGATCCTTTCCGTCTACGATTCTGCCGCGCAAGGTCTCCGGCTTGTTTACAAGGTCCAGCGGATCATAGCCTGTGATCTCTCTGAACCTATCCCTCGCCTCTTGGCCATACCCATACTTCTTGCCGGGATACCTAATGTAGTCGAAATGGACACCGTCCACATCGTAGTTGGTGACTACCTCCATGAACACCTCACGGACGTACTCCTTTACGCCCTCTATTGCAGGATCCAGCATCACTGAAACAAGTTCACCCCTGGCCGTCCCCGGGGTGTAATCAAAGGTCGAAACCTGGTCGAGATCTACCAGTGACCACTCAGGATGCTGACTAAGCACATGCTTCTCATGATAATCACTACGCCCTAACCCTCCTACGGTAAAAGCGTTGATCCACGCGTGCACCTCTATGCCTGCAGCATGGGCCTTTTGGATGCAAAACCCCAGCGGATTGAATCCTTCAGGCACATCCGGCATCCTGGACACGATGTCACTTTCATAATACGCTTCCCCGCGCCCGTTGACCTGGACTAAGATGGCGTTGAAATTGCTTTCTACGGCTCTCTCGATCACATGCTCAATTGATTCTTGAGATTGCATGCTTGTGCGTACAACCCACAACCCGCGGAACTCTTCGTTCATTGCAGCCTCCGGATGCACATCGGTTCCGGCCATGATACATAAAACCCCTCCGGCTATTAATAAGACAGCCATCAAAAAGAGTATATGATACTTTGAGCTTGCCTGCTCAAAGCCTTTAATCATCCCTATGACT
>DGZL01000100.1:1682-1814 GCA_002398515.1 Firmicutes bacterium UBA4981
CTTGTCAATAGAATGAATTCAATGCTGAGATGCAAATACCTGCTAAACCCCACATATGTCAGGAGATTACCACTGAATATGGCAATATTGAGCACAGTTGTCTACATACACTTATCTCAGAGGAATGCCACC
>DGZL01000100.1:2064-8197 GCA_002398515.1 Firmicutes bacterium UBA4981
CAGTCCTCTACATTGACTTCGCAAAAGAATAGTTTTGGATGAATTTTCCGACTCATATGAAATTTGTGGAAGGATATATGGGCTCAGACGTGAATAATGTCGTTAGTATGAAGGCAAAAGGGGGGGTTCTCTTGGCGAAAGAAAAGGCTGATCTGGGTAAACGACTTATTGCGGCAGTAATCGATACGTTAATAGCAATCGTGGTGTCAAGTATTATCCCGTTTCGCGGAATAGGGTCTCTGATTGGGGGAGCATATATCCTGACCAAAGACGCCATAATGTTTGAACTACTGAAGGATACGGCATGGAAAGGCCAGAGCATTGGTAAGAGGGTTATGCGTCTTGAGGTTGTGGGACCGGGTGGCAGTGATGTGGATATTGCGTTATCCGCTAAACGCAATTGGCCTCTGGCAATAGGACAGCTTCTGTCATTCGTAATTTCATTGATGTCTTATCGAGTACTGGCATGGTCCAGTTGGTCCCTGGTTGCAGGCGTGACTTTCATCATCGGCATTATTGAAATTGCGTTGGTATTTACGGATCCGGAAGGGAAGAGACTCGGTGACAGACTGGCAGACACTCGCGTAAGAGAACTGGCGGAGGAAGTGCCTTCAGCCGGTTAGGAGCTTCGGCTTGCCGCATATAGACAGAGATCAAAACCTTTATGTATTTGACTTGGCATAAAAAAGGGACATCCTCACTATACTGGTAGTATAAGCCATGTGAGGAGAGGATGGGCAACATGACCGCATTGTTGAAGCTTAGGCAAAAGGCGGGCATAAGCGCCAAAGAGCTTTCGATACGCACAGGAATCCCTTTTGAACTCGTAGTCAAGGCTGAATTGGGTGTTGTGAAACTCCGTCCGCAACAAGCAAGATTGATTATGAGCGCGCTTAACCGTGCGATGCCAAGCAAGTAAAGGGAATTAGAATGTATGTGTTATATGGAAGAAGACTTTTACTGGGCTTGATTGCGGTTATCAGTATTGTGATAACACTAAAAGGTATCCCTCACCGACCGGTTGCAGGGATACCTTTATCTCTGGAAAGAGTAATCAACATGCGCCTTGACATGCTGCTTACCGGCAGGGCTAAGGCTATTGTCAACGGAGACACAGACACGTTAATGTCCCATTATGATCTTGATTCCCGTTACGGACAGTGGGCTTTTGAGCATGAAACCAGAAGGAGTGCGTACCTTCAAGCGTGGAGCGCTGCACGTGGTATCGGATTCGTCGATACCGAGGTTCAGTTTAGAATCACCTCAATAGAACTTAAAGGGACTACCGCCTGGATCGAGCTGGATGAAAGCGTCAAAATCTGCTACAAACATGAATCTGTATCTGAGTCCGGATCAGACTGTTTCGGCATTGGCACCGAACACTTGCTGGAGCTTGCATTCAAAGACGGGGAATGGGTTATCAGACGGGATTGGTATTTAGATCCCTTGGACGTAGATGCAAGCTCCATAAGCTCAGCGACTGCACTTAGTTCATCCTTTGAGACATATGTTTCATCATCGGATGATTTCATGTTCCCACAGCTTACAGCCATTCCTGCTTCAGCATATTCATCGCCATACGCATCGGGAAATCTGTCGGGAACCACTGACGAAGCCGACGCCAAAGAACGTACCTACCTCTATAATAGGGAAAACGCAGTCGCCTATGCAAACAAGTATTGTGGGTTAGCATGGGGCTGCGGCAATAACCGCAAATACAACCCTGTATATAAGAACTATACAGGCCTCGGCGGTGATTGCACGAATTTCGCTTCCCAAGTCTTAGGCGATGCAGAAGCAGGCAATCTTCCTATGACTTATGCTTGGAGGTATGTTCCGTACGGACACGCTGCAGGAGCAACGCCTGCTTGGGCCCAGGCATCGAGTTTGCTTGGTTTCTTGCTGAGCAGCGGACGAGCTCAAAGGCTCGCCCGCGGCACTTATGCTGACTTAATCGCAATCAGCGAAGCATACCCCGCAGGAGCCATAGGGGCGCTTAACAGAGGAGACCTCATTGCCTACGAGGAAAACGGTAAGATTGCGCATTTTGCGGTAGTCGTCGGCGCGGATTCCGGCTTATACCTGCTAGTGAACTCTCATACCGCTGACCGTTACCACGTCCCATGGGATCTGGGATGGGATTTCAGCACTATATTTTGGCTGCTGAAGATCGTTATGTAAGTCTCTCAAATACACCGGTAACCTAGTAGTCCTCGTTTGAAACCTCAGATTTCATAGTGTCCCAGGAGCTCACTGATGATCCGCAAACCGGACAAGAAACCATCCCTTCTGATGACATATCGCCGACATTCACCATGTTTCCACATTGCTTGCACTTTACGCTGCTTTCTGCATTGTCAGGCATGTGAGGATGTTTTCCGCATTTCTTGTTCTTCATGATACTCCCCCTTCGCACATTTCTTGTGCCGTAATACGTCTTTTACTACTATACCCCATGGATCTCAATTGTATTTTCTCCCTTCTCCGGATTTCTTAAGACTTCAAGCCTTTATATCTTGACAAAAGTTTGACATCCTCCCTGCCTATTAATCTTGGTAAAAACTCCCCGTCGGAGCTCCAAAATGCTCTTGAATATGAAGAAAAGTTTAGAGTGAAGGATTTAGGGGCAAGATGACGAAGAATATTTTTGTACCAAAAAGAATACCTGCAAATTAATGATATTTTGGGCAAAAGGAGGATATGCCATGAATTCCATTAGAATCGTTACGGACAGCACAGCCGCTTTGCCCGATGACTGGCTTGAAGCTCACAATGTCGCCGTTGTGCCTTTACTTGTGAACATAGAATCAGAAGTCTACAAAGAAGGTGTTGAAATCAGTAATCGCGATTTCTATGCCAGATTGAGAAAGGTGCAAGAACTGCCCACCACTTCACAGCCATCATCAGGTGACTTTCTTGCGACTTACAAGCGCCTCTTGGAAGAAGGCGCCAATACCATTATTTCCATACACATTTCCAGTGGTATCAGTGGGACTGTCAACTCGGCCTCCACCGCAGCCGGAATGATAGAAGACATAGACGCTGACATAGTTGTTATTGACTCAAAGCAAACCGGGCCCGCCCTTGGCTTCATCCTGAAAGAAGCCGTAGCGTTGGTTGAAGCCGGTGAGAATAAGGAGGAAATCATAAACCGCGTCCACCAAGTTATGGACTCCATGAGGACTCTCTTTGTCGTCAACGATCTTATGTTTCTGCATAAAGGAGGCCGTCTGTCAGGCGCTAAAGCAGTAATAGGATCTCTCTTACAGGTTAAACCCATTCTGCATTTTGTTCGTGATGAAGGGCGGATTGAAGTCCTTGAGCAAGTCAGAACGGAAAAGCGTGCCTTGAAACGAATTACAGACCTCATGATAGCCGAAGGAGGCGGAGATCGGCTTCCGACAAACATTGCCATACCATATGCGGATAATCGGGAAAAAGCTGAAGAAGTCGCCAAGTTATTGGAAGAAGAATTCCCCGGTATTGGAGCGCAGCCAATAGAGATCGGACCGATAATCGGCACCCACGTCGGCCCGGGACTCATTGGATTTCAATTCTACTACTGCTAATTGCGAATTAGGAACGTATTATACGACTAAAGCCTCCTCGTAAGACGTTTTCGGACCATGTGTCATGTGTATGCGTAGGAAAACCACAGGCCGTCCTTTTGAGACGGCCTGCTTCATATGCTTACTGCCTCGTATATCTATGATTTATACAGGCTGGATAGGTTGATTATAACCTGTCTGCCCCGCTCCGTAGCCGGTCTGAGTGAAGGACTGGGTGACGCCTTGCTGGGTGAGGCCGGCCTGGAATCCTGCTTTGACTCCGGCCATAGTGCCTTCTATCAGCGACCGCTGGGCAGCCTCTATCATCCTGCGAACCATCTGTCCGCCGACTGCGCCACATTGAGCTGAAGGCAGGTTCCCCCAGTATCCCGTGTTTATGATATTGCCAGGCAGGTTTAGTTCGTTTGCAATTTCGTACTTAAACCTATCAAGCGCTGCAAGGGCCTCAGGGACAACCGGGCGATTCCTTCTACGTGAGCCACGTGCCATTATATTTCACCACCCTCCACGCTTTTCTGCTTATAGTGTCACACAAACGCATGAACGTATGCTAGGAAACCTATGGAGAGTCTCGGTCATAATTAGTATATCTGGTCGTCTCTATTGGATAGCAGGCGTCGACAAACAGACCCGAGCAATTGTGGTAGCAAAGGCAGCGGTTGTAATACAATCAAAAAAAACAATAGCATCCAACTTATTGCTTGCTGCTATTATTTAGGAATCAGTTGCTATTTAGATCTTAATGGAAACATATCCATTATATATCGGTGCAGCTCAATGCCTTATAACGTTTATGATTTCATGTCCTCATTTGCTGTATCCATGGTCATCTAATAAAACCGGGCACAGATCAAGATTTCTGTGCCCAGCCCCTGGATATTCTATAATTCAGGCGGTATCTCCAAGTCTGTTTCCGGAGGAAGCCCTAAACCGGATCGGAATCCCGCTATGGCTTGAGCTGCTGCTTCCTCAGCGATGGTTTTTTGAGCAGCCTCTATCATTCTTTTGACCATCTGGCCGCCCACGGCTCCACACTGTCTGGAAGACAGATTCCCCCAATAACCTTCCTCAATTACCTCTTTTGGAAGGTCGAGTTCCCTGGCAACCTCGTATTTCAGCGAATCCAATGGGCGCTTAGCCCTAGCTTTAGCAGGTCTTTTCTTCCTGGCCGGCACTGAAAGTCCCCTCCTTGTTCACTTGTCACCTTTTATGTTTCCCCTTAAAGGTTCGGCATATGTGACATAGCTACAAACCGGGGACCAGCATCATTCCGCCCCATAAGGCAATTCCCAGCACTGCTGCTAAAAAAATGCAAATTATCGGATGGATTTTCATCTTGAATATCCCGAATATCACCAATCCCACAATTACTATACCCTGCACATCAATAAGGGATGCTTTGGCCATTGAAAAGGCTGCACTGGCTATCATTGCGGTAACTGCAGCTCTAAGCCCTTTTGAAATAGCCTTCACAGCGGGAGCATCCTTGTATTTTAGGAATAGGGAGGCCAAGGAGATGACTATCACAAATGACGGTAGAACCACGCCTATCGTGGCAAACGCTGCGCCCCAGACTCCGGCCATTTTGTAGCCTACATAAGTGGCCGAGTTGACGGCAATAGGCCCGGGAGTCACTTCTGCGATAGCGATGATGTCCACAAATTCCTTCATTGACAGCCACTTGTTTGCTTGTATTATTTCCTTCTCCATCAGGGGAATCATGGCGTATCCTCCGCCAAATGTAAAAAGGCCGATTTTTGAAAAAGTAAATAGCAGCCTAAATAGAATGCTTGTCATTGTTTCGTCAGCCCCTAGTAAGTCCTATTAATTAGTCAGCCTGATTGTTTAGCCCGGAGATTTTATCATCTTTGAAGAACACATAACCTAACGCAGCGCTTCCCAAGATCACCGGTATCGGATGTATACCTGCGACTGCAACGGCAAGAAAGGCAAGAACACTAATGCCTACTCCCTTCAGATCGCGAAGCGCTGTCTTGCCGATATTAATGGCTGCGCTTGCTACGAGAGCGACTACTGCAGGTCTTATTCCGGAGAAGGCTGCGTTTATAACGATAGAATCAGTGATTTTCGCGAAATACATGGCAACAACAAGAATTACTATGAAGGAAGGTAGTATCGTCCCTGCCAGAGCCCAGACAGCGCCCGGGACGCCGGCAAGTTTATATCCCACAAAAACTGATGTATTGGCAGCTACAGGGCCGGGAGCGGTCTGAGCCAAAGCCAGGATGTCTACGAAGTCTTCTGCCTCAATCCATTCCTTTTCATCTACGACTTCCTTTTGGATGAGAGGAACCATGGCATGGCCCCCTCCAAACGTGAACGCGCCTATTTTGAAGAATGATGTGAAAAGCTCCAGTAAGAATCGCATGCTTAGGTGCAGCCTCCCTTTATGCTTTTGTGACTGTCTCTATTAACACCTAATTTTGTTTCGGCAACTACTGATAATACTCCTGCTAGGTGTGGACAGTTGCGTCTCTACACCATAATACCACGCACTGTCATGTATACAAAAATCGGATACGGTTATAATAGCCTTTAGCTGC
>DGZL01000100.1:8481-10556 GCA_002398515.1 Firmicutes bacterium UBA4981
GCCACGGTCAACCCGCAAGCGGGATTGCTCATGCAAACGCTTTGCGAAAGCCCGGTTGACCGATGATGATAGGAAGCAGGGAAGCGAATCCTCCCTGCTTCCGCACACATTAGGGCTACCCAGTAAATTAGGACTACCAAGCAAACTAGGACCACTCAGTGAACTGAGACTACCCGGTGAATTAGTAGTACCCAGTGACTACCTGGATTCGGACTCTCTAGCTTGCTTCACAATCTTTTCGCCTGCGCTTGCTCCGATGCGAGTTGCGCCCGCTTGTATCATTCGTAGCATGGATTCATAGTCTCGGATGCCTCCCGAGGCCTTCACACCCATTTCCGGTCCGACCGCTTTCCGCATGAGTCTGATATCTTCAACAGTAGCTCCTCCGGGGCCAAATCCTGTAGATGTCTTCACAAAATCAGCTCCGGCCAGTTTTGCCAGCAGGCATCCTTTCACCTTCTCCTCATCTGTGAGAAGAGCAGTCTCTAAGATCACTTTGACCAGGGCTTTACCGCGAGCTGCATCCACTACAGCCTCGATATCCTCCGTCACTTGATTGTGATCGCCTGACTTCAGAGCACCGACATTAATGACCATGTCTACTTCGGATGCTCCGTTCACAATTGCATCTCTGGTTTCAATTGCCTTAGTCACAGAGGTATTTGCCCCTAAAGGAAATCCTATGACTGTGCATACTTTCACCGGTGTGTCTTTAAGAAAGCTCGAAGCCAAGCTCACATTTGTCGGGTTCACGCAGACGGAAGCAAAGCAGTAGTCTTTTGCTTCCTCACAGAGCCTGATTATTTGCTCACGTGTGGCATCCGGTTTAAGCAACGTATGGTCAATGAAGCGAGCTACTTCTTGCGAAGCGCAGGATGTCTGCGACGCAGGCGAAGATTGCAGGCCCTGCAGATCCTGTAACGCAGATGAAAGCTGTGATCTCTGCGAAACCTGCGACTCCCGCCTGAATTCCTTCATGAGTTCGGCTGTAACCTTTTCTATAAGCTGATCAAGTTCCATCAAACAAACCACATCCCGTCTATAGATTGAACTCCCATCACTGAAATCGTTCTCTATAGAAATCGGAATTCCTACACGTAACGCATGTTTTCACCGCAAACAGCTGCAGAAATCGCACATCGTCTACAAGCACATCGTCTGCACTTGACAAAGCTTCCTGCGTGCTCACCGCATGCACTATGCAGTGCAAAAGCCCTAGCTTAGCCATAATCTTACTACAGCAAATGACAGCTCCCGGAGAAATACCGGTTTCAGACCAACATGGATTCTAGACGAGTACCCGCTTCAGCCGCTTCATGGCAGTGCTAATCGCGATTCTTCAGAGTATCCGGGTTAGGTGTCTTTATTACCAAAACGCTAAAGTCACTCTCTTCGCCTGCTTTTAAGCCGTGAGGTATGTTCTTCGGGCTGGGAACCATATCACCTGCGGAGACTTCGATATTCTCATCATCAATGACGACATAACCTGAGCCTGAGTGCACATAGAACAGCACATCCACAGGAGTCTTGTGAGACGGCAATACCTGACCGGGTTCGAGAACTACGTTGGCAACGGAAATATCATCAGTAGACATCACTTTTCTGAGCTTGGGGCCTCTTGGCGACGTCACGACCGGGAGCTCATCGAGTCGAATTCTGTTCATTGATGTCCCTCCAATGTCATTCATTTTTCTCTTGGGATGCCCATTTTGGATCTTCGTCCTAGTTCGATCTTCGTCCTAGTTCTCTCATAGATCTTCGTCTCCGGTTCTTGTTCAGGTGCTCTGGTCATATCTTCATTTTTGGTTTTTGTCTCAAGTTGCTCTTTTGAATCCTTTGCTCTCCGTCTGTATCGCAGACACTCGTTTTAAATCATTGCATGTGACGACTAAGAACATGAGGACAGGGGAAGTAGATCCAATCATAGAATATATTACTAAGTCCATCACTTATATTATATCCGGCACTCATGTTTTGTCAATCCCATATTACTGATCCTATGTTACTGATCTTCACCAATCATTGAATTTACCGATGAATTTACCGATCATTGATATTCACTGAAGACTTATGTG
>DGZL01000100.1:10852-13403 GCA_002398515.1 Firmicutes bacterium UBA4981
TTTTCGAACACGTTATTGGAAAGCGTGTACTACTTTCAAACACCCTTCCCAAAGGGAGCCTGAGACTGATAGAAATTCGACCACGAAAAAAGACGTGTACTATTTTCGACCACTGATCAGGCTTTTGGTGGTCGAAACTCGACCACCCTTCAAACAAATATGCGCTCTTTTCGCCTATTGGAAAACATTGGGTGATCGCTGCTCCGCCATTTCTGGAAGGACAACAGAAAATGTGCCTGATTTTCCACCACCGATCGGGCCTTGCCAATCCGGACTTGGGTGGTCGACAGTCTGGCATGTTCGTTAAGACGTGTCAGGTATTCGAAGATATTCTGGCAGCCAACGAAGAGAAGGTGGTAAGTATTCGCGCACACCAGGCAGGCTAGGAAAACATGTATCTCAGAAGGATTCTGCAACTCTACGGAGAATCTGTAATGTCCGTAGTTCATTGGCTAATCTTGGTTGACAGTCTCGTATCGGTATGAGCTTGACGACTGTAGCTGACAATCTTTGTTGTGGGCTCGGTGACACTTTTGGTTGAGAATTTCGCATGGTTGTGAACTTCATCGGTGTGAACTTGATGATGGAGCCGATCAACGACATAATAGGTTCAAGGTATCAAGCGAATGATAAGCATAGAAAACATACGAAAGAAGTGGAGGCATCAAAATGCAACTTAAAGGATCTAGGACTGAAGCCAATCTAAAGGCCGCCTTTGCCGGTGAATCTGAGGCTCGGAACAAATATACATACTTCTCTTCCGTAGCCCGCAGAGAAGGCTATGAGCAAATCGCTGCCATATTCGAAGAGACAGCAGGAAATGAAAAAGAACACGCAAAATTGTGGGCCAAAGCTCTGGGCATGATTTCAGATACTGCAGCTAATCTGGAAGACGCTATCAAAGGCGAAAACTACGAGTGGACCTCAATGTATAAGGAATTTGCCGAAGTCGCACGCGAAGAGGGTTTTGAAGATATCGCAGTAGCTTTTGAAGAGGTAGGGGAAGTCGAGGAGGCACACGAAAAGCGATATAAGGCATTACTGGCAAGGATTCAGGCCGGAACGACTTTCCGCAGAAACGAGCCGATTAAGTGGCACTGCCGCAACTGCGGATATGTCCATGAAGGGGCTACGGCGCCTGAAGCATGTCCTGCTTGTAAACATCCAAGGGCATTCTTTCAACCCCTATGTGAAAACTACTGACACTGCTAAGCCACTCAGGACACAGTGCCGGGCCGGCTCGTACCGGGCTAACTCGTGCCGGACTGGCTCTTGCCAGGCTGAGTGGTGCCCGGTTGACTCTTGTCGGGCTGCCTTGTACTAGGCTGACTCGCGCCTGGCTAACTCTTGCCTGACTGAGTGGTGCCGCGCTGGCTCTTGCCTGACTGACTCGTAATGGGGCTGGTACTGGAATGACTCTTACCGGACTAACTCGCGCTAAACTAACTCACTAACAAGGGGCGCTTCAATGCGCCCCTTTTCCACGATCTACGTGTCATATGTTTACGCTCACTCTTATCTGCCACATAAACAAACGACACTTACCTTCTTGCTTCCTAAGTCAGCGATGTTTGCGCATCAGCCATGTTCGCACATCAGCGATGTTCGCGCTCAGCGTCAACCTTCGCCTTTGACGGCAACGATGTTTGTACCCAGACCAATTCTCGCCCACAGTGCCAACAGAAGCCGACACCAGCCTATGCCTGGTATTCAAGCTTACTTGGCACGCCGACTCATACTGCTCCCGCCCGCCGCGCCCGACTCACTTACTCAATCCGGCTATTTCGTTTATCCTTTCCGCAAATCTTTCCGCATACTCGGATGCAGCCGCATGAGTAGTAGCTTCGGAGTAAATATGAACAGTCGCCTCTGCAGGGTCAGGCAATACAAGAACCCATCCGTCATCTCGGAACAAACGAAGACCGTCAATGAATTCCCTTCTTGTCCCTTCCGATTCCTGAGCCAGAACCCTCATTACCCTGCCCTTATGTTCCCACGGACATGTGACCGCTTTTTTCACCATAGGCGGAATATCCAAGCTTTCGACTACACTTGAAAGCTCCAAGCCCTCACCTGCTAAGAACTGAAATACTTTTGCAAGAGTGAACATCGCATCAAAAGCAGGCTGAAAACCTGGGAAAATGAAGCCTCCGTCTCCGTCTCCTGCAAACAGGACTTCCTGCCCCGGCCGAAGCAAGAATTCCATGAGAGACCGCGGATCCTGCCTCGTTCTGAACACCTCAGCCCCGAAACCTCCGGCGATTTCCTCAACAGCCCCGGTAGCATCCACTGTAACAGCAATCCGCAAAGGATATTCCGGGCCCTCCTTCCCATTTCCGGCGCTCGTTCGAGCTAAAGCATCCTTTAACGTAAGCCACGCTATAGCAGCAAGAAGGGTATTCCCTTCAATAACCCTTCCACCTTCATCTACCAGCGACAACCTCTCTCCGTCGCTTTCGATGAGGACTCCTATATCCGCCTTCAGAGTGCTTACAGTCTTAGATAATCTATCGAGATGAATTCTTCTGTCCTCAGCGGTCTTAGGAATTCT
>DGZL01000100.1:13721-21454 GCA_002398515.1 Firmicutes bacterium UBA4981
CATGGACAGCCTGCTATATGCGTAGTCTATGACAACACTCTTCCTTGAGCCTAGAATTGCCCCTGTATCTACATAATTGAAGAATGCCTCCACGTACAAGTCAAGGACTCGCCCGGGAAACTCCAACTTCCCGACCTCGTCCGCGTCAGTGCGTCTGAAATCTTCTCTGAAGAAAAGGTTCTCGACTTTCCTCTCATGAGATCTGGGAAGATTGATTCCTTGTCTATTGAAGAGCTCGACCAGTGTATACCTGGGGTTATCCGGCGAAATACGAATATGGAGCCCGCCGTCTACGCCAAGAGTCTTAATATTATATCGGCTCACAGGAAGCGGGGTCGACCGAAGGTCCAGGATATTTACGCCTACTGTCATGAGTCCGCAAATGATGGACCTCAGAATCATCCTGGACGACGGGTGATCATCTCGGCTAGTGGTGACAATGGCTCCTTTGCCGATCGAACTGCCGAAGGAAGCCCCGAGTTTCATTGCAAATTCCGGAGTCAACTCGATGTTGGTCAGTCCGGTAACGCCCCGCTCTTTGAATATGGAGCCCGGCCATTTTGTGCCCCATATCAAGCTCGTAGCAACACGCGACCCGGATTCAATGACTTTATTAGGCCAAGTCTTGACATGTGGTTGCAGCGTTGCACCTTGCCCGATTCTGCACCTGTCACCTATGACGACCCCTTCATGACAAGTGACAAAATCCTTGATAATCGCATGTTGACCTACAAGGGTTCCTCCTATTTCAGCATTCTGACCCAAAAATGAGTCAGCCCATACAACGCTCCGCTGAATTCTCGCATTCTCTTCAATAATGCAATTGTCCCCTATGAAGCTGTATTCAAAACAGCTCGCCCCTTTACCGATGCGACAATTCCTGCCGATTACCAGGGGCCCGGCGAGGTTTGCCCCAGGATCGATCTCTGTCCCTTCCCCGACCCAGATATCATGTCTTATCTTTGCGCCGGGAATTGTCACATTTACCTTACCGGTGACAGCGTCTATCTGCGCTTCTCTATATTGCTGCAGATTGCCCACGTCACACCAGTAGTCAGTCGTCACAAATCCGAACAATCTCTCCCCCTCATGGAGGAGCTTAGGAAATACGTCCTGACTGAAATCCACAGGTCTGCCCGGGTCAATGTAATCAAGCACTTCCGGTTCCAGGACATAAATGCCGGTATTCACAGTGTCGCTGAAAACCTGACCCCAACTAGGCTTCTCCAGAAATCTCCTGATTCGCCCCTCTTCATCAAACACAACGATCCCGTACTCAAGAGGGTTAGAAACCCTGGTGGTAACAATGGTAGCCATGGCTGCTTTGGATTCGTGAAACCTGATTACCTCATCAAGGTCAATGTCAGTCAGAGCGTCGCCTGATATTACTATGATTCGCTCCCGCCCGAGCATTTCACAAGCCTTTCGCACGCTGCCCGCTGTCCCCAAAGGCACATCCTCAATAGAGTAGGAAAGCTTAAGGCCCAGTTCTGATCCGTCACCGAAAAAGCTTTCGATTTCGTCAGCAAGATAGTACAAGGTAACCGCTATGTCAGTAATAGAATGGCGTCTCAGAAGTTCGAATATATGCTGGATGATAGGCCTATTTGCCACAGGGACCATGGGTTTGGGCCGGTTGCAGGTAAGTGGTCTGAGCCGTGTTCCTTCGCCACCTGCCATAACCACAGCCTTCATAAAGACGCCCCCTTTCGCTCGCGTCAGCCTTGCTGATTGTCCTCTTTCTCCGGGTTCTCATGATCCTGCCTGCCAAGGACGGAAAACCTGAGGCCAGGGAAGGGATTATCAAGTTCTCTCACATAGGAGAGATAGCCGATAATTTCTTCCTCTGACACTTTAGACTCCTCCCCGTCCAGAATACCTTCGGCATAATCCATTAGTCTGTCGAACCTCTCTGCATGCTCCCTGAATCGCTTTGCCCCATAATCCTCTGCTTGCCTCTCTGTGACCAGGAACGGCCAATCGCTGGACGTGAGGAGGAGAAACTCCCTCAGCGCCTGGGTTTTGAGGAGGTCAAGGAGATCAGTATCTTCTGTTCCAGGGCTGAGCGCAGCAAGCCGCTTGATCCGAGCTTCGGCAGCATGAATCATGTCCCACATCCATGTTGTCTCATCATTTAGCCAGACCTCATGTTTCCCGCCTCTCCCCCACGACGATTCAGGCAGCTTAATGGTCTCAGAAGGACGATGAAGATTAAGGAATTCCCCTGCAGAAGAGACGCCCACAGTAGAGCTGCCTAAGAGCTCTCTAAGGGTTTCAGAGAGCCAGAGGACGCCTTCATACCACCAATGGCCGAATAGTTCCGTATCATATGGCGCTACGATCACACCGTGCTCACCGGTGGTTTCGTTCCAGTTATTGATGAGTTCGTGGACAAGCCCGACGAAATGAGCTGCATGCTCCTTGGCCCTAAGGACAGCCTTTTCTCGGTCATAGACTTCCTTCTTGCCGAGATCCACCTCTCTGCCGGTAACGCGCCAGTACTGCAAGCCCGTTACGTCGTCTTTCCTGTGAAACTCCCTGTATGAACCATCGCCGGGATATCCCAGCCAAGAGGACCATACCTGGGTCGTAACTCGTTCATTTCTGCCTATGCATACTACATTAGAGCGGTTAACCAGGTACGGTTTATAAGTCGTGCCTCTCATTCCCTCGCCGAATACTGCATTGTTTGCACGGACCTCCCGAGCCTCGTCTCCACTTGAGACACCAATCGGGGCCCCGCCTTCAATAGCATGTCTGTCCACGAAGAAGTACTCGAGCCCTAAAGCCTCCAGGTATTCCTCAAGGCCTGGTCGATAAGCGCACTCGGGGAGCCAGATCCCTCGAGAAGGCCGTCCAAACCTTATCTCATGGGTTTCACAGCCTACTGCCAATTGCGCACGAATAGACGTATCCTCATTCAGAAGAGGTAAATAGCCATGGGTGGCAGCAGACGTAATAATCTCTACCACGCCCCGCCTCTCCAGCTCAGCTAAAGCGCTGACTATGTCGCCTGCATAGTCATTGCAGAACGTCCTGAGCGCTTGCCTGTATTCATCGCAGTATGAGCCCGCCAGGCATTCCAAACCCTCATCACCTATGAGCTTGAAGCGTTTTCTGTCCTCCTCAGCACGCTTTATGCGGGCTTGCGTCCACTTAATGAATCCTTCTCGCATATAGTCGTCGTCCAACTGATCCAAAAGAATCGGCGTGACCCCTATGGTGACACTAACAGGTAAGCCGGAGGAAGAGTCCAATCGACCTGATTCATCTTGACAATAGGGTATGGAACGGAGAACGTCCAGAAAGGGTATGTATGATCCGACCATAGCTTCATACAGCCATTCTTCACCAAACGGCCACATGCCCGATTTGCGACAATAGGGTATGTGACTGTGGAACACAAAGACTAAAGAACCTCGGGTCAAGTCTATCACGCGACGTTACATTCGTAACGCCGCTCCCCCCTTTCACACTGATATTCAGTCTCTCCTCACCAATGTTATCTTCGCTTTTCACATCCGGCACACTGCTTGCTTGCTACAGCCTGCTTGCTGCTTAATGCCGGACGATAGAGCCTGAAACCGGAGAAGCATCCCAGAGTATCATCACTAAGATAACATAGTCGAAACTGAGGCCGGTCATAGTTGGGCCATAGGCCCCCGGACTTATCCGTAGGGTCTATAGTCTATGACCACGGCACACTCCTTGCGTCACCTAAGACGCGTCTGTAAACCCCGAAAATCAAGTCAGCGACACGATCCCAGCTAAACCTTTCTCTGACCTCAGTCGGACCGTTTTCTCTAAGCCTCGTCCGCAAGGACTCGTCCAAAAGGATCCTCTTTATTCCCCATGCCAAAGAATCCGCATCGCCTGAATAGACCTTGAGTCCGGTTTCCTCATGTCTGACGACTTCTCCGAGGCCTCCTGTATCGGATACCACAACAGGAATCCCCCTTGCCATCCCCTCCAAAGCGACTATGCCAAAAGGCTCATAGAGACTGGGGAACACGGCGACGTCCGCTGAGGCGTAAAGGGCATCCCGTTCCCGGTCACTGATACGGCCGGTGAATGAAACATATCCACCGATACCCAGTTTTTCTGCCTTTTCCCGCAGCACACCTGCGTAATAACCATCACCTGCTATGACGAATCTTGCATTTGCGACTTCTTCCAGGACCTTTGGAATAGAAGAAAGGAGCACATGGACACCTTTTTCGTAGACAAGTCGGCCGACATAAAATACTAACCGTTCACCTGAACCGGCGTATTGCGACCTTACCTCATTGACAAACTTCTGCTCAGGCATGATTGCCGGATCCACTCCGTTTGGGATGACATCAATTTTGTCTTGCGGTAGCGAGAAGATTCGCCTTAGTTCATCAGACATGTAGTCACTGCAGCAAATGACTCTCCACGCTTCATACGTGCCCATCCATTCGATTTCGTGGATGTACCGCTGCAGATCTGAATGAATGCCTCGATTCCTGCCGTGCTCGGTAGAGTGAACCGTGAATACAAGCGGAATCTTCAACGCATGTTTAAGCGACTTGGCTGCGAAGGCGCTGTGCCAGTCATGGGCGTGAATAATGTCATAAGGCTCGCCACGTGTGGCCTCGGCAAAGCCTCTCGTTGCAAGGGCGAAATTCGCTTCCATTGCGATACGGAGGAAATCGGAGTCGCCCCCACTCCCGTAAGGATCCAATCTCTCGGGGAATGCTGTTCGCGCCGACCTTGAGACCACCACGCCGTCTAGGAGCTCGGAAGCTACATCTCCGGTAGAGCTTGCACTGACTACGTGCACGTGGTCACCCCGGCGGGCCATTGCGCGGGCAAGGCCTGAGACTGCTGCACCCAACCCCCCAACTATTTCCGGAGGATACTCATACGATAGCATCAGTACACGCATAGAGTCGCCTCCTTTCAAATAGATACTTCGACGACACATGGTCATGTCCTTCAATACGCGGAACTCTCCGAACTTCCCGTTGTGACAAGGAATCTCTGACATGTATGTAGTAGTCTACTAGAGCGCAGGGATGTTTACAAAGAGGCGAAGATTCGCCGTTGCGGAAAGGGCTGATACCCTAGAAGCAGCGACGATTTGAGATAGCCTGCTTAGACAGGACATCTTAACGGTAAACTTAGAGAGAGGTGATGTATGGTGGAGCTCATGGAGATAATCGCAGAACGCAGAAGTGTAAGAGCGTACAAGAGCCAAGAGGTCTCAGAGGAGAAACTCGACAGAATCCTTGAGGCTGCAAGGCTCGCTCCTTCAGCTTCTAACAGGCAACCATGGAAATTCGTTGTAGTAAGAGATTCGGAGACGAGGCGAGAGCTAGCTAAGGCAGCCCGGGGCCAATCATTCGTCGGTGAAGCGCCTATAGTCATAGCAGGGGTAGCTTTGCAGCCGGAGAGTATTATGAGTTGTGGAGTGCCTCCTTACGCTGTAGACCTTGCGATAGCCCTTGAGCATATTGCGCTGGCAGCTCAAGCTGAAGGCCTGGGAACGTGTTGGATCGGGGCATTTTCACAAGAAGAGGCAAGAAAGATTCTTGGAGTCCCGGATTCATATAAAATCGTAGCCTTGATGCCGCTGGGTTGTCCTGCGGATGCTCCCAGGCAAACAACACGTAAGCCGCTGGAAGATATCGTCTGTTATGAGCGGTTTTCAGAATAGGCGCTTCTAAATGTCAGCCCGACACCGGTGACTTTGGTGGTGAGCAAGGCTGACAAGATGCACTTCCTGTCCCCGAAAGCAGAGAGAGCGAGGGAGTTCGGAATATTATATTCTCGTTCCCCCGCTCTCATTGGCCTCTAGACTTTCTTAATCTGAACCGCCTGCCATCTATTCCCGCACGCTTCGCATTCCATCCAATAAGTATAGAGCCAGCCTTGTCGGCTCGTGGTAATTCCTATGGTATACTCTCTACCTGCCTCCTTACCGCATTTAGGACATTTTCTCAGCACATGAAGCCCACCTTTTTGCTTTCATAGTTGATTACATGAAGCAATTGATTTCCGGGAACTGAAGAGGCCCTCGGTGATTATCCTATGTCGAGCCTCTTCTATTTGGTGCGTGACCTGTGTGTGGTCTTCAAGGCATTTTGCGCTACAACTTCTTGTTTCCTTCAATTTGAGTATGTTCATCAATGCGGTGTCCGGATTAGGACGTAATAAGTGTCAGAGACTTCCGTTTCGTCACCGGCCCGCTCCTAAAGCTTATCGTAGAGAGATCTGTGGGAATTTCCAAATTCGGACGTTGAGAGCGTCGGTGACTTCTACTTCTTCAAAAGCTCACTCTTAAAGCTTACCCCGGCAAGATCTGTCGGAATTCTCAAGAGATCCGCGATTGTGGAACCAAGATCCGCAAGAGAACCACGCGTCCCGAGAAAGACTCCCTGTTCTATGGGTCTGCCGTACACAATGACCGGGACGTGCTCTCTGGAGTGATCAGTGCCCGGGGTAGTAGGATCACAGCCGTGATCTGCGGTTATTACAACAACATCCCCTTCCTTCAAGCTCTCTTCGAGATCCCTTATCATTTCATCGATTTCCTCTAAAGCACATGCATACCCTTGCGGATTATTCCGATGACCAAAGAGCATATCGAAGTCAATAAGGTTGGCGATTATCAGTCCCCTACCGCCTTCCTTCACAAATCCGGCGACAGATTCCATTGTGTCTTTGTTGTTGCCTGTATGGTCTGACTGGGTCAATCCGCGAAAAGCAAAGATGTCTTCAATCTTACCGACACCAATCACATCCATCCCTGCCTCCTTCACATAGTCCAGAAGTGTCTTACGAGGAGGCTTTATGGAAAAGTCCTTGCGCCTCTCCGTTCTTGTGAATTTTCCTTTAACGCCTATGAAAGGACGGGCAATCACTCGTCCTACGCCGTGTTCGCCCGCAAGGATGGATCTTGCAATGCCGCAGATCTCATAGAGTCTGGGAACAGGGATTATGTCTTCATGGGCTGCAATTTGAAAGACACTGTCAGCAGACGTATATACTATGGGGTAACCTGTCCTTATATGTTCTTCGCCCAGCTCGTTGATGATTTCTGTGCCTGAAGCAGATTTATTGCCAAGGATTCTTGTGGAGATCGCCTCCTCGAACGGCTCGATTACTTCAGGAGGGAAACCATGTGGGTAAACGGGGAAAGGTTTATCCAAAACAATGCCTGCAATCTCCCAGTGGCCTGTGGTTGTGTCCTTCCCCGGCGATTTCGGAGCCATCCTACCATAAGCTGCCAAAGGCGCCAAAACCGGCTGCACTCCCAGGATAGGCTCGCCAAATGCCTCTGCCAGGTTTCCGAGGCCCAGAAGGGCAAGGTACGGGAGCCTAAGCCCTCCTACCGCTTTTGCTGTGTTGCACAGAGTATCACTACCGACATCTCCATACAGGTGAGCGTCAGGCGCCTCGCCAATCCCCACACTATCCAAGACCAGCAGAATAACCCGTTTGACACTGCCGTATGTCATGAAAACATCGCCCCATTCGACCAAGATTTACTATCGACAACATATCATGTGGCCGGTAAAAGTGTCAACGACTGCTATCGCGCATGTCGTATGTTTACCGCAAATCTCAGGCTTATCCCTACATTTTCCATACCTTTGATTTTCTTGGAAAAAGAAGTGCATGTACTCAGAAACCACCGAAAGTGTGCAGGATTTTTTTAACATAAGGCGAATTTCAAACATTCAGAAAAGACAATATCGCGAAACCGG
>DGZL01000100.1:21687-22773 GCA_002398515.1 Firmicutes bacterium UBA4981
AGACGATGATAGATTCAAGGTCGGCTATGCAGAACTGAAACGTGCCGCGTGGCTTGAGGTGGGCCTTGCAGCTATCAGACATAACCTACGAGCGCTGCAAGGGCTAATTGGACCACGGGTAAAAATCATGGCAGTGATAAAGGCAAATGGCTATGGCCATGGCATTATCCAAGTGGCCAAGACTGCAATGGACGGCGGAGCTCAGCAACTAGGTGTAGCCATGCTTCAAGAAGCGTTGGAGTTGCGCAAGGCGAACATAGCATGTCCCATTCTCGTGCTGGGATGTAGCCTACCGGAGATGGCGCATGACATCATATACAACAGGCTCACCCAGACAGTCAGCTCTGTCCAGATGGGCAAAGCTCTGTCAGAAGCTGCATGTTCGCTTGGAAAGACAGCCTATGTGCACGTCAAGGTAGATACAGGCATGGGAAGACTGGGGACGGATGTACCGAGAACCGTCGAATTCGTCATGGAGCTTCACAAGCTGCCTGGCCTGGCCATTTCAGGGATCTTCACTCATCTGGCGTGTGCAGACGAAGATGATAATTCGTTTTCTCAATTACAACTTGAGAATTTCCGGAAGGCGCTCGGAGAATTGACTTCGTTCGGCGTCAATACAGGAATCGCACACGCAGCTAACAGCGCGGCAATACTGAAATATCCCGAAGCCCATTTCGACATGGTCAGGCCCGGGCTGGCACTATATGGTTTGCCTCCCTATCCCACCGCTTCAGAGACGATTTCGCTATGCCCCTCACTTTCACTGAAGGCCCGCATAGTTCAAGTAAAAGGCTTCTCCCGTGGCAGCTCCATAGGTTATGGCCAAACCTACACATTGCCGGAGGACACAGTACTCGCAGTAGTGCCTGTAGGATATGCTGATGGCTTACCGCGCGCCTTATCGAATAAAGGATATGTTCTGGTAAGAGGCAAAAGGGCGCCGATTGTCGGACGAGTTTGCATGGATCAATTCGTCATTGACATTGGCCATATCCCCCATGTGGAACCCGGCGAAGCAGTCACAATTATCGGCAAAAGCGAAAAAGAGTACATCAGCGCACGCGACATCGCAGACGCTTCCGG
>DGZL01000100.1:23104-28962 GCA_002398515.1 Firmicutes bacterium UBA4981
GGTAAGCGTTTCATGGGAAGCTCGACGACCTCATTTGAAGCTCCCAGTAAATCTGAAGCTCCGCGCAAAGCTGCCTCTTTGGAGTACAACGCGTCGTATCCGCCGGATTCACTGTCACATGGCGCCGATGCAGATAGATGATGCGGTATTTTCACAGGCTTCGGAGTGTATGGTTCCTTCTCCAGAAGGCTATGAAGAAGAATAAGTGCAGCCTCCTTGTCAGGGATGCGGCCTCTGGGTGAGATGTCCGGGTCATTCTGGGCGAAAGGAGGCACAGGCGCTCCTACGCAAGACGGACAACCGTCTTCGCACTCACAAGCCATTACCAGTTGTAAACAGGCCTCCAGCACATCCTCAAGCACCCGGTACGATCTCTCTGCGAATCCTATACCCCCCGGATATCGATCGTAGACAAACAAAGTAGGCGACCCTGTGTTCAGTGAATCCACCACTGCTCCCACATCCCTGGGGTCACACATTGCATAAAGGGGCACGACTTCAGTGATTACGTTTCCGATCCCGTATAACCCTTCAGAAGGATCCCGTCCCCACTTTCTAACCAAGTTGAGAGCGGAAAGGGGAGGAATCAACCAGAGAGCTGCTGTATCCATCACCTGGGGAGGAAGGTTGATCTTGCCAAATCCTATGCTGTCCCGACTGTGGAACTTAATCTTCTTAAACATGAAAACGAGAGATGTTACCGTAACATCTCCAAAGGTTACGTTAGCGTCATGCAACTTCTTCGTCTCGTCCTCGCTCTCGACTTTCACACGGGTTTCCGTTATCGATTGTGTAAAATAGTCCACGTCCGCCTTCTCGACGTATGCAACTTTCTTGTCTGTCTGTAAGTCAGAAACGAAATATGTCTCGCCGTCGTGGAGGTAAATCGCTTCCGGGTGGATCTGTTCAAAGGCTGACAGTTCATCCATGGTGCCGATAACGCGATTCTTGGCCGAGCCTTCCTGCGCCTCCTCATATCTTCCAGGAGGCGTAGTTGTGTCAACAATGGTGTAAGTATTATCAGACATACTACGCAGCTTCACGCCTACTGACGGATAGCCTGAACTCGTCCAGAACCACCTATTCCCTCGACGTGCAATCTCCCTCCGCTCCTCGAAGATTTCGAGGATAGCAGGCATATAGTCGCCGAATCTTGCCAAGTCATTCACGGTGATGGGGAGCTCAAACGCAGCGCACCTCAAGTGTTTTGCAAGCACATATGGATTCAGAGGATCAATCACTGCGCTCTCAGTGGTCCGCTCGAAGAAGTATTCAGGGTGACTCATGAGATATTGATCTATAGGTGTGCTCTGCCCTACCAAAATCACCAGAGCTTCATCCCGGCCTCGCCCTGCCCGTCCTGCTTGCTGCCATGTGCTGGCCACATTTCCGGGATAGCCGGTAAGTATCGCAGCATCGAGGCTTCCGATATCTATACCGAGCTCCAGGGCATTTGTGGAGGTCACTCCAAGGAGCTCACCGGAGAATAGACGTCTTTCGATATCGCGTCTCTCTTCAGGAAGATAACCGCCTCTATAAGGCTTTATGGAGTCTGCCAATGACGGGCTGATTCTCTGCAGTCGCTCCTGAGTAAACCTATAAATAAGTTCAGCCACTACCCGCGCTTTTACAAAAGTGATGGTCTGAACCCTGTCTTGAATCAGCTTGGTAAGAAGTTGCTCCGCCTCAAAGCTCGAGCCCCTTCTCTCTGTACGGGTAGCGTCAATGAAAGGAGGGTTCCAGAACACGAACTTCTTGGGTCCGCGAGGCGCTCCGTCATCATCAATAAGGGTAATAGGCCTGTCTGTCAGCTTTTCAGCAAGTTCTTTCGGATTTGCAATAGTAGCGGAGCAGCACACAAATTGTGGCCTTCGGCCGTAGTGCTCACAGATCCGGTTGAGCCTCCTGATTACACAAGCTACATTCGAGCCGAAAACACCCCTATACGTATGCATCTCATCAATAACCACGTAAGCCAGATTCGCGAAGAACCGTCCCCATGAAGGATGTCTCGGGAGAATCCCCTGATGAAGCATGTCCGGGTTAGTCAAGATAATATTGCCTTCATCCCTCAGCTTGCGCCTGGCGTTAGGAGGGGTATCACCGTCATATGTGCCTGGGATCATAGGAAGTGAAGGATCCAGTTGCATGTAACGAACAAGGCCTCTTAGTTGATCCTGGGCTAAGGCCTTAGTGGGAAAAAGATAAAGCGCTTTGGCAGTTGAGTTCGTAACCAACCGCTCCAGGACAGGCACATTATAGCAGAGGGTTTTGCCGCTGGCAGTTGATGTCACGATGGCGACATCTTGTCCGCCTCTGATAGCGTCGATAGCTTGAACCTGGTGAGTATAGAACCGCTCTATACCTGTTTTTTCAAGGACTTTCGCAACTCTGGGTTGGAGAGGCGATATAAGCTCTCCGTATCTTGCTTCCCGTTCAGGAATGTCCTGGATATGGACTATTTGATCCCGATACCCAGGTTCCAACATCAGTCTTTCGATAAATCTCGATACATCCATATTTGCCAGCTCGAACTCGCCCTCCTTTCACCACGACTTCGATACACGTTTATACACACGTCTGTACACATTTATGCGCGTCTATACGCCGATTATCCGTTCCAGCAGGTTGTCTCTTGCAGTAATAGCCTGGCACTTGCGCATCTTTTTCATATGCGACCACAGATTCCATATGTTGCCCCAAACGTCGCTATGCCTATCGGCAGACTCTCTTAGTCGAGCATGACGAGGGAATACCAGTTCTCCTTACAGCTTTCATCAACTAAGGTCTCAATAGGAAGCCCTTGGCCTCTGGCGGTAGCGAATGCGTCTATCCCCATTGCCTGCATAGCAGGTCTCGCTTTTCTGGGAAAGCGGCATGGCTCCCCGTCAGGGAAGGAGCATTCTGCGCAGAGACCGCAATCACTCATACTGAACGCAAAGTAATAACCGTCAACGAAAGCCTTGCTTTCTATTGAAAAAGATATCATCTGCGAGGTGTCTTTATCATGAGTATGGATAATCAAGGCCTTCTTATAACGGGAGAGCACATCCATGGCCTCCCACGGCTTCAGCGCGCCGGGAGCGGACGGACATATCCAGCTTTTGCCCCAAGTAGAGCAACCATACATGCACTTGATGTAAGTCCTGGGGTCAAATACGATATCCCGAACACTGATGACAATAGCATCAACAGCCCCTAACTCCCTGGCGAGCACTGCATATTTTTCAAAATCCAACCCCAACCCTGATCCCTTCCTTCTCCGACCCCTTCTTTCTTTTACCCAAAGGAGAACAACCATCACAGATAATTCTACAAGAGAGTCTCGCTCTCCTTTTCCTCACTGAAATCGCGCAACCGGAAGCCGGCGGATTTATCCATAGGATCTACGGCTTCACTTGTATGAACAGTTCCATGAATTCCTGTATCCTCTGTCGATGGTCTCCTTCCACTATTAAGTGGTGATTGCCAAAGGGTTTCAGTAACAACTGCTTAGCGAATGCCTTATCAGGCAATTCCACTGTTACTTGGGTTCTGCACATATCCTCTATCAAATCACATTCTCTCACTGTACCGGATGCAACAGAGACTTCGCTAAAGCGCCTGCCCCCGATTCGCACTATGGTTACCGGTCCGGGTTTGACATCTCCCTCCACTGCCGTCCCAATCCCTGATTCGAAATGCGACCGTATTCTATATGCGCTTGTCATAGTCCGCGGAATTGTGCAATGAGCAAATCTTATCATGCCTGATTCCACATCTATGACTGACGGATTCGCCATGAAACTAGGCTGTGAAGTCAGTTCATGGATGAAAAACATGCCAAGGCAAGAGAGAATATCTGCCTCACAGGCAGCAGGAATTCCTTCTTCGCTAAGGCGAGCTAAAGCATAACAACCTGTGTTGTTGCATGGCTGCAACAGATCAAAGCACTTCACTGTTATCCCGTCCAGCCTATGTTGTTCTACCAGCTTCTTTAAGGCCAGGTAGATCTTGGCTGAGCCTTCTAGTGCGTCCTCTTCCGGTTCGAAAATACACCTTGCACGCTGGGCAAACTCAAATGCTACATCTTTCGCTTCCTTTGGATCTACAGTTCCGATGGCATCTATAAGCTCGTCCATGTCAAACCTGACAAGACGCGGACCCCAAACCTGTTTTACTGCTTTAGTCAATCTCCATGGCGGTACAGTCTCTATCTCTCTGCTGCCGAATACGCCCAGCCTCGCTCTTTTCATTCGTGCCCTGGCGCCAAACATTTTCAGCAGGCCTCTGAGCTCTTCTTGCCATCCGGGCGTAGCTTGCACGAGGCGTGCAATGTGCGCGTCTGCATTAAAAATCGCAAGTATCTCGAGAGAGGCTGCCAGTGCATTATCCGAAGGATGCGCTAAGATAAGCGCAGGCTCATCAAGGCAAGCCAAGAATTCAAGGACTTGAAGCTCTGTCCCTCCACTCAGCACCAATGGCAGCGTCATGTCGCTATCTGGATGCGCACGATCAGGGGATGGTAACACACGTTCACGATCAGGTGAGGACAAATAGAATTCAAAGCCTTTGATTTGCTGCAGTTTCTCAACATATCCAGAAATTCGCGCTCGAATTTGCTCCTCATCTCTAAGATCAGACACAAAGGGAACTACACTTATCCTAGCCGGTCTTGGCGTTTTTGACGTATTCATAATCATCAAGCGACCAAAGCCCCCGAGCCCATTCGAGGAGGAAGCCGCTCCTCCTTTCCTCCACAATAATGATAATCAACCGGTTACTCTTTCATTTGGCATTCTCCGAAATGATAGACAAGATAATGCAATCGACCACCCACGAACATGTGGCGGAAAACCTTCTAATCCTCCTATTGGAAGCCGATCCACTTGAATCAGGAGCTCTCCCGAGTCACGGAGTTGAGTCACCTTGCGCTACCAGCTTAACCCCTTCTATCGCCACTTTAATAATATCATCTTCAGTAATCTTCTGTCTCTCCTCTTCGGAAAGGGGAGGCAAAAGCCGGTTGCCTGCTACCAAACACACGCCGCCTGCCCTGACTCCCAGAGCAGACGCTGCAATGAATATGCCTGCGCACTCCATCTCAGATGCAAGCGTGCCACATTCAATCCATGCCTTTTGCCTGGCCTTAAGCATATCGTGCATGGGCATTCTGTCAGGCTCATGCTGTCCGTAAAAAGAATCATGTGTATGGACAATGCCTACATGATAATTGACTCCTATTTTCTTGGAGCCTGCAACAAGCGCATTTACTACTTCAATTGATGCAATAGCAGGGAATTCAAGTGGCATATAGTGCACACCGGTACCCTCGTCCCTAATAGCGCCTTGAGCAATCACTAAGTCACCGGGCTTGACAAGCTCTTGTATGCCTCCTGCGGTGCCGACTCGTATAAAAGTATCAGCTCCGCACTTAGTCAGCTCCTCTACTGCTATTACCGCTGATGGACACCCTATTCCTGTAGAAGCCACTGAAATTGGGATACCGTCCACCGTCCCGGTATAGGTGACATACTCCCTGGACTCCGCTACCAGCTTGCCATCATCAAAGAATGTAGCAATTCTATGGGCTCGGCCCGGGTCTCCGGGGAGAAGCACATATCGTGCAATATCCCCCTCCTTACACCTGATATGATGCTGCATCCGGTCTGCCATTCGCGATACCTCCATACCTCGGTCCGGTTTCACTTCTTAGAGATTCTTTGAGTTCCTTCTGCTTCCTTCTTTTTGGCCTGTCCCATGATGCAGTAGTCAGGTTTCCCAAGTAAACGAGGGGACACTCTTTGAAATCAGGCACTTTAGTCCATACAGACAGAAGCCTCGTTTTCCGAGGCTTTGGGTTGCCGGTGATTGCAACG
>DGZL01000100.1:29183-39623 GCA_002398515.1 Firmicutes bacterium UBA4981
CCGGATTTTGTCAAGGCGACCTGCTTGGGGAGCCGTCCCCGAGTGCAACACCGGCCACCCTGCACGGTACGTATACTTTCTGGAACTGGCGATCGCTTATAGTGGAGACCGTTGAGCTTCTCCAGTGACTGCCAATTTCGCCCAAGACGGCGACCAGTTTCTGCGATTCAAGCGAGCTGCGTTAACATAATATGGGAGAGAACAACGGTCTCATAGTGATCTACTTAGGCGACTTTTACGTAACGGCTATTACGGAATCACCAGCGTATCCCCGACTGCTATCCGATTCGGATCTTCAATGCTATTTGTCTGTACTATGGCATTCACAGTAATCCCATATCTTTGAGCTATCCGGAACAAGGTATCCCCAATCTGAACTACGTGGACTCTACTCCCTGAGCTTGATGAGCTTTGTGAACTGGAGCTAACCGGGGGGCCCGGCAACTCTCCCCCGCCCCCGGGAATACCCGTTCCAGGTGGTACTGGGGTTCCAGGTGGCACTACAGTTCCCGGCGGCGCCACTGTTCCAGGCGGAACTTGCCCTGCTCCCCCAGAGCGAATGTCTACTACCGTAGGGACGGTATCGATCCTTGTCACCATCCCCCAGCCTCGCAAGGTCACCCTGATATTTGCGATCCTAGGTTGCACTGAGACAGCCACTACTCTGACTACAATTACTTCAGCCGTCCCAAAGAAAGCAGGAACAGCCCCGGGTATGCGTAGTGTCACTGAAAACGGCACTGTCTCAACATGAGCAAACACTTTCTGACTGGGAAGTTCAGAAAAGAGTATAGTAATCCTCAGAATCCCCTGCACTATGATTACACCGTCAAGCACTGCTGTCTTGGTAATCCTGGCTTGAGCAAAAGACTGAATTACCCTTCCAATACCGGGAAGCGTAGTCGGAACTACGATTTGCACCGTAACTGTAGAATCATCCTGTACTTGACCTACGATTTCCTCCACAAGGAAGTCCTGAGTGATAGGCACAAGTGATGGCGGAAGAGCTCCTATGCCGGTCACCAGGGGAAGCTCTCTTTCTACAGTAACGACCACTGAGACTTTAACCACTGCTCTTACGCGCAAGGTGCGCGAATTCACAATGGTCGTGTCCACAGCCTCGATCTGAACAGCCGCAAACGCGAACATTCCCACTTCTACCCCGGGAAGATCCACAATTACGCTGAAGGCAATAGCTCCGTCCACAGAGAAAACAGGCTGTCCCGGGCTCAGACCTACATAGAGCGTGCGTGTGGATACAACTCCGTCAACCACTACCTTGCTTCTGAGCACGTTAGCCCTGGTGACAGATCCGGCAGCGCTGGTTCGAATGATATCCGATGCGCCTGGCTTATCAGGCGGTATGGATATAGTCCCTACGGCAATCGTCTGGGCTTCTCCTTGCAGCACAGCACGTTCCACAGTAACGACTCTGCGCTGGACCACAGGAACTACAGGCACGGTTACGGTAGGCACAATAATCATTTTCGGGACTTCACTGACTATTGGCAGGACCTGCTCTCTCAGCACCTTCACCCTTACTGTAACTAACACGTTAACTTCAACTGTCCTGGGATCCACAAGACGCGATGTGGCGTAAACACTCGTTACCACTACTTCAGGAGTCATTCCCGGGAAAATCCCAGGCACATTGACACTTCCGAACAGGGATAAGGTCCCCTCGAAGAAGTGAACCGGCTGGGAAGGCGCGGTGGAAACATATGTTATGTCCACTGTCACGTTTCCCTGGATCACGACAGTTCCGGAAACGACTGAGACGCGGCTGATAGTAACCTGGGCCTGAGTATCCAGAATCGAAGCTATGTCAGGCTTCGGAGGCGGCACGGTAAGTTGACCGCCAGCGATAATAGTAGCGCTTACATCAGCGACTATTACTTCTACTTTTACCTTCTTATGATGGACACCGGAGATGACCAAGTCCTCTGACATCTCCCTCCCTCCCTCTCTGGTAACGCATCTACCAGAATATGATATGCTGAGTTAGGAAACTGCGTCACTTGGAACTACCTACGGGAACTACTTCGGCAGATTGTCGTATTACTTCTTAGTGGAACGACATCCGAATGGATTCCCAAATGATTCAAAGCTTAGCGCAGCAAAAGGAGGGCCTTTCATGTCAAGACCCAGTCACCTGAAGAAATCTGACATTAAGAGACCATATCCTGTGTTTATCATCATTTTAGCGGCAGGCCTCCTACTCGCGGCGACTTACCGGGTACCGGGCTGTTTTGCCGCCCGCCCGGAAGACCTCTTGAATAAACCTGCTCCTTCATTCGTTGTGACCGATCTTAACGGAACACGCGTTGACCTTCATGACCCAGGCAAGGTAACACTCATAGATTTCTGGGCTACCTGGTGCGGCCCGTGCAGAGAAATCGCTCCGGTAATCATCTCTCTTCATGAAACTTACTCTGACCAAGGCTTAGTCGTTCTTGGAATCGCAGTAAACGATAGCGAAAAGAATGTCAAAAAATACGTTGAGGACAATGGAGTTCCATATTCTGTAATAGCAGCTGCCTCCAAGGACGATACTCCCCTTACCAGAATCATACAGGATTATAGGGTGAGAGCTATACCTACATTTGTCATAGTTGACAGAAAAGGCATAGTAAGGCATGTCTCAGTCGGGACAGGCGCTGATAAAGCGAAATTCCAGGAGGAATTAGGCAAGCTCATCTCTGGCCTGCTTGAGAAGGAACAGTAAATGAGTGATAAGAAGGCCGATAAGCATAAAAAGATATGTGACGAGGCGTGCGAAGGCCGGGGAAGCCTCAGAATGAAGATTCCCATAAGATCCGGCACCTACCTCTTGTTAGCGCTGGGCATAAGTTTCATAGTCATTGGTGCGTTCAGGAGCGAATTCGAGACTATCTTACTCAACGCTTTGATTCTATGCGCATCATGTATCGGCCTCAGATAACGTGTAAGTCTTAAGTGAGAAGGCGGGATTGGAAGATCAAGGATTCGGGGATTCGTGGCATGACAAGCAAGCCAATAGCTGACAGGCATAGATCTGCCGTCAGTAGTGGGCCGGCTGTTAATAGTAGACCGGCTGTCAACAAGCGAACACAGGTCCAACTTGCATCGCTTGTGTTTGCCAACTCCTATGTCTTATCACTTTTGAAGTTTTGCCCTGCGCCCGTACTCAATTGCCACGCATGCCCGCTCGCAGTCATGGCTTGCCCTATTGGGTCGCTCCAGCATTTCGTCGGACAAAGGAGATTTCCCTTTGCCCTGGTGGGATTCTTCACAATCACAGGAGCACTCATTGGGCGGATGACCTGCGGGTGGGCATGCCCGTTCGGGTTTCTGCAGGATATCCTTTTTAAAATCAAACTCCGCCGGAAGAAGCTACAGGTAAGAATCAGACACAGCGCTTGGAAAGTTGCTCGGTACCCGATCTTTATAGGCCTCGTTATTATTGGCGCATTTGCCACGGGAGAACCTTTGTTTTGCAAGCTGTGTCCGGCGGGCGGCCTCGAAGCCGGATTGCCTCTGGTGGCTATTGATCCGTCGATCAGAGCTATGGCAGGAACTTTGTTTATCGTAAAAATGGCCATAGTATTGGTTTTCATAGTCACCGCAATTCTCATAAAAAGACCTTTTTGCAGATTCATCTGTCCCCTTGGAACCATATATTCCCCATTCAACAAGGTGAGCTACGTAAAGCTTAAGGTAGATAACGAGCTATGCAATGAGTGCGGGGCTTGCAGAGCAGCTTGCCCCATGGACATTGACCCGTATCTGGACGCAAACTCAAAGGACTGCATAAGATGCCTGGAATGCACTTCTTGCCCTGTCATTAAAGTGAAGTATGGTACTTCGGCAGAATAAAGCGACCCTGTACTTAGTGCGAACAGGGTCGCTCCCTCCACAAGATGAAGGAGGCTGCCGATGCTCGTTAATTCGAATCCCGAAATCCCTGAGGAACTATCACGTCAATAACTACATACTTCTGGACTGTCTTCGTTACCTTCACAAATACCTCGATAATAGCGTCAACCAGGAGATCCCTCGTGCCTATCTCAGGAGGAGGAGTCACTCCTACCGGCAAGAACTGGACAGTGGCGAATTCCACCCTTGGCCGCACCAGGATATTCATGCCGGGATAAGCCCCGGGCAGATCCACAAATGTGGTAAACGGTATTTCAACATGGGCATGATGCACAGGCTGATCCGGTTCAGCTGCAACGTAGATTATCTGAAGGACCAAGGTGCCTTCTAGAATAACCTTGCCATCGAGTATGTCAGACCGTGTTATGTCCACAGTTGAACTGAATATCTGAAGGATCTTTTGCGCAGGTGGCTTCTCCTCAGGTATTTCTACCTCCCTGCGGATGTTGATTTGCTGGGATTTTTCATTTACCACGTCCTCTATGGCTACAAGCTGTCTTACGGCATTAATCGGAATTCTGTCTGACCTTACGTCTGTAACTACACGAAGCTGTTGAATTTCAGTAACCTTCACAAAGATACTCAGGATCAAGTCTTGCATAACCGTGGTGGGATTTACAATAGACACTTGCACAAACTCTACGCTCGGGAATATCTCTGCCATCAAGCCCGGCACCGCTCCGGGTATCCTGATATTTGCCAGGAAGTTCACTTCCAGATGCATGTGATGAACAGGCTGATCCGGCTCTGCAGCTACATAAATCACTTGAGTTCTGACCCTACCCTGGATGATCACAAGATCCGGAATAATCCGTACTTCATCTGTTATGATTTCTGTGCTGACAACGTTTAAGATTTTCTGGACCGGCGGTTTGCCGGCAGGCACAGGCAACATATTACTTAGTATCACCTGACCTGTATTCTCACCTCTGACACGTTCCACCCGGAAAAGCTGCTTGTCGACTTTAACGGGGACGCTCTTGAACATGACATCAGTGACTACATCAAGCTGGACTAGCCTGATTACTTTCACAAAGAATTCTATGATGACCTCTATCTCCACTTCCCTTGGCGACCTTATCACGATGTCCGAGAACTTCACCCGAGGCTTCAATATCACTGTCATACCGGGTTGTGTCCCAGGCACATCAGCAAATTGCAGGAAGCTTATGACGTGCTCCATGTGGTGGACAGGCTGGTCAGGCAGTGCAGCTACGTATATAGTCTGGACTGTTGCGGTGCCTTCAATTACGACTTTGTTGGGTAGAGGCGTCCCTGTTGCTGAGACTGTTACATTAGCTATGCTCAAGATCTTCTGGACGTCAGGTTTCCCTGCAGGCACTGACTGAATACTCCTTAGCGTAACAGTAGTCACAGTCTCACTGACGACTTCGAAGAGCTTGAGGCGTTCCCTTCTCAGAACCATCTCCTATTTCCCTCCCTTTCAAACCATGCTTACGAACTCCACGCCGAACCTCAAACCTACTCCTTCTTACTTACAGACCGGTTCCTCATCCTTTGGGAGCAGGACAGGCAGGGATCTGGATCACCTGGCCCACCTGGAGGTTCTCCGGCTGTATCCCGGGGTTCGCCTGAATAATCGCTTCGACTGTCGTGTTATACTTCCTGGCCAACGCCCAGAGAGTATCACCCGGTTGAATCGTCACCATCACAATGGTAGGCTGCGGGCATGGCGCTTCCGGAGCAGGTGAGACAACAACTACATTGACGACTACATTGAGTTGCACCGGCTCAGTAACTTTCGCGAATACGCCAACAAGCACTTTAGCGGTGAACCGTCGGTCTTCAACAAGCTCAAAGTCGACATGTTCGACACTTACGCGAGTTTCCGCGCTGAAGCCCTCTTGTGTGCCTGGTATCTCCACGATAAGAGTAAACTTGACCCGATGCGACATATGGTGCACAGGCTGATCTCCCTCAGGTGTCTGCGCCACATACAGAGTCTGAAGTTCTATAACGCCTTCAATAATTACCTTGCCGTCAATAATTCTCCACGACGTTTCCTTCACTGAAGTATCAATGCGGAGGATACGTTCAATATTGGGCTTCTCTCTCGGAACCTCCAGGACTTCTTTGATAATGGTCTGAGCTATGTCTTCGCCTATGACATCTTCTACTCGAAGGAGACGCTTTTCTACGTCAAGGACTTCACTGGCAGAAGTCACATCTGTCACAATTTCCAGTTGCCTGACAATAGTTACCTTGGCAACGATTTTCAGGACTACGTCCACAGTCACGGTTCGGAAATCCAGTTCAGTGAAGCTGACCGTTTCAAAGATTATCCTGGCCTGTGCAACCATGCCGACTGCGGCGCCTGCGACTTCTACTACTTGGGAGAATCGTAATTGAGTCGAGAAGAAATGGACCGGCAGTTTCACGCCTTCAGGAGTTGGGTCCTGGGGCACTGCAGCGTAAAGCACGTCAACATCGATTAACCCTTCAACAACTACCTGGCCGTCGAGGACCTGCACGTCTGTGAGGCGCGGTTTCGCCTCGACGCTTATGACAGAGTCTATATCCGGCTTTTCAAACGGAACTATAAGCCTACCGGTTACCAGAGCCTGTGCCTGAGCATCACCGATTACATCCTCGACTTTTAGGAGCTCCCTCGTAACTTGCAGATCCGCGGGCCCGGTCACCTCTGTGACCACCTCTAATTGCTCAGTTACAGTGACCTTAACCCTGACAGAAATCACAACGCGTACATCAACAGTCCTGATGTCAACCATATCGAAGGCTATGTCATGGATGTCCACCTGCACCCAGGCATTCATAAACGGTTCAGTCCCAGGCACTTCAGCGATAAGCTCAAATGATATGTCTTCTTCGAATACCTGAACCGGCTGCGCTCCGGTAGCCTCCCGAGCTACGTAGAGAATTCTTACCTTAGCTGTGCCTTCAATTAGGATCTTGTTCTTAATCAGCTGAAAAGACGTGGTGAGAATGATAACATCCACACTGATAATCTTCTCAGCAGTAGGCAGACTGTCTGCTATTTTGATGACTTCTCGCAGAACCTTCCGCGCCGTGGTTTCGCCAATGACCTGTTCAACTTTTAGGAGTTCCTCTTTGAGCTCGATACCCACAGCCATCTCTTTTCCTCCTTTCCAATTACACACATGGAGCCGTACACTTCTTTTTCATTTCTACTATATGCGGGCAACTTACTGAAATGTGCATATATTTCTAAATACAAGATTGCGCCTTACGCACAGCGAAAGCCCAAGAATCAAACGCATAACCCGTCTATGGCGAGATTATCTACTTGAGACCCCGGTCCCCACCTCCGTTCTTCACCACCTTGAACCTGGCCTTGAGCGTGGACCAAACCCACGGATCCACATCCTCCAAATCGGCAATGGCAATGCCCGCTACGCCGTATCTTAGCGCCAACTCTGCATACGCCCTAATGCTCTCTGCATCCTCGAAATATACAGTATGACTGACACGAAATGATCTGTACCTGAAGACTTTAGACTTCTCCCCGTCAGGCTGTGAGATCGTGGGCTTGAAGAGCTCGATTATCTCCATGATCTCTCGATGTCTCTTTCGAAGGGGAATTGTGCCAAGACCTGAAGAAAAGTCGACACCGAAAGCAGGCACGACAAGTACCATTTTCCAGAAGTCCACTGCTCTGGTAAGGCTTTTCAATGCAGTTCTTACACGACTAATAGATGCTATGGGTTCAGGAGACGTAAACTCCCACTGATCTTTATACGCCCTGAGAAAGACGAGATGAACAATGGACGCAATACCTTCTAAATCTTGTATGCGTTTTCTATGACTCTGTCCCTGGCAGGATGCGGTTTCCTCAGGCAAAGGAACTTCAACTGCCAACATCAGTCCCTCTTGCTTTACGACGTTTCGAATCGTGCGGAGAAACGATTGAAATGCATAGACATTTTTTTCAGGAAGATTTCCTACAGAAAGGATGCATCCCTTGGTTCGCATTCGAGCCGCAAGACCCGAAAAGCCCTTTATTGCCTTGGAATAAACTGAACTGTCTGAGAGCACGTTATCAAGCGGGTCTTGAACCTCGACTCCCTCATCGTGAGGCCTAGGTCTGCCGATACTCACTACAGGCCATAGCTCTACACCTGTCATCTGTGCCAAGGCCAGAAGCGTCCTATCGGGCGCGCCTTGAATATCTCCATGCTCATCAACAGAAAACCATCGAGGCGCAGTTGCCGTAAGGAATTGTAAGACGTGTTCGTATGATACTACGGGATCTCCCGGAACCGGGGGAGAGTAGAACCCGATAAGGCGCAACACCGGAATCATCAAACTGTCGCCTTCCTCAACTTTCTCGGTCTTTAGAGAATTTGCCGTGACAAGCAATTCTTGAGGGACTTTATGTTTGCCGGCAATACTGGAAAGGGTCTCACCTCTCGCAACTATGTGCTCAATCTTTTCTCGCTCAAGCCCCGATTTGAGCAGATTGAATACTTCCTTGCCTGCAATACCGTCAACCCTTAACCTATGAGCTTTCTGAAAGTCAAATACAGCGCCCTTTGTAAGAATGCCATACACTCCGTCACATTCCCCTGTGTAATAACGGAGCTCAGCCAAACGTTGTTGAAGCGCTGCCACATCTTGGCCTTTCATATCGGGTCTCAGGATTCTTTTCCAAAGGATTTCTCTTCGAGATGACGCCATGGTCGGAACGTCCTCCATGCAGGTGAATGAGGATACATTCCCTTGCCTTATGAATTCATTGTATGCCCTGGCCAACAGGTTTGTGACGCTTTCCTCACTCGTCGGGTCCCAGCCTATTCACACATGGCTAATGTCACGTTCGGCAAGCTAACGATTCCTTCGGAGGGTGTGCATGATCTGCCTAAACACGTTGCCTATGGCGCCCAAGAAGCGGAATCGGGCCGGAAATCCTTCGTCCTGTGCGACCTCGCAAGTATCTCGTTCCATACTGACCCCGGTCACAATGTGGAGAACACGCTTCTCAAGGACAAGGCCTTCAATGAAAACGATGGCTTCAATAACCATTTCATTACTTATGCCGTCAGGAGTCACTTCAATGTCTTCAACATGAGACTTGGCCTCTATGCACATGGAAGCGCTGATTTCCGGGATTTTTGCAAGCGATCGCATCTTATGGCTCAAGGATAATGCCTGAATTTCCCCATCACACGGTAGATAGATCCATATTGAAAGATCCAAAGAGGCTATGGCGGAGCCATTTAGGATTTCCCATGACAGAGACAGCAAGTCGATGGTAATCCCGAAAGGTTGTTGCCTGGACAGATCTTCTACTACATGTGAAACCCTTATGGGCACACTATGCGTGAAACGAGTTATGACTTGTTCGATTTGCACTTCTTGGCTCTCTATTGCAAGACAGCCCAAAATGTGCACCTCTTTTCTCCCATCCGGCCGCCGAAAAGTAAGGACCCACTGTACTGAATCCCTATTCACAGGAGTTTTCCGGTATTCTGTCATGAATTGATACGCAAGGGGAAAAGAGGGGCATTAATTTGGGGACTGCCGGATGAAATCACCGGCAATCCCCCTGTAGGCTGGTACCGGTACTATGGGACTGTCTAGCACGAAGTCTCGTATCCTTACTTGACAATATCGTCGGGACAACCCTCATTATTCGGCCAAATGTTATTGCCGGGACAGCCGCCAATGACCGCTACCGGGATTTGAATATGATTCGTCACTACTACCTGTATGCCGATGATAACCTTCTCCGTAAGCTCGCCTGTGGTAGGATCGAATTCCCATACAATATTCTCAATAAACGAGTGATCCTGTTGATCCATGCCTTCCTCCACAGGGAATTGCGGATTTATCGGGGGTATCTCTATCATCTCGCTAAAAGGCAGATCCTCTGCAAGATGATGGACAAGGTCGTCTGTACCGACATAGAATATCTGCTTGTGGACAGTCCCTTGCACTATGACTTTACCGTTTTTGACTATGGACGTTATTTCACTGATCCTGGCATCGATATCTACGATCTTAATGGCTGCCAGGGTCTTTGTTTCCTCAACCAGCTTCTCGGCGCATCCCATCCCAATGATTTGGTTAGCGCTGATAACCGTTCCGGCCGTCCTTTCAATTACCGGCACCCCGCATGTCTCCGTGACCTTCACGGATAGGGCAAGGATAATCTTTTGAGTGAGAGAACCGGTGACAGGATCGAATTCAAACACGAGGTTATCTACGAAAGAATGGTCTTGAGAGTTCATCCCCTCACATGCGCATGGCACTATCACAAGATCACTGAATGGGATGTCTTCTGCCAGGTGATGAACTAGGTCGTCCGTGCCTACGTAGAATATCTGCTTATGAACGATACCTTGAACCAGGACTTTACCGTTCTTGACTATGTGCCTGATCTGAGATATTCGCGGGATAATTTCAATCACTTTAATGGCAGGAATAACTTTCGTCTCTTCAATGAACTTCTGCCTTGTGCCTTCACCGACTACGACAGCAGCCTTAATCAGTGTGCCTTGAGGAGCAACCCCCACCTCAAGTTGT
>DGZL01000100.1:39717-48973 GCA_002398515.1 Firmicutes bacterium UBA4981
TTCGTCTCTTCAATGAACTTCTGCCTTGTGCCTTCACCGACTACGACAGCAGCCTTAATCAGTGTGCCTTGAGGAGCAACCCCCACTTCAAGTTGTTCTGTTTCAGTTACCTTCACACACAATCTGAGGATGATCTTTTGCGTTAAAGCGCCGGTATCCGGGTCAAACTCAAACACGCTGTTCTCGATTACAGAGAAGTCCTGCTGGTTCATGCCCTCTCGCACCGGATACATAGGATTCAACGGCTCGATATCAACAAGCTCACTGAAATCCATATCCTCTGCAAGGTGATGTTCCAGCTCGTCAGTGCCGATGTAAAATATCTGCTTGTGAACAGTGCCTTGGATAATGACTTTGCCGTCCTTTACTATGGAACGAATATTGATGAGCGTAGGAATGATTTCCACTATCTTGATACCGGGTATAGTATTTGTCTCCTCGAGAAGAACCTGCTTTGAACCATGGCCTACAACCCTTTCCACCTTAAGACACGCTGTTTGAACCTGACTATACTTCTCGATATTCAGCATATGCGAGCCTCCTTCCCTAAGCCTGAATGGGCTTTGAGTCAAACGATTAAGAAATGCGAGTCTTACCTCCCTCGGGTCCTCTGTCTCCTGGGACTGATTTTGGACAGGTATATGTTCTCTTTCTTCCGTATCCTCTTCCCGGTCATGAGATATGGGATACAGAAGCCCTGACTTGGCGTCGTCATCATCTTCTGACGAAGTATCGCGAGATTCCGGTGAAGAGTCAGATATGGGAGTTTGCGAGTCACATGAGGTTTCGTCCACATCTTCACTCTGGCAGCACATGATCTGGCTTAGATTATCAAAGGATTCCGCCCTGAGACTTATTTCGCTTGGCGGCTCCATAGAAGTTTCGCTTGAAGAAGGTATGGGTGTGGCGTTTCCGATATGCCACGAATCAGAGGCACGCAGTATGAGATTCCTTTTGATTTGGACAGCGTCGGAGCACACTGTCTCTTGGTTAACCTCCGCCCCTCCGCCGTCCCCAAAAAGGTCGCAGTCAGCAACAGAAGCTGCTTCACCTACCTGTTGTGTTAATGCTAACTGAGGATTGCCGTGCCCTGATGATAATTCTAAGCCATTGTCATCATCAGGCTCATTGACGCCAAACAGCGTTCCAACCATGCGTCTACGGCGCGGTATCAGCAAAAGTCCCAGGAGGACAAGGGCAATAGCAGCCACAATTATGCCGGATTGCCATAGCCCTATAAACATATTGGTCAGTCCCCCTCTGTGCCTTTCTTCCCTATATCGTATTGAAATCTACCTAAAAATGTGATGCGCTAAGGCTTGGACTAAATCTTAAATGTAGCGTTCGTTACTACAGACACAGGCACAGGACCAACAGTCCCGTTTACAATTACCACGAGCGGAATTGTCTCCCTCGTAACCGTATCTACGTTGGGCCCGGTAAGATCTGTGACCACATCCAGCGGCACAGGCTCCGGGATACCGTCATCCACTACGTCAACAAGGACCTTTGTCTTGGTTACGAAGACACCGGGTCCTGTCACATTTACTACGACCGTAAAGATTCTCTCTTCGGTAGATGTAACAGTAACAAGTAAGACTATCAGCTGGTGAATCTTGCTTCCCCCACATACAAGGTTCTGAACAAGGCTCTCTACTATTACATCTACAGTGACTGCAGCGCCTTCCACGATTCCGGGAACATCCACAATTCCACTGAACGGAACGGTCTCTTGGATATGATGGACTATATTGTCGAGCCCGACCACAAATACGTCCTTCCTTACTTCGCCTTCAACAATCACCTGCTCCCCCACGATCTCCCAGGTTACATTTTGAACGGTGGATTCTACTGACTTGATCTTTCTGGCGACGAAAGGCAAGCAAATGGAGTTCTCTACGAGAAGCTGCTTCTCAGCCTCTACCGCCTCTCCCACACGTATCCTGGCAAATTCTATGGTAATCGGAAGCACAGGTACGGTTATTCCTTCAGCGCAAACCTGCGCTGTGCCTTCTCCGACCACTTGCTGTACCTTGAATAGGGTACCGTTGGGATCTTCTTCAACTTCGATTTTCACTGTCTCTGTAATGATGGCCTCAATATCTGCAAGATCCTTTTCCGTTATTTCAGTGCCGGTCTGTAGAGGGTCAAATACTACCGGTAAAGCCTGCGCGTTGACAAAAACATTAAGCCCGGGCGTAACCCCTGGCACCGGTATGAAAGTGCTGAAGGGAATGGTGAAGGATTCCACGACCTCCACATTGTCTTCGTTAATGTAGTATACGTCTTTTATAAAGACGCCTTGGATGATGACTTTATCTGCAATCGTACGGCCTCGCGCATCTTGTGCAACCAGATTTATGTCTTTTATCTTGATAGCAGATTGCGCCAAAACAACGGTGACTTCTTCCATTATCTGAGTTGAGGCAGTTGCAAGCACTTGCTCAATCTTGATAGTCAAGTCCTCCCCTAACGCTAACGATACCTCAACTGTCTGAGTGACCTTCACGAATACGTCAAGGACCACTTCCTGATTGACAAAAGCGCCTGTCGGATCCAAGGTAAAATTCACATCTGCCACAGTGACGCGCACCTGGGCATTCATGTCCGGCTCTGCTCCGGGGATGTCTATCATAATAGCGAATGGCACAACGACAGCTTGATGACGGCCTACCTGATCAAGATCAATAAAGAAGATCTGCTTTAGAATGTTCCCTTGGACCACGACTTTGTCTTCTTTTACCGTAACCTGAGTAATCTCAGGATTTGCCCTAATCTCAGTTACCTTGACTGCAGGCGTAACTAAGGTCACAGTGCCTGATTCAAGAACCTGACCTGTATCTTCTCCCACCACTTCTTCTGCCAGGACATTGGGTCCCTCAGGGTCTTCGGCAAGGGGCACCTGAACAAACTGGGTAACTGTCACATCTACATCGACGATGATTTTCTGCGTTATTTGAGTACCGTCAGGACTCAAGGTAGCAATAATATTAAAAATCCTCGGATGAGCCTGCACAACTACCTCAGGGCCCGGCTCAACCCCGGGTATCTCAATCAAGGCTGAAAAACGCGCTTGCTCGGGGAAGTGATGGACAATGTTGTCTTCCCCGACAAAAAACACTTGCTTTTGAAGCGTTCCTTGGACTATCACCTTACCCGGAATCACATGTGTCGTAACGGTATCAACGTGAGCACGGATCTCCTTTATCTTGATTGCCGGAATGGGCAACGCAAGAGTCATCTCGGAGCAAGATCTGTGAGTCACATCGGAACAACATCTATGAGTTGCATATGACATAAGCTTATCCCCCTTAAACATCACAGACTTAGAAGGCAAGCGTAGGATCTTACACTATCTTATGAACACATAGCTTCTTTTGCCTATGAACGCATAGCTTCTTTTGACGTTCAAAGAAGGCCTTGAACGCGCTGCATGCGGGCAAATATGTTCCCGGCGTCATGCCGGTTGTCCTGTCCGATCCTTCAGGGATTAGCGAAGGTTCATCAGAATATAGATCTCTGTAGGGGGTGCCTGCATGAGAAAGAGAATCCTGGTAGTCGTTGTTACGGGAAGAGGTGCGATTGGTCTCCTTCTTGCGACCTCAGTTCTGTTATTGCTCGTTCTTGCCACAGGAAGAACAATGCCTGCCTTGGCGCCGCTTTATCCTGCAATGGTAGGCAAAGTCATAACAGTCGACCCAGGACATGGCGGTATTGACCCCGGCTCCCACGATAGTGAAGGCATTCTCGAGAAAGATATTGTGCTGGAGATAGCCAGAGATGTATGCCACCTACTGGCTAGGGCAAGGGCAGTACCTATCTTGACCAGGCATGGAGACTGGGAAATGAGTCCTCTGTGGCCTGAAGAGAAAACTCGGCACAGGCAGGATCTGGCTGCGCGAATCCATATAGCACATCGCACTAATTCAGATGTCTTCGTCAGTATACATGTGAACAAAATCGGTTCTAAGTCTACCTCCGGAGCAATTGTTTTCTATAGCAAGAACAAACCTGAGAGCAAACGCTTAGCAACTTGTATCCAACAAGCAATGAAGGACGTTGCGCCTTTCCGAGGCCGGTCGGTGTTGGAGGGCGATTATTATGTGTTAAATGCTGCGAACATCCCTGCCGTTATTGTGGAAGTCGGATTCATTTCCAGCCCTGAAGAGAAGGAGTTGCTTCTCACTCCTTCCCATCGAGGACGTCTGGCTGACGCTATTTTCCGTGGCCTCTTGTCTTTCTTTGAAGGCTTATAAGATAGGCCTCCTCATCCTTAGTGGACAAGGAGGCCTGTCCCATGTCATAGCATATCTGTTTGCTATCGATCAGCCTCTGTGAATCAGCAGCCTTGCCAAGTGTTTACCATGTACCGATGAATAACTGGGTATACATGCTACCGTAAGGGCCTCCGGTAGCGATCCCTACACCAACTCTGTTGTATGACGGGCTAAGGATGTTCTGACGGTGGCCGGCGCTATTCATAAGAGCTGAATGCGCTTGATCCACGGTTCTGGCTCCTGCTAAGTTCTCACCTGCAGTTCGATAGCTGATCCCTGCTGCGGTCATCATTTGGAAAGGATCACCGTAAGTCGGGGATGTGTGACTGAAATAGTTGTTTGTAATCATATCCTGACTCTTCTTACGGGCCAAATCAACCAACCTCAAGTCAATAGTGAGAGGCGCAAGCCCTGCTTTTGCTCTTTCCTGATTAATCAAATTTACCATTTTCTGTTCGTCAGCGGTGAGCCCCGGTGTAGGAGTGGGCTCCGGCTGGGGTGTAGGTTCCGGATTTGGCTCAGGCGTAGGTGTCGGTTGAGGAGTCGGGGTCGGACTGGGTCTGGAAGGCGTGTACGAACCACCGCCATAATACCAGGTGTTGCCTGAGTTGTTGTAATAAGTCCTACTACCGGAATTCGAGTACGACCTTCCGCTGTAGTAGTAAGTAGATCCCCCTGATGAGTCACTGCTGTAGTAATAGGTTGACCCTGAACCGCCAGAGTAGTAATTGCTGCCAGGATACTGATAACCGGAACTTCCGGAGCTTGAGTAATACGTTGTGGCTGCGAAGGCTTGAGTAGGCATGATAAGCGCTACCACAAGCGCGGCTGCAATCATCACTGCCATAGTAATTTGTCTATTCATGTGTAACCCTCCCCTTGGTTCCTCTTACTTTTAATGTTAGAGGGTTCCACATGAGATTTCAATAGGGAAAATAATCCACTATAGCGTCTAGCAGCATGGAAAGACACATGCCACCTGAATCTGAGGGATCAAGAAGAAAGGCGAAGAAAACCTGTGTACACAAGAACGGGCAAGGTCATCAGTGTTGCCTTACCCGTTACGCAAATTAAAGACCTATTACGGTTTTAGCCCGCACAGCCGATTCTCTTCTCCTCATCCCTACACCGAACAGACAGTTTTACTGTTTCAGTCAGCACATCAGCGTAGGTATAGGAGACTCGTTTCACTAATCCTGGTTTATCAGACAACTTTACCACAAAAAGTCTGGGGTATGTGTTCTCAAGAATCCCTTCAGTTTCAAAGACCTTCCTGCGTCCCTGATTTGCCCTGACCATAACCTTCTTACCGACAAATGGCTCAAGATCTCGCTTAATGATTTCGAGGGCATTTCTGCCTGCCATTTTACCACCTTCCTCGGCGGGCCATACCTAATTAATTTTAGCACGCCTCCGGTGTCATGTCAAGAAATTAAATAAGTATAACAACATGCCGGTATCATGTCAATAGCGCATTTCATATATATTGGGTAGGCAAGCTTCATAGCCCTCAAAACGTTCGCTCCACATCTCTCGCTCTAAAGATTGCTAAAGAAATCTCTCATCTTCTCCACAAGACAAGTCAACTGTGGTTTGACACTGTATTCGGCAAACTGAAACGCAATTTCCCCCTGGTTTCTATACCTCCGATCCCGTTCAGTCCGCTGATTATGTTTTCAGCTACTTGGTTCACATGAACAACGGTATCAAACGGGGTATGGGATATCTTCTCCGCGACAAGCAACGGGTCAGCGCAATGAATGAATATCCTTTGAGGAGAGCTCGCGAAATTGGCTCCGGCATCTATCAAGGCCTCATAATATGACTGGCATGCCCCGGCGATTATTACGAGAGAATCCTTGTCAGGCTCTACCTGCCGTGCCTTCTTTACGGCTTCCACAAAATACTTGGATGTTCTGTAGCTGTCCAGGCTTGACTTGTCACCTACACGGGCAATAAACCCGTCGTGGCCTGTAATCACCAAAATGTCCGGGAGGTGCTCTCTAAAAAGCGCTGCAACCTTCGACGGCTGTGCGTCTTCTGGGACATGGTATCCTACAGCAGGCACGCCAAGTTCTTGGTAGTACTTTAGGCAATGCTTCAGGTAGTCCCTGTCCCCATCAAGATGAAGAACTTTTCCCGGGAAATGACGATAATCAATGCCCGACGGCAGAATAGTGCCATCACGCCCTCGATAATCTATGCTAGATTCCTCTGCCATGCGTCTGAGAAATACCTTCTCCACTAGTTTTCGTGTCTCTTGATGAAGAGCCTGAGACGATGATTCCACCTCTGCACTACGAATAGCCACAAGGTCACCAATGGGAGCATCTGCCATGAGCCTCATATTCAAGCCTCGCAGAAGAGCCCTTGCAACCTTCACTCGAGCTGTAATTATCTTTAGAACCACGAAGATTACGTCTGACCCGTAAGATCTCCGCGCCACATTATCTCCGATTTTTATCTCGCCCACACTCTCCCCTCCAAAGGGACCATGTCCGTGATATGACATACTATGAGGTGGACTAGAAAAGGTGAGGGTTTATACTAAAGAACACGCCCTCCTGATTAAAGGAAGGCGTGCTCAGAATCTCAAGGTCTTGTGTATGATCGGGCTGTGTATTACCGGCCATGCCGACCCTCTATTTACTGTGCTTGTCCGCGACTTTTGTTGCTCCATAAGCATCCGGCTTGATCTTAGCTTCAAATCCGGTGCCTGTTACCATACCGACAATCTCTCTGATGAGATCCTTCGTTTCACCGTTCTGACCGATATCCAAGTGGATCTCCACATTTAGATCCCCATATCCGTTTTGAGCAAGCTTCTCAGCAAGCCTGCTGGCAATTCCCAGGCTCTTTGCAGCCTCAAAGAAGATCCTTTGCTTCAAACTCCGACCCATTCTTTCGTTTTCCTTGGTATAGTAATAGCGTCCGCCTTTACCCACTCTATGAATGACTATGGCAGTAACAAAACAAGCATCCTCTCGTAGCTGAGAATCAGTGCCGATAATCAGCCTATACGGAATGCCGGGCATTTCCTGCATATAGTCGACGATATCTTTAAAAGCCTCGTCGAAACTCATTTTACCCTTCGAGGGACTTATGAACATCATGTTTGTCACCCTGACTAAGATCGCCACGTTCCAGTACAATCGCGTCAGCTATTCTGCCAAACTCTTCTAATGATATAGTCTCAGCTCTTCTCTGGGAATTCACGCCAACCTCAGCAAGGATCCTCCTTATGTCATCCTCCTTGACAGAGACAAGCTCCGGAAAAGTCTTTCCCGCCATGGAAAGCGCTCTTAAGATTGTCTTTCGCCTTTTTGCAAAACCGCCTCTGACTACCGCAAAGAAGATTCCCTCATCAACTGTCTTTACCCGTGGGGTTTCGCGAATCAGCATCTTGACAACACAAGAGTCCACTTTCGGTTGAGGCCAAAACGCCTCCGGAGGCGCTATTGCCATGATCTCCGGATCTGCATGATACTGCACAGCTACGGAAAATGCTCCGTACCTCTTGGATCCCGGAGCTGCGACAATTCGTTCTGCGACTTCCTTCTGAACTAGAACCACCAGTCGTTCAAAAAGTTCGGCATGACGAAATAGTTCCAAAATAATAGGAGACGTAATATAGTAAGGTAAATTGGCAACCACTTTAGATTTCTCTGAAATCAGTGTACTAGAAGCGGTCAACTCTGTCAAGTTTAGCTGCAGAAAGTCCCCTTTTACAATCTCTACGTTGGGATATTGAAAGAACCTTTGGCGAAGCAGGGAAACCAATCTCTCATCTATTTCGACAGCAATGACATGACCGGCTTCCCTTGAAAGAGTCTCAGTCAGTGTACCGGTACCTGCCCCAATCTCCAAGACCAAATCATCCTTGGTTAACTGCGCGGCATTGACAATAACTTCTAAAATGCCATGGTCGATAAGAAAATTCTGGCCGAGGTGTTTCCTCGGCCGAATTTTAGATTCTTTACTTAGGTTCTTTATTCTCTGTTTCATGGCTCCAGAATATAGACTTTCACCTTCCGTCTTCCGTACCGTAATGCCTCCTCTACAGTCTCAAAGAGCAAGTCGATTCTATTGCCTTTGATAGCGCCTCCCACATCACCTGCGATTGCAGGCCCATAACCTTCTACATACAGCTTAGTGCGAAGAGGTATAACCTTGGGATCTACGGCAACAATGCCGGGGACGGCCTTCAGGCCGATAGCTGTATAGCCGTCCGCCCACTTTCCGCAGCTGGTAGGGCCGGGCTCATAAGCAGTGGCTGTCATGGTTTTGATTTCCCGGTATCTGAAGGTGCCTCTTGAAGTAAGCAAGGTTCTGATTGGATTGCGAGTGCCTACTTTCACCACTTTTGAGACTGCTTCCCGTAATACTTTACTGGACAGCACAGTCTCATTGACAACTTTGCCATCCTCATAGGTCACACGAACTTCCTCTTCACGGAGACCCTCAACTCCCCGCCGAATAACCTCAGCTTCACCGCGATCCATGCCTGAATCAGATCTTTCCTCAGTACGATACGGGATACGAACCTGTCGTACGACCACCTCAGATGTTACACGAGTCACTTTGATGTTCATACCGGGAGTAAGTCCGGCTTCCATCCCAGGACTGACCTTATCCTCAGGCCTGAGCAGGATTCCGGACTCAGCCAGAACATGCTTAACCATAGGCCCTGTTGAACGAAGCCCAACTTTCGAGCCATCTACTGTAAGCTCTACAGGAACTGCACGGGTAACAGTGATGATACCTCTCCCACGTACCCGCTCTGATATTTGAGGTGTCACTTTATCGCCGTCTTGTAATTTCACCCCGGCCTGTTTCAGGACATCTCCCACCCTAAGAGCGGGAGCGGCGGCGACCGCCATAACCTCGTCATCAACAATTATTCTTATTTCCCGCGCTGCTCCTGCAAGCCCAGTCACTAAGAGCACCACGCAACATGAAACAAGAGCGATTTCTCTTCT
>DGZL01000159.1:0-133 GCA_002398515.1 Firmicutes bacterium UBA4981
TGATTCATCATTTCCACAAGGTTCGCCACAATGCTTTTACCGGTATCATCCAAAGGATGGGCTTTCCCTGAGAAAACCAATTGAATCTCTCCGGATCTGAGGTATGGCTCAATAACATCCAGCTTGCGGAATA
>DGZL01000159.1:361-2043 GCA_002398515.1 Firmicutes bacterium UBA4981
CCTATGAGGATCTTGTCAGGGTTCAAGGTCGTTCCACATCTTGCATGGATCTCAGAGAGCAGTGACGATTTTGCCTGCATATGAGCGCCCCAAAGATCTCCACCGGTTTCGTAGGCCTGTTGCACCGCCTTGTCTTGCCATGCGCCGGGATGGACGCCGTTTGTTACACTTATAATCGGCGCTCTGCCTGATACGTCCTGCCACATTCTGTTAGAAGTCACTCCGTGAAGCTTCGCCACAGCACTGGCAATTCTGGCGAGGCGCAAGCCTGCCACTGTCATATTGAACGGATCTCCCCCGATGCTCGTCATTTGACTCTGGGAGAAGCCGTTGTATGCCCCCATATACCGTAAGATGTTGTGCCTGTGAACCTCGTTGCCTTCTTTTATCGGTGTATGTGTGGTAAACACGATTTCATGCCTGGTTAAGGCCATTGCTTCATCAAAGCTGAGCCCCATCCGGGCCATTTTCTCTCTGATGAGTTCAAGGCCTGCAAAGACAGCGTGGCCTTCATTGAAGTGGTATACATCGACATCTATGCCTAGGGCACGCAGCGCCCTTACTCCGCCAACTCCCAGGACAATTTCTTGCGCAATGCGGTCTTCTCCGAATCCACCGTATAACTGCCCTGTAATCCACTTATCCTCATTTTCAGGGAGGTTGGTGTCCAGAAGATACAAAGGCGCGTTCTTATACTTGTCGACCATCCAAATCCTGCACTTAACGTTTCGTCCTCGTATCCTCACACTCACTGTCTTTTGGGTATCTCTAAGGAAGTCATAGGAATAGCAAGGATAGGCGTCGAACGGCCTGCCGTCCTGTCCTATCATTTGTTGAGTATACCCCTGTCGCCAGAGGATACCAATTCCGACTACAGGAAGTCCCAGATCGCATGCGGATTTCAGGTAGTCTCCGGCAAGGATTCCGAGACCGCCTGCATACGTTTTCAACTCTTCGTGCAGCCCATATTCCATACAGAAATATGCCACTCTCGGTGGTTGCACGGCACTGTTGGTGTACATGGCTCCCCTCCTCACGCGGCAGATCTATAACGTTTTCACCTGCGCAATTATACCGTAATTCGGCGGTTTCGGCAACCGCCTGAATTTTACTTGGAGTAACCTGGGATTACGGGACATTTTTCGCTTATGTTTTGGGTTGTGCAGGAATTCATGGCATTATGCTACAATTAATAATAGGAGAATCTTTCAGAGAGTCCGACTATCAATAAATAATATGAGGATGCGTGACTTTATGCCTGCCAACCTCACACTGCAGTATCTTGAAGCTGAAGAAGTCTTTAGAAACGCAAAGACTGCCAACGAGAAGATTGCGGCGCTTGAGGATATGCTAGCTTCCATTCCAAAACATAAAGGCACGGAGAAGCTTCAAGCTGACATAAAGCGCCGTCTGGCCAGACTTCGCGATGAAAGTGAAAGAAAAGCCAAAGCAGGCCGGCGAGACCCGTTTCTCGTGGAGAAGCATGGCGCCGGGCAAGTGGCTCTTGTAGGCTTTCCGAATGTGGGGAAGTCTGCCTTAGTTGATGTTTTCACCAGAGCGAAGGTTGATGTAGCGCCGTATCCGTTTGCTACTGCTCTTCCTGTAGCCGGCATGATGGAATATGAGGATATCTTGATACAGCTTGTAGACTTGCCGCCGATTACTGAAGGAGAGTTTGTGCC
>DGZL01000159.1:2346-10290 GCA_002398515.1 Firmicutes bacterium UBA4981
GGAAAAGAAGATCCTCAGAGATGACCCTGTAGAAGGCTTACACCACCATACTGCAGACAGCTGCCTTATTGTTGCTACGAAAATGGATATTAAATGTGCGGAGGATAACTTGGAGCTTATCACTGAATACCTTCCTTCCGGATTTCGCCTTGTCAGCGTGTCGGTGGAAATAGGAGAAACCCTTGAACGCTTGAGGCGGTCTGTCTTTGATCTTCTTGGCATCATACGAATTTACAGCAAAAAACCGGGACACGATCCTGACATGAATCAGCCGTTTATTCTAAAGAGGGGAAGCGCAGTTGTTGGTATGGCAGAGGCTGTTCACCGTGACTTCCCGTCTAAGTTGAGAAGCGCTCGTGTATGGGGGTCCGCGAGATTTCCCGGTCAGGCTGTGCCCAGAGACTACGTCCTTGAGGATAAGGATGTTGTGGAGCTCCGTGTATGAGGACATCTCAGGAAACATACCGAGTGTGAGCACTCCTCAAGAAGCATGGGGGCGCGAGAACGCCTTAAGAAACATACCGAGTGTGAATACATCTCAAGAGACTTACTGAGAAGGCCTCCCTCATGTCAGTAGGCATGGGGACATCAGTGGAAAACATATTGGCGAAGGATACCGGTGGAAGATATCAGCGAAAAACATGGGTGGAAAATGCATCCGTGAAGGGCATCAGAGGACGATGCTAGAGGAGGATGTCAGGGGGGCGCTCCTGTCCATGAGTATCCATGACAAAATCCTGGAACTTGCATCATCTGCCGGGGGAGTATTCGGTATTGCTGCAAAGGAACTCTCGACAGGCAGGGAAATCCTGATGAATGCGGATCAGCAATTCGTGGCAGCCAGCATCATTAAGATTCCCATAATGGTGGAAGGATTCAGGCAGGCGGAAGAGGGCCTTATTCGCCTTCAAACTAAGATGAAATTGGCTGATACTGACAAAGTGGGCGGTGCAGGTATCCTTAAGGTGATGTCTCAGGGGATTAAGATACCCGTTATTGACCTAATCCGTCTTATGATTGTGATAAGTGACAACACAGCATCAAACATTCTCGTTGATCTTCTGGGGATGGACCATGTAAACCGCACCATGCAGAAACTTGGATTTACCGGAATCATCCTTCGGCGCAAGTTTATGACTTTGCCTCAGACAGTGCAAGCCGCAAATGCCGTGACACCGCAAGATATTACCGACCTCCTCGAGAAAATCGCCAAGGGACAGGTGGTCTCGCGCCGGGCGTGCGAAGAGATGGTCAGAATAATGAAGGAGCAACAATACAACGACCTTATCCCTGCCCTTATCCCTGTGTCAGACGGTAAAGAAGAGAGCCTGGTAGGGCAGGTGAAAAACATGGAGATCGCCCACAAAACAGGCTCTGTGTCAGGAGTGCGGCATGACGCTGCCATTGTCTATGCCGGGTCGGTAAATTATGTTGTCACGATTCTTGCGTCAGATCTCCCTGACACTCGTCATGGAGAAGACGCCATCCGCAGGATTTCCCTGGAGATTTACCGCCATTTCACAGGTATTTCAGGCTAATGTTTAGCTATTTCGTGGAATGCCACGGCATTCCATGGTATGCTCCTGCCGGTGTGCGGTAAATCCGGGACTCATCAGCGATCATACTGTTCAGGCTGTTGAGGCTCAGGCATTTCTCCTTGTTTCATAGCCTGTTCGTATACTTTATACTGCGGTTCTTGAGATTCCACATAATTGACCCGGGATTTCAGCGGGTTTACTACCTGATTCTGCAATGTGTCTGAAATCTGCGCGTACAGCTTCTTGGCGGTCTGGTCTTGAGTATCCAAACAGAAGGTTTTGAGGTCTGCTACTGCGCCTTCGAGTTGCGCCAAGCATTGGTGGAGTTTTTCGCCTACCGTCATTGCTTCTCACCCCATATCATCTATTATTCATCACCTGTCGCTTCTTATTGCCTGTCGCCTCTCCCTTACCGTTTATGACCAGGCTGCTCCTTTGGCCATGAGACAGCGTTTCTTCTTAGGCTGCCTGTGTTATAGCATGGCACAGACAAGTAGTTTTCATCCCATTGTTTCCTAGGGAATCCACGAACGCGCCGAGGAATTCCCGATCTTCCGTGGAATACTCTTGCTGGAGGTGGTTTTTGGTGAAAGACGCAATAAGGATGGTTGCGGATCTAATGTGTGTTGCTGCAAGGACTGCTCCTAAAGCGGTTGGGAAAGACTTCATAGTAACAGGTATTGTTGAAGGGGATGCCTTGATTGAGCTTGCAGAGGCTATGGTTGAATACGGGAAGGTTTCCGGCAAGATTAATTATGATCGCGACGGCGCGAATGTTGCCGCAAGTTCTGCTTGCGTGCTTATCGGCTTGAAGAATGCTGAGGTTTGTGGTCTTAACTGTGGCGCATGCGGGTATGATAAGTGCGTAGACTTGCCAAAACTGCATGACGGCCCTGAGTCCCGAGGCCCTGTATGCGTTTGGAGAAGCGTTGATATGGGTATTGCTGTGGGCTCTGCGGTAAAGGTCGCGTCTATACATAATATCGATAACAGAATTATGTATCGCGTGGGAGTATTAGCCAGGAAGATGGGTCTCGTTGATGCCGATATCGTAATAGGTATCCCTTTGTCAGTTACTGGAAAGAGTATCTATTTTGACAGGAGATAGACTAGAGAGAATGAGCTGAAAAGAGGGGTTTCATGATATCTGAGTTAAGAAGAGATCCTACATCAGGAGCATGGGTAGCAATTGCGTCTGCCAGAAGCAGGCGCCCTTCTGACTTTAGAATTATTCACGGTAAGCAAAAAACGGGCACATGCCCATTTTGCTATGGCAGCGAACATATGACTCCCCCTGAGATCCTTGCACTGGGCAGGGAAAGTCAGGCCCCAAATACAGAAGGATGGCAAGTAAGGGTTGTGCCTAACAAGTTTCCTGCTTTTTTCCTAGATTACGAGGGTTCCATAGACACAGACAGCTATATTGAAGGGCAAGACGGACTATATGTCAATATCCCTGCAGTAGGAATCCATGAGGTTGTTGTGGAATCCCCGGAACACGATTCCACATTCGGGACGCATTCTCAAAATCGGATGGAGGACGTACTCACTGCCATAGTCACTCGTTTCCGTGTCCTCAGAGAAGATGACAGGCTCAAGTATCTGCAGGCTTTCAAGAATTGGGGGCTTGCAGGGGGCGCCTCTCTTTCACATACACATTGTCAACTAATTGCTGTTCCGATAGTGCCCAGGGTAATTCAGGTGGAACTAGACCATGCCAGGCAGCATAAGGACAGGACAGGAAAGTGCCTGTACTGCCAGACTGTAGAGAAGGAGATTGAGGGAAGGGAGCGGGTGCTTGAAGAATCCGAACACTTCCTGGCATTTTGCCCGTACGCGTCCAAGTTCCCTTATGAGACCTGGATTGTCCCAAAACGCCACAACGAAGCTTTTGAAGAAATATCCCGGGACGAACTGGCTGATCTTGCTACAATGCTTCATCAGGTAGTTCGCACATTCGAACGGGCATTTGATGACGTTCCATATAATATTGTGTGGCATACCGCCCCATGGAAAGGAGATTTTGGCGCATACTATCATTGGCATCTTGAGCTGCTTCCGCGCCTTGCGACTATTGCAGGGTTCGAACTCGGCACGGGGTACTACATAAATCCGACAGCCCCAGAGGTAGCTGCAGCTGCCTTGCGTGAGAGTATGCCAGGACACGCGGAGGGGGAGGGCTGAGCAATGTCATGGTAGTTGTGCTTTGGGCCTGGAGGAACAGGAAGGGGTATTTATACAATGAATGTCCAACAACTCGATGAAACCTACAGAATACTGATTGCCTCTCCCGAAGTCGCGCCATTCGCGAAGACGGGCGGGCTTGCAGATGTGGCAGGTTCACTCCCGAAAGCCCTCGCGACAATGGGAAATGATGTGCGGGTGGTCATGCCCAAGTATCGGGGAATCACGGACTACAAGACATTAGGCGATTTCCCGGTGCAGGTAGGCCAGAGAAAAGCCACTGCGATTCTGCGGGAAGGTGTGATAAGAGCAAGACTCGATGGGATAGAGAGGCTTGTGCCTGTCTATTTCATTGACAACTACCATTACTTCGACAGGGATAACATGTACATGTATTTTGATGAGGCTGAACGATTTACGTTTTTTTCTAAAGCCATCCTGGAGATGATTAGGCACTTAGGGTGGGCGCCTCATGTGATACACTGCAATGACTGGCAGACAGGCCCTGTGCCTCTCCTCCTTCGTGAGAAATACTCTCAAGATACGTTTTACCAGGGAATTGCCAGCTTATTCACGATCCATAACCTGAAGTATCAAGGGAATTACCCTCGAGAGGTGCTTTCCCTGATTGGTTTAGGAGATGAATACTTCACGCCTGAGAGTATTGAGTTTTACGGGAACGTGAGTTTCATGAAAGCAGGAATTGTGTATGCAGATGTGATAAACACAGTAAGTAAGACCTATGCCAAGGAAATCCAAACCCCTGTCTACGGCCAACTTATGGATGGAATCTTAAAGTCCAGAGCACAGGATGTATATGGCATTCTTAATGGTTTGAATTACCATGAATTCAACCCGGAAACAGATGCGCGGATCTATCGTAATTATGGCTTAGGCAACTTCGAGGATAAGAAAGAGAATAAGTATGCTCTCCAGCGCGAGATGGATCTGCCCCCCGGAGACATGCCTCTTATCGGAGTAGTGTCTCGACTTGTAGACCAGAAAGGCCTGGATCTCATTGCTGAGATCATTCCTGACATTATCGGGCAAGATATTCAATTTGTGCTTCTCGGAACAGGAGACCCGTATTATGAGGAGCTATTTCGTTCTTTTCATGGGGACTACCCAAACAAAATAGCAGTTGAAATCGGCTTCAACGTTGCTTTAGCCCAGCGCATTTATGCAGGGTGTGACATGTTTCTCATGCCAAGCCGCTTTGAACCCTGTGGATTAGGGCAGCTCATCAGTATGCGTTATGGCACGGTTCCCATTGTGAGGAGCACAGGAGGGCTTGCAGATACTGTCACTAATTATGAACCTGACAGACAAGCAGGAAATGGATTTACGTTCGCTGAGTATTCAGCTGACGCGCTTGATGATGCAGTGAGACGTGCAATCACGGTCTATCAAGACCGGAGGAGATGGATGTCTTTGGTAGAGAATACTATGCGCCATGACTTCTCATGGAACCGTTCGGCAGCTGAATATATGAGTATCTACGGTGTGGCTAGAAATAAGTTAGAGTCCTTGCCGTATCCGGCATGACCCAACTGCAATTTCCTTAACTATGGGGCTTGCTTAAACATGGCCTGTTTGAGTAGTATAGGTATGTTATGATATTGTATAGGCTATGGTAAGCAGGCCTTACCAGACCTCGTGCAAAGACATGATTCCGCTTTGGGACTACAAGAAGAAAATGTTCGACAAGGAGTGGCAGTGTGAAATACCGCCGCAATTTACTTGCTTTATATATAGGTTGTGCCCTTATCCAAGCGGGAGACATCATAGTTGTGTCTTTCCTGCCTATTCTTCTTTCAGAGCTCGGGACATCAGCTAATGCCTCATTTTGGTCAGGTGCGGTTTTCTCCGTTGCTGCGCTGGCTTCAGCCATAATGGCGCCTGTGTGGGGCTCTTTATCAGACAGATACGGCAAGCGCCCGATGCTGATTCGTGCAGGCGCGGTTCTGACGATAGCGTATGGCCTTATGGGTTTTGCCACGAGCCACGTACAGGTTCTATGGCTTAAGGCCTTTGCGGGAGGACTTGCAGGGTATATCCCGGCTGCAACCATGCTGGTTGCCACTACCACACCTAACGAGGATCTTGGCGTTGCCATGGGTTTGTTGCAAACGACTATGGCAATTGGCACAATAGCAGGCCCGATTCTGGGTGCAGCATATGTGTCTGCGTTCGGACTTAACGGCGCTTATGTGGCGTGTGCGGCGCTGCCTGCAATAGCTACGCTTATAGCTGTGTTCGTCGTGAAAGAGAAGACAGTCGTCAAAACAGAGCGAACCGGTATTATCAAGGGTATGCGAGAGACTGTTTCTATACCTGTCTTGCAGATCTTATTTAGTGTCCTAGTTATTATGCAGGCAGGCACGGCCTGTATCCGGCCTACTTTGCCTCTGTTGATCAAGGAGCTTTCCACTGTCAATGCAGCGCTTGCCACAAGCGCAATCGCAACACTGTTCGGGGTAGCCACTGCGATTTCCGCCCCGCTTGTAGGACGATACTGGAGAGGCAACTACGTAGCCATGCTAAGGGACAGCTTGCTTCTTCTTGTGGTCTTTGTGATGTTGCAAGGCTTTTCTCAGTCTGTATACAGCCTGGGCGTTTTCAGATTTATCTCAGGCGCTCCCAGCGTAGCCATGTCTGTGGCAATCAATGTCCTTGTGGCTCAGGCAGTCGCGCCGGAAATCCGTGGCACTGTCTTTGGGGTCATGAACTCCATGTCTTCAGCAGGGTCTGTTCTCGGGCCGCTGCTCGGAGGGTATCTAGGTAGCGTCTTCGGAGTGGCCAGTTCCTTTTGGGGAGCAGCCATCCTGTACGGGTGTTCCGGTGTGATCGTGATTTTCTCATACAAATTCCTTATGGACACTCTCAAAGATACTATGGAAATCCGGCCTCCTTCAACTGCACGGCGGAGATTCCTGAGGCGGAGGACTCCCCGTTCCATGTGACTTCTTCATGTCCTCAAAAAAGATTTTCTCATTGAGAAGGATAATTGCATTATTCGTCGAATGTAAGATGTTATATTGCGGTATGCGCACATGTATAGGCAAGACATTACGATATTCGTAAATATTATTTCGTATTGGAGCGAAGTTCGTGAACGGTTCCCCTGTATTGAAGCAACTGGATATGGCTATTCTCTCATACCTGAAGAATGACGGCAGAACCCCTTTTACCTTCATTGCGCAGGAATTAGGAGTAGCGGAAGGCACTGTAAGAAAGCGAGTCGCGCGTCTCATCGAAGAGGGCGTCATCGAAATCAAGGCAGTTGTCGATCCTTTCAAAGCAGGCATGAACTTTGTCGCCATAATCGGCCTTGATGTTGAAGGGGATTCACCTGACAGAGTCGTAGCTCAACTTGCCGGAGCGCCACAAGTCAGATATGTGGTTGTCTGCGCAGGCGCACATGATGTCATGGTGGAAGCAGTTTTTGGCTCCAATGATGAGCTCTATACATTTCTTACTCAGACACTACGGCAGATACCTGGAATACGAAGCTCTGAGACATCACTCGTTCTAAAAGTGTGCAAAGAAAGTTCCTCTTGGAACGGGTGGTTGAGTCCGGACGGGGGGGATGGGTGCCATGACTGAATCAGACTATATCGAGGATTATTGCACCAGACCATTACTTTACATTTATTGGAGGGATTCAAATGGCATCCAAGAAATCAGGGATGAACCAGGTGTTTATTATGGTAGGAGTCGCAGCGGTAATTGCAGTTTTGGCATTTGCTTTGCCCAGATTCAACAAGAAACCTGATGTTATTAGAATAGGCATTATGCAGATTGTGGAGCATCCGGCCTTGGACGCGTCCAGGAATGGATTCATTCAACGCCTGGCCGAGTTAGGCTTCGAAGAAGGAAAGAATACAAACTTCTCGATACAGAACGCCCAAGGGGACATGGCTATCGCCCAGTCTATCGCCGGGAAATTCGTATCTGAGGACGTAGACATGATCCTCGCCATTGCTACGCCTACAGCTCAGGCAGCAGCTAAAGCCACTCAAGATATCCCCATTATGATAACGGCTGTGACAGACCCGGTCGCTGCAGGGTTAGCTGATTCAATAGAGAGGCCGGGGACCAATGTTACAGGCACATCTGATCTTACTCCCGTAAGGAAGCAACTGGAACTCTTAAAACGGATATCCCCTGAGGCAGAGCATGTAGGAGTAATATATAACGCAGGTGAGACCAACTCCCTTGT
>DGZL01000159.1:10473-16652 GCA_002398515.1 Firmicutes bacterium UBA4981
GTAGGAGTAATATATAACGCAGGTGAGACCAACTCCCTTGTGCAAGTGGATGTTGCTCGTGAAGCCGCAAGGATTCTCGGATTGCAGCTTATTGAAGTTACTGTGAGCTCTTCCAGCGGTGTATATGAAGCTGCTCAATCACTGGTAGGCAGGGTGGACGCAGTCTACGTGCCTACGGACAATACGGTTGTATCTGCACTCGAGTCAGTTATTAAGGTAGGAGAGGATTTCAAGATCCCGGTAATCGTCGGTGAAGTTGACGGTGTCAGACGAGGGGCTCTCGCGACCATAGGGATAGACTATTATGTTCTCGGGACGCAGACTGCTGATATAGCTGCGAAGATTCTCAAAGGAGAAAGAGAGCCTAAAGATATTCCCATAGAGTATCTTGAGGATATGCAAATAGCTCTGAACTTGGCAGCGGCAGACAAGATGGGCGCCGAAATCCCGCAAGATTTGATTGACGACGCTTATGAGGTGATACGGTGAATTTGGCTCTGGGGGCAGTATTCAGGGTCTTGGAGCAAGGCCTGGTATATGCAGTAATGGCAGTAGGGGTATATCTCAGTTCCCGGGTGCTGGATTTCCCTGACTTGACAGTCGACGGAAGCTTCCCTATGGGCGCAGCCGTCGCTGCAAGGTTACTGATTGGAGGGGTGCACCCTCTGGTAGGAACCCTCCTTGCACCGGTTGCAGGATTCTTCGCAGGGGCCGCAACAGGCATACTTAACACTAGACTAAGAATCTCTAACCTTCTGGCGGGAATTCTCACCATGACCGCGCTGTATTCTGTGAATCTAAGGGTTATGGGCAGGGCAAATGTGCCCCTGTTGAGGACAGGTACGGTTCTTACTGTTCTACAGGAGAAGGGGATCCCTCCGACGATTTCCTCCTTCCTTCTGTTTTGCATAGTAGTTGTGATTGTAAAGTATATGGTGGACGTTTTCCTCAGAACTGAGTTTGGGCTTGCGCTCAGGGCCACCGGTGACAATGAGTCGATGATTAGGAGTCTCGGAGTGAATACAGACTCAATGAAAATCGTAGGTATCGGCATTGCTAACGCGTTGGTTGCGTTATCAGGCGCGCTTGTCGCCCAGTATCAAGGGTTTGCAGATATTGGCATGGGTATTGGCACTGTTGTCGCAGGATTGGCGTCAGTAATCATCGGAGAGGCTATTATCCCTCCAAGATCTGTTGGCATGGGGACGTTAGGAGCAATCATCGGTTCAGTGGTCTACCGACTTGCAGTGTTTCTTGCTTTGCGCCTTGGTTTTGCCCCTACGGATCTGAAACTTGTCACCGCATTGCTGGTAATAGCAGCTTTATCAGGGAAATCCATCAAACGGGGTATTGGCGGCGAAAGGAGGAAGGCTGCAAGGAATGCTGGAACTGAAATCTCTGTGTAAGAAATTCCAATCAGGCACAGGCAACGGAAGGATGGCTCTTGAGGGCGTTTCCTTAAGCCTTCAGCCTAACGACTTTGTGACAGTCATCGGTAGCAACGGGGCAGGCAAGTCTACGCTTCTTAATGTGATTGCCGGGGTTTTCCCGGTTGACAGCGGCCAGATAATAATCGACGGACAGGATGTCACTCATTTGCCTGAACATAGGCGTGCTTTGGTCCTGGGCAGGGTGTTCCAAGATCCTATGCAGGGAACAGCAGGTTCTATGTCTATCGACGAGAACATGGCTATGGCTTTCAAACGAGGCATGCGCCGTGGGTTATCCAAGGGGGTTTCGGCAAAGGAAAGAGACTGCTTTAGGGAGAAGCTGTCCTCTCTCGGCCTCGGCTTGGAAGATAGGCTCCAAGAACCTGTGAAGCTCTTATCCGGCGGTCAAAGGCAGGCCTTAGCCTTGCTCATGGCCACGCTCTCCCAGCCAAAGCTGTTGCTGCTCGATGAGCATACCGCAGCCCTCGATCCCAGGACTGCCCAGGAGATTCAGGAGCTTACCAATGATATTGTCAGGCGGGGCAGCCTTTCTGTTCTCATGGTTACTCATAACCTTCGCCTGGCTCTTGCAGTGGGAACAAGGACGATAATGATGCACGAAGGCAAGATTGTCTTAGATGTGAGTGACCCTGAGAGGTCAGAAATGACTGTGTCTGACCTTCTCGAGCGCTTCCATGATGCCAGAGGTGAGAGGCTGTCTGACGATAGAATTCTCCTGGAGGCGTGAGGCGGTTGACATTGGCGCTGTACTTATTGTGCAATACTAGCGCCGGCCACTGTTAAGTTCAGTGCCGGCGCTTCTTTGATAGTCTCTTGATAGTCTTTTGACAGTCTCGTGGGCTCTGACAATGTCGTTACCTGCGTAAGGGCACTGTCCGATGACGCTGTCCCGCGATTACTTGTTGGTTTTGGGCTTGGGTTACCTTGCGCGCTTCCACATTTGTCCTTGTTGCCGCCACTTCCAGGATTTTGTCTATAAGTTCCTCAAATGAGATTCCGCTTGCCATGGCTGTGACAGGGAAAAGGCTGACAGTAGAGAGACCGGGCAGAGGGTTGATCTCCAGGAAGTTCGGGACTCCCGTACCATCGAGTCTTACGTCCACCCTGGCCAGGTCGCGACATTCAAGGGCTCGATATGATTTTATGGCTACGTCCAGGATAGCGGCAGCGAGTTCATCTGTGACCGGCGCAGGACATAAGAACTGCTCCAGGTTATTGTGCTTAGTGTCATAGCAATACACGAACGATTCCGGTTCCGTCTCAGCTACTGGACGGACTTCCATTATGGGGAAAGCTGTGATTTCTTTGTTTCCCACTATCCCGACGGTGAATTCACGTCCGGGCAGAAACTCCTCTATCAGTGCAGGCTGTCCGTACACAGTTGTTATCCAGTTTACCATGTCAAAAAGGCCAACGGGATCCGTAACTTTGGACGAACTCCTTACTCCTTTACTGGAACCCTCATACGCAGGTTTCACAAAGAGCGGGTACTTCAGGGAATCAACTCTGAGGTTCGCAAGTTCGTTCACGTTACTCACTTTTGAACACCATGGAGTCGGGATACCGCTTGCAGAGATAATAGCCTTAGTTACAGCTTTATCGAGACAGACTGCAAGTGTAAGAGGATCTGAGCCTGTATATGGAATCCCGAGGGATTCAAGGATGGCAGGCACGATTGCTTCTCGACATCTGCCTTCCCAGCCTTCTGCGATATTGAATACAATATCCACATTGAGCCTTTGCAGTCTGGAAAGAAGTCCGGGGCGATATGGTACTTTGACGATACGATGTCCCCTGGCCCGTAGCGCTTTCGCTATACGGTCTACCGTTGATTGCTCTTCGAATTCGGCGTCAGCGTCTTCAACTTCCGTGTCGGACCTGGGACAGTCTTTTTTCAAATTATAGGCCAGACCTACAGCAAATCCCATGGTCATCCCTCACATTCTAATTATGGTTATGTGGGTCACAATAGTATTTCATAGGTTTTTCGGGCTCTTATCATAGCCGGAAAACACTCGCCTTTTCGGTAGACCCCGGTTTTCTGCCACCCTGCTCGGCTTTGGTGAAAAAGCCTCGCAGGCCCCATGATCACCTCCGAGACGCCCTCCTATGGCGCCCGCTTATTCAGTAGTTGAGTTTACTCTTGTGAGGGAGCATTGTCTATAGCCGTATCACGTGATTTCGGACCTTCTTGCCTCGAAAAACAGTGATACTACGACTAATATGCCAAAGGCTCGCCAATAGTTAATAGTTTGAGCTTTCTATGCCCTACTTGACGATGCAGACTCCGAGATAAGTTCTACGAAGGACTTGTATGGCAAAAGGAGAATAATACATAACACATGCAGAGACAAACATGTACATTGACTTAGCAAGGGTGTGTTCCAATGGAAGCAAAAGACGACAGAGGAAAAGAAAACACTTTAAGAAGAATTGTACGTGCAGGTGTAATCGCTTCGGTATACGTCGGACTGACCTATGCCCTTGCTCCAATTAGTTTCGGGCAATTCCAGTTCAGGGTGGCAGAGGCATTGACCGTACTTCCGATACTCTATCCTGAAGCTGTGCCTGCCTTGTTTATCGGGTGCTTCTTGGCTAATATCATCGGGCCTTACGGGATTTTGGATATCGTGTTAGGCAGTCTTACGACATTATTGGCTGCTGCGCTTACCAGGATGTTCAGAAAGAGCGCTATTGCATATTTTTGGCCCATAGCACTTAACGCCTTTATTGTCAGCGCATATCTTAGCTTGCTGGCGGAGACAAAGGCAAGTTACTGGGTATTTGTGCTCAGCATAGGGGTTTCTGAAGCAGTTTCAGTGCTGCTTGTGGGAATTCCGCTTGTTAAGTTCCTTCGAACGTCATATCCTGACACGATTTCATAGGGGGTCATGAGTTCATTTATGGCCGGCGCTGCCGAGTCTCGATATCACAAGGCTATTAAGTTTGATTGTAAGGAGAGATAGTCCCAATGTCTAAGACCAGAGCTAAACTGAAGAACTACCTTTATCCGATTCCTGCGGCTCCTGTTAGTTGCACGGACAGTGACGGGCGTCCCAATATCATTACAGTGGCGTGGACAGGTGTAGCTTGCGGGACACCGCCTATGGTGTCAATAGCAATAAACCTCATGAGGTATTCCCATGGCATTATCAAGGAAACAGGAGCATTCTGCGTAAATATTCCTGACAATGAGACGCTCTACGCCACTGACTATTGTGGTAATGTATCAGGTAAGGATGTAGACAAGTTCCGGGAGCTTGGTCTGACTCCTATAAAAGGAGACGAGACAGAGTGTCACTATATTGATGAATGCCCCATTAATATGGAGTGTCAAGTAAGGCACAGCGTGGTTCTTGGCAGCCACGAGCTCTTCATAGGAGAGGTAGTGGCGGTCCACGCTCGGGATGGGGTCCTTACCGCTGAAGGAAGAGTCAATATGGACAATCTGAATCTATTTACATATATAGGTCCTGACTATTACGCTATCGGCAAGAAATTGGGACAATACGGATATTCTGTAAGCCAACGATCCCGATAGACTATGCACTGCTTTTGCCGTGAAATCGGCAAGGTCATGTTAACACAGGCAGGGACTTGAAACATGCATAATTCGCATATCCAAAAACGGCAAAGCATAATCCATATGAGACATCAACGTGATGCAGACATCTTTGGATGGATAGTGATTTTTCCCGTGCTATGGGTAACGGTCCTTGTCTTGGTCTGCCCTTTGTTTCATAGAGGTATGCTTCATGTGGAAGCAGCAAAGACGCAAGAAGTCGGTTCATTGGTGGATTGGGAAAACATCCTGGAGGACGTTAGCAGGAATCCGGTACCGGATCTTAACACGCATTTGATGTTAGCTGTAGCTTACGCAAACCTCGGTATGATTCCTGAAGCTACCCGTGAGTTCCGGGTTATTGAAGCTTCCAACTATGATGAATTCGGGAAAGAAGTAATCCGCGAAAATAATGAACAAGTGAAGCATTCGCCTGATGATATTGTCAGTCTTAATTTGCTGGCTTTCGCGCATTACGCTTTTGGCGAACATGAGAAATCTCTTCATTGCTTTGAGTCCCTGACGAAGTTGGATCCTATGAATGTGTGGGTCCACCATTACTATGCGTATAGCTTGTCGAGGGTGGACAAGATGGATGAGGCAATAGACGTTCTCAAAGCTGCGCTGGCAATAGATCCGTCCAATGAATATACCCGTCTCTTGCTAGGTCTTGCATTCCGAGAAAAAGGCTGGTACTTATTGTCCGTTTTAGAGCTGGCAAGAGCCAGGAAGGCTATTAGTGTGCTTTCCGGTCTGGCGGACTAGATGGATCTAAGGAACGGGGGAATCGAGATGACACAGGCTGCGTGTGGAAAGAAAACGGATATTCTTATTGAAGGCGCGACAATAATATCTCCTGCCTCCGCAGGCGCTGGTGAGAGAATCATAGTCGTGGATGAAGGCACTATTGCCATAGATGACGGAAAGATTATGTATGTAGGCCCGTCACCGGCTCCTCCTGAATTCCGTTGCGCTCTAAAACGTATAAACGCATCGTGTCTGATAGCTCTTCCGGGTTTTGTCAATGCCCACACTCATGCAGCCATGACACTCCTTAGAGGATATGCTGATGACATGGTCCTCATGGAATGGCTACAAGAGAAGATTTGGCCTATTGAGGCTCACTTGGGTTCAGAAGACGTCTACTACGGCGCAATGCTTGCGTG
>DGZL01000159.1:16933-22934 GCA_002398515.1 Firmicutes bacterium UBA4981
GGCATTCGTGCCAGCCTGTCCAGGGGGCTTATCGCTACATCACCTAATGCCTCCCGAGCTCTGAGAGAGAACATAGAATTGTGCGAGGCCTGGGACGGGGAGGCAAGCGGCCGCATAACAACCATGTTTGGACCTCATGCTCCGTACACATGCCCAGTGGACTTCCTCCAGAAAGTGATGGAAGCCGCTGAGGAACATGGGGTAGGTATGCACATACATCTGTCTGAGACACGAGGCGAAGTGGAGGAGTCCCGAGCTCGACATGGAGGTATGTCTCCAATTGAACTCATGGACAGCATCGGCCTTTTTGAGTTCAAGACTCTTGCTGCGCATTGTGTCCATGTTTCCCCAAGGGATATCGAGATACTCAGCGCAAAAGGGGTCGGGGTTGCCCATAACCCAGGTAGCAATATGAAAATAGCTTCCGGAATAGCTCCTGTTCCGGCCATGTTGAAAGCAGGTGTGAAAGTAGGGCTGGGCACAGACGGGGCTTCAAGTAACAATAATTTGGATCTACTTGAAGAAGCCAGGCTGGCTGCATTTCTTCACAAATTGGCGAACAATGATCCGACCGTGATTCCTGCAGGGCAAGCCTTGGCTATGGCTACTCTCGGAGGGGCGAAGGCTATGGGAATGGATTCAGAAATAGGTTCTTTGGAACCCGGCAAGAAAGCTGACATAGTCTTACTTGATATGAACAAACCTCATATGTATCCCAAGCATGATCTGACATCCCATATCATTTATTCTGCGAGGGCGAGCGATGTAACAACTGTTATCATCAATGGGAAGTTAGTCATGGAGGACGGTGTCCTGACCGATATAGATGAACAGGAAGTCCTACGAAAGGCTGAGGAGAAGGCAAAGGCTCTTGTAGAAAAGGCCTAACCTTAACGCTTCCGCAACTCACCACGTTTTAAAAAGTCCTGCAGCGTTTTATAGCCTGCAGGACTCATCTTTTTGCTGTGAATACTCCATACTATAAAGGTAAGAACATGAATTGAATTAGCAAGAAACCTGTATAGGAAGGGATAGAGATATCCGTGGTAAGACGGGTTGTTTGCATTATCGTAATTCTCGCGGTTTCACTTCTGCTTAGGGCATGGACGGTTTGGGCAGGAGACGAAGACACGTCTCATTGGTTCACTATCGTTGACCAAGACACAGATAGGGTTTTGCTGGAGACTTGCCATGTTGTGGCAGCAGGCGATGAGTTTGTGGATGAAGAGAACCACAGATACCGTGTGACTCGTGTAGACGGGCATACAGCTCGGGCCAGGTTCATCGGGACAGTGGATGTGGAAACCCAAGCTTTGGCTTTTCAAGCTGCAATCTCAGTGAAGCTGGGATTCCTCCGTATCGGACTGCCGTTTGCATCGACTCTGGCGCCTCAAGGACGTCTTGTAGCAATTTACCATACGCACAGCGACGAATCGTATATTCCTACCAGTGGTTCATCATCAGTTACTCCACACGGTGATGTGTATGATGTCGGTGCGGTTATTTCAGCCAGTCTGAAGAATGCTGTGGGTCTGACCAGCGTCCATTCGTGGGAATCGCATCTTCCCCATGACGGTTCAGCTTATGCTCGTTCACGGAGGACAGCTGTTTCTCTGCTTAAGAAGAATCCGGACGCAATTCTTGATCTCCACCGGGATGCCGCACCTCTCAGCGCTTATGCCACTACGGTGATGGGCAAGCCAGGCGCAAAAGTCATGATTGTCCTCGGCAGGCAGAATCCGAATCTTAAAGCCAATGAGCAGTTCGCTTTTGCATTGAAAAATTATGCGGACAAGGAATTTCCAGGATTTGTGCGAGGCGTATTCTATGGAGATGCCACTTTCAATCAGGATCTTTCGCCCAGGGCTTTGCTTTTCGAAATGGGATCCCACGAGAATAGCAGAGAGGCAGCGGAGCGGGTTATGGTGAATTTCATCAATTCGATTCCCGCTGTTCTCTACGGCGTGACCCCTGCCGGCCGCACCGCGAAAGGAGAGGCTTTGCGTCGAGCTAAAGGAGAAGGGGGTGTCGCAGCCTCTACCATTGTATCGGTGATTCTTTTGGTCCTTGTAGGCACCGCCGTATTTCTCTTGCTGAACGAGAAAAGCTTCAGCGGGGTTATAGAAAGGCTAAGAAGATTTAAGAAGGTTGAACTCAGAGAGTTTATGGATATCAGGAAAAAAACCGGGCCGCCTGAAGATGAGACATAAACGGTTGAAATTGCATCTATACTCTTTCGACAGCTCAGAGACACTATGTACATGACTTGAAGGAATTGTCGTAATAAAGGGGGTCCTAAGACCATGGCAGGAATAATTGACTGGGTTAGCAAGAAGATGAGAAGGCCTGATGTTGAGATCTCAGGAGAATTCGGCCGAGAGTTTACTGAAAGGGCCGGAAACGAACAGTACCCGGCCGGTGCTCCCTGGGTGGATGACGGGGTATATGTGTCCTCGACACCGATTACCGCAGGGGATCAAATTAGCATTAAGTACAGTGGGATGCTGGCTAAGGCCGGCGCCGAGCAGCTGACGTTACGCATGGGCTACGGACATGACCAGTGGAACGGAATCAGTGATGTCCCCATGTCCAAAGTGGAAGACAAGGCTTTTGAGACGAAGGTTGAGATTCCCTTTGAGCAGTGTTCCCGGCTGCAATTTTGCTTTGTGGACAGTGCGGGTAATTGGGACAACAACCAAGGGCGAAATTGGAGCTACGAGATACATTGCGGTGAGCAAGCGGAGTTCAGATAAATGTTCTTATCATGGTTGTCTTCAGCTCGACCATGCCTTTAGAGGGTTTCGCTATCCCTTGAACGCGTATTAATGCTGGTATATAATGCAAGGCAATGAGGCGTTTTGAGGGGAGTCTGATTATGAGCGAAGTTAGAGTGAGGTTTGCCCCGTCTCCGACAGGATATCTTCATGTCGGAGGCGCGCGTACAGTGTTGTTTAACTGGCTTTTTGCAAAACATGCCGGTGGGTCTTTGATCCTTAGGATTGAAGATACTGATGTGGAGAGATCTACCGAGGCTTCAACGGATGCGATCATCGACAGCATGCAATGGCTGGGGCTGGACTGGGATGAAGGTCCCATAGTCGGAGGAGACTACGGCCCGTACCTCCAGTCCGAGAGGCTTGATATTTACAGGGAGTACGCGGATAAACTTGTCAAGTCAGGCTATGCTTATCCGTGTTACTGCACACCTGAAGAGCTCAGTGAAGCCCGCAAGACGGCTATGAAGCAAGGAAAGCCTCCCGGATATTCCGGTAGGTGCAGAAATCTTTCCCCTGAAGAAATACGGTCGTTCGAAGCCGAAGGAAGGCAACCTGCACTAAGGTTTAGAGTAGGGGAAGGGGAGACAACCGTACGCGACCTTGTCAGGGGAGAGGTGCTTTTTAGAAACGAGTTTATTGATGACTTCGTTATTTTCAAGTCTGACGGGTACCCGACCTACAACTTCGCGGTTGTAGTTGATGATGCCCTGATGAAGATTACGGATGTGATCCGCGCTGACGAGCATTTGCCTAATACTCCCAAGCAAATCATGATGTATAAAGCTTTAGGATTTGAACTTCCAAAGTTCGCTCATGTGTCAATGATACTTGGGAAAGACAAGACAAAGCTAAGCAAACGGCACGGTGCTACTTCAGTTACGCAATATCGAGACGCAGGGTATCTCCCTTACGCTCTTGTAAACTATCTGGTTCTTCTCGGATGGGCGTACGATGCGGAACAGCAGATTTTCGGCCGTGAGGAACTTATAGAGAAATTCACGCTGGACAAAGTATCTAAGAATCCGGCTATCTTTGATCCTGATAAGTTGCTGTGGATGAACGGCTACTATATTCGGGAAACAGATACTGAGATCTTGGCTGATCTTGCGATAGATCATTTGATCAAGGCAGGTTTGGTTTCCCCTAAGCCGAGTCATGAAGAATACACCAAGACCAAGGCGGTAGTCACAATCCTGAAAGAGCGGATACGTACAGTCAGCGATATTGTGTCTCAGGGAGATTTTTTCTTCACTGAAGAGGTTGCGTTTGATCAAGACGCCTATCAGAAATTCTTAACCCGTGACTACGTGCCTGAGACATTTCAGACCCTCAAGTCAAGACTTGAGACGACATGTCCTTTTAACAGGGAGAATGTGGAAGAAGTTATCAGGGGATATGCCAAGGAAGTCGGGCGAAAAGCAGGAGAAGTCATCCATCCTCTCCGCGTAGCTCTGACAGGGCGGTCTGTGAGCCCTGGAATCTTCGAGGTCATCGAGATTCTGGGTAAGGAAGTTTGCTGCCGAAGGATTGACTTAGCCCTCAAGAGGCTGTGACAGTAACCGCATGAAAAAGAGGTTATGGCACAAATGTCTTTAGGCGCGACAAGTGCGACATTAAGCGCGGACGAAACTTGACGCGTACGCCGACGTGTGCTAAAATTTCTTTGCCAACATAATGGTGCGCTGGGGAGTCGTCTAGGGGTAGGACAGCAGACTCTGGATCTGTATGCGGGGGTTCGAATCCTCCCTCCCCAGCCAATATTTTTTGTGTCCTATTTCTCCGATTTGCGTTTATCATATCTTTCCTGCCTCAATACCTTAGGTAACTTGTCATGTGCGCGAACGCCAAGTCTGCATCCAGTGTCGATTCTGTCATGTCTCAGAAGAGCATATTCAGCCCCACAGTAGAGTCGCCTGAGCACAGACCATAGCGACTGGGTCCATACCGCAAAACTCCTTGTGACAACGGGTGACTACGAAATCCTCGCTTGCTTCCGGTAAGTACAACTGGTAAACTTAGGAGGAAATATTATCAGATTTTGTCGAATTAATGCCGACTATCGGGAGGCTTTCAAATGGAACAGGAAATCGTAGGGTTTTGGGCTGATTCAAGGGATGAGATAATAGGTAAATGTATCAAGTTATCTGCAAATGATGCCATCCTTGGATCTGGTGAAGTCTACCAGGGAAGTAGCGAGAAAGTATTTGATCGTCTCTGGAGCGTGCTGCTCCAAGACATGCAGGGTGATACTTTGGCTAAGACAGGGGAGATAATGGAGAGCTTAGCCGGAGAAGCTGTCAAGTACGGCCGTGATGTCGAGTCTCTACAGCGGATTATCGAAATTCTTATGGAAAGTGTTCAAGAAGCAACAAGAGCCAAGTACCGAGAAGAACCAGGTAGAGCATCTCGGATTACCGGACACATCGAAGAATATCTGAATAAGGCGATGATGATTCTTGCTAAGTCAACCGTCAAGGCACAGGCAGAAGTAATTAGGAAGCAAAAGGATTATCTCCTTGAGCTCTCAACTCCTGTCATACCTCTATTAGACGGGATACTTATATTGCCTCTTGTAGGAACGATAGACACAAGACGCGCGAAGCAGATCATGGACAATCTGCTAAGCGGAATTGTGGAAGCTCAGGCTGATACGGTTCTTATTGATATTAGCGGAGTTCCCATTGTAGATACTCAAGTAGCCCATCACTTGATGAAGACTGTCCAGGCAGCGAGGCTTCTGGGCGCGCGATGTATCATAGTCGGCATCCGTCCTGAGTTTGCCCAGACTATTGTGAAACTTGGAATTGACTTCGGGAGGATAGTCACGAAGAACTCACTTCAGGCCGGGCTTAAGCTTGCTTTTGAGTGGCATAACTATGAACTGAGACGAGTTGGCGGAGGTGTCCCCGATGCAACAACAGGTGCCAATTCTTAAGATCGATGACTTTTGGATTGCTTCAGTCCAGGGTTCCCTGCATGATCAGGACGTAATCGAGTTCAAGCAGGCCTTACTCAGTAAAATCGTGCAGCCAAAATCCAACGGGCTCATCATAGACCTGACAGTATTGGATGTGGTGGATAGCTTTGTCACCAAGACGCTCATTGACATCCGTGGACTCGCAAAACTCATGGGAGTTCCTGTAGTAATCGCGGGGATGAGTCCGGCTGTAGCCATTACCCTTGTGGAAATGGGGCTTAGTTTGGAAGGTATTGATACAGCCCTT
>DGZL01000159.1:23130-52764 GCA_002398515.1 Firmicutes bacterium UBA4981
GGGATGAGTCCGGCTGTAGCCATTACCCTTGTGGAAATGGGGCTTAGTTTGGAAGGTATTGATACAGCCCTTAACCTTCAGAAGGGGTTGGACAAGTTAAGAAATGCCGGCAAGGAGCGATGATAGTCAATGCTTGAGCGCAAGTCAAGTATAGAGAACGAATTAGACATTATTGCCGCCCGCCGGTGTGCTAAGGAAGTCGCCAAAGAGTTAGGGTTTTCCACTGTCGATCAGGTGCGCATTGCTACCGCCATTTCTGAACTTGCTCGTAATATCGTGCTCTACGCGAAAGAGGGATCAATTGTAGTTCGCGTTCTTTGTGAGGGGAAGCGAAAAGGCCTGGAGATCTTGGTGGCGGACAACGGGCCGGGCATCCCCAATATTGAACTTGCGATGACTGATGGCTATAGTACATCAGGAGGTTTAGGAGCGGGACTGCCAGGGGCAAGGCGCCTCATGGACACATTCTGCGTAGATTCTCAGCTTGGGAAAGGAACTACCATTGTCGCAAGGAAGTGGAAGGCTTGATATTCGGCGCGTTTGGGCGCCCTATAGAAGGGGAGTTTCTGTCAGGCGACGCTTACCTGATAAGGGAGATAGAGCACGGTTGGCTTGTTGCATTGGCTGATGGGTTAGGACATGGCGCTGCTGCGGCAGAAGCTTCGGAAAAGGCCTTGTCAATTATTAACACATATGCCGGTGCGCATGGGTCAGTGGTTGACTTAAGGAATGTACTCAGGTTATGTCATGCGGGCTTGGCCGGCACCAGAGGCGCGGTGATTGGGCTTTGTCATCTGAATTCCCAGGATAGGGTTTGGTCAAGTTTAGTCGTTGGCAACGTCACTCTTCGGGTGCTGTCTGACCGGCAGCTGAACCCTGTTCCGGCCGGAGGAATAGTAGGCTACAAGTTGCCGAAGACGGTACATGTGGCCGAGTGGCCATATTGTGAAGGTGATACTCTTATCTTGCACACAGACGGTGTAAGAGAAGATTACTCAATGGATTTCCTAGCCCGAAAGCAGGGACTGACTGTTCAGCAAGCTGCGGAGCGGATAATTGAGAAATACGGCGTCAATACGGATGACGCTACAGTCATTGTAGGAAGATAACAGTGACGCCGGGAGGGCGCTTTGTGCTGGAGCATCTTGGAGAAGAATATGCAAATCTAATTCGGGAATTTACCTATGATAGCAGTGAAAGGGTGCTTTACAAGGCTTCTAAACTCAGCAAGGGGTTTGTGGAGCAAGGGCTTGGCCCTGAGGATATTGTAGACATCCATATGCGGGCGGCGGAACAGGTCACCAGGGAAAACCCTCCTCTTAAGGGGCCTCAGATCATACTCAACTCTTTTGGCTTGCTCCTGGAAAGCATGATGGCTTATGGGCTTGCGCACCGTGAGTACATGGAGTCAAAAAGCGCTAGGTTTTCCGATTTAGAAGCTTACGCTTACGAGCTGGAGACGTTAAACACTGCCTTAGAACAGAGGATTAATGAGCTTTCGGTTCTCTATGATCTCACCCAGGTTGTAAACTCCAGCCTCGACCTTCAGACTACTCTCCAAGTAATTGCTGAGAAACTCATGGAAGTTACGGAATATGATACCTGTAACCTTTATCTTTCCGGCAGTAAGGCAAAGGAATTCCAAATTCAGTTGTCAATGGGTGTTAACGCTGGAGTCTATCAAGCTTATGGTTTCAATTCAGAACACAGGCTCATAAAGGCTGCAATTGAGAACGGTACGCCCTTAGTCTTCCAAGATGTCAAGACAGAGCCCCGATGGGAGCGAATCAAAGGAGTAAATGATCATGTTCAATCTTGGATGTCAGTTCCGTTGATTGCAGAAGGCAAGCCTATAGGGATAATTACTCTTAGCAGCAGTGAAGTAAAGGCTATCAGTGAGGCGGGATTAAAGCTCACTTCCATTGCCGCAAGTCAAGCCGCCTCCGCTATCGAACGGGCCCGCCTATATGAAGAGACTAAGAGACTTGCCATTACCGATGAGAAGACCGGCCTCCACAATTTTGGGCATTTTAAATTCCTGCTCGGCACAGAAATAAAGAGGGCAAAGCGTTATGGCCGTCCGTTATCTCTTTTCATGATTGACGTGGATGATTTCAAGATTTATAACGATTGTCATGGACATCTGGACGGAGATCGGGTTTTGGAACAGCTTGGCAAGACTATAAGACAATCAGTGCGTGACATAGATTTCCCTGCCCGCTACGGCGGAGATGAATTTGCGGTCATTCTCCCTGAAACTGATGAAGCTGAAGCCTATGCTGCAGCGGAACGCCTTCGGGCATGCATCGAGCAGCGCCATGTCCCGAATCAGGGAGTATTGCCCGGTGGTAAGCTGACAGTGAGTATTGGCACGAGTTCATATCCGACTTCCGCTGACACCAAAGACGACTTGATAAGAAATGCCGATGCAGCTCTTTACCGGGCTAAACGGGAAGGCAAGAACAAAGTCGTAATGTGGCTGCCAACGAAGGATATCAGATAGGAAGAACCATAGATAAGGACAACAGAGACAGGGCTGTTGACATTCAAGATACTCCGGGGTAGAATACCATTGCAATTGAAAAGTGAAGCATGTAGCATGTAGCATGTATTAATGTGGCCCCGTCGTCTAGAGGCCAAGGACATCGCCCTCTCAAGGCGAAGACACGGATTCGAATTCCGTCGGGGCCACCATTTTTATGTACCTCTTCGATACGGGCTGTATACAGACCTTAGAAGCAGGCTAAGTAAAACATTTCAAATTAACATCAGGCTGCGAGAAAAGCTGCAATCACTCCTACCAGGAATATTCCGTCGTACACTCCCGCTCCGCCTATGCTTACAACTTGAGCCCCAATGTTCTTAATTTTCTTCAGATTCAAGAGATCTGCTCCAATAAGTGTTCCAAGAGAACCGGCTATGTAGGCTACAGGAGCAGCAGATTCACCTGCAAGGAGTAACGCTGAGCCTACAGCGACCAACGGCGGAATAAAGGCAGGGAGGGATATGCCTACCCCGGGAACGACTCGAGCCATGGCGCGGGCTGCCAGTGCAACGATGGCAGTAGATATGAGTGTGGCAAACAGGGGTGTTTTACCCAGGAGGTAAAGAGCAAATATCGTCGGGATGACTGCGCCGCCCACATTCACTGCGATGACTTGCTGTCGCACCCTTGGAGGATAGTAAAACAGGAACGGGAATAACATCTCAGGCTTCTCTTCTACTACAATCTTGTGCTTTGACACTGGGATGTTTATTACACTGCCTACAAGCGAGAAAACAAACAGCAGCATCGCGCCTTGGGGAGAAAGTCCCAGCTTTGTGAAGGATATGGCTGCGATGTTAAAGTAGAAAATGAAGAAAAAAGCCGGTAACAGCAGGATGAATATGAGAATCATGGGGAGTAACCCAAACACAGCAGCGCCTCCGATGAGCCGCCCAAGAACTTGCATATGTGCTTTTACTGAATTCTATGCGAAGGCGGTCACCTGTATTATACCTCAAAGTTGCCGACGCGGGGGTTGCCGAAATCGGCAACCCCAAAGACTTCTATCTAATTACACAATTGCAACTCCCCAATTTAGACCGTGGTTGTTGTCCCAGTGATCCGCACTGTCTTTAAAGCAGAAGTTAAAGGATTTTTTGCTCTCGTCGATTGAAACATCAGTCGTCCAGGTTATATCGTCCACTTTGGACATAGGCGTGAAGCTCGTGTTTTCCCAGTGATCATTGTATCCCGAATGAAGATATACTGAATCAGCTCCTGATACTGACAACAGCCCCTTATACATTATTGTGGCTTTTTTCTTGCCTGTCAGGGGCACAGGGTCTATTGCCACCCTCCTATCAATAAATAAGTCCTTTATGATCTTCTTTGCCATTTGATTCATCACCCCTTTTATTTGGTGCTTATCTCCCCCTATTATTATCTTGTCTTTTGCCATGTTTATGTGTGGTTGCCTTTTGACCTCAGCGGATTGCAAGTCGGTCCAAGGCGGACTGAATCTTGTCCGTATGAAGGAAAATGCTGCATGAGAGAGAAATTATCACCTATACTAGCAATGGAAGCGGTTTTACTGATTTGCTTCCCAATTTACACCAGGGAGGACATGGAAATGACACAGCCCGAAGAAGGCCTTAGACAAGCAGCGCGCGTGGCACTGGTTCAGTGCATGGCAGTTTCCTGTGGGGAGAGCGTGCTTGTTATAACGGATGAGGAGTTGCGCGAAGTTGGCTACGCTTTTTGGGAGGAGGCAAAGAATCTGGGAGCGGAAGCCATTATTGTGGAGATGACCGCAAGATCTCAAGACGGCGAAGAGCCGCCTGAACCTGTGGCGCGCATAATGAAGGCGGTTGACGTGGTTCTGGCGCCGACCTCAAGATCGCTGTCTCATACGCTGGCCAGGCGTGAGGCAAACGCCGTCGGAGCAAGAGTTGCGTCAATGCCCGGGATTTCCAAAGACTCGGTGATAAGGACTCTGACTGCCGACTATCGGAGGATCGCCGCGTTAAGTGAGAAACTGGCAGAGATACTGACAAGGGGGAAATCAGCCAGGATAACGACTCCCCGCGGGACCGACATCACCATGTCGCTGGAGACACGTATAAGCCAGGCTGACACCGGTATATATCATATGGCGGGTGATTTCGGCAACCTTCCTGCAGGGGAAGCTTTTATTGCGCCGGTGGAAGGGACCGCTGAGGGCATTCTCGTGGTGGATGGCGCTATGTCAGGGGTAGGCGCGCTGGAGGACGCAATCAGAATGAGAGTGGAGTCAGGATATGTGACAGACATGACAGGCGGGCCGGGAGCGAGGATATTGGAGGAGAGCATAGCCCATCTTGGTAAGCCTGCAAGGAACATTGCGGAGCTTGGCGTAGGGACGAATGATCGTGCCATAATAACAGGCAAAGTCCTGGAGGATGAGAAAGTCCTCGGGACAGTCCATGTTGCGCTGGGTAATAACATAGGGTTCGGTGGTACTTGCGATGTGCCTATTCATCTTGACGGTATCATATTACAGCCCACGCTTATCATTGACGACAAAGTCGTGATCAAAGACGGTGTTCTCCAGGTAGATGAGAGGTGTTAGTTATGGAGCATCCGGAAGAATATCGAAATCGAGCTGAGGAGTTCGTATGTGAACTCACTGAGGAATTTTATATGAACCGTGCAGGACTCAAAGACTCACTGAACGCATCAGAGATATACATGAACTACCGAGATCTCTTTGAAAAAGAGACAGTCCTGCAGCTATTGCAGCCTGTTCGTTCATTGAGACATAATGATTCTCCCGAGACCTCAGGGCGTATGTTGTATCTGGCAGCTTTCGCCGCAGACGGATTCATGGATATGGCTGTGAGGGAGCTGACTGACAGGATCGTTTCTTCAGAGACTCAGGCAGTAGTGGAGTTTGAAAATCGAAAGCTCCCATTCCGCATGACTCCTGTTGTTCTTGCCAATGAACCCAATGCCCGAGCCCGGGAACAGCTGGAGGCAAGAAGACAGGAGGTGCTGAGTGAACTCAATCCCCTGCGTGAGGAACGGATTGCATGTCTTCATTCTCTGGCCGGAGATCTTGGGTATGGGAACTACCGCTCATTGTATGCGGATATTAAAGGCCTGGACTTAGATGTTTTAGCAGACAAAATGGAGCAATTCTTAGACGAGACTGACAGTGTTTATACTCATAACATGGAGAAGGCGGCGTCTACGTATCTGGATATGCCGCTTTCAGACGTCAGTCGCCATGATATTTCGTACCTTTTCAGAGGGGTTGAGTTTGACAGAATGTTTCCCGGCACCAATCTTGTTACGAGCTTGGAAGCGACTGTCAGTGGCATGGGCTTAGGCCGTGAAAGCTATCCCAATATCCATATTGATATCGAGATCAGAGAGGGGAAATCTCCAAGGGCATTTTGTGCGCCTCTTCGTGTTCCCGACAAGATTATGCTGGTCTTGATGCCTCACGGAGGATATGACGATTATCACACGATCCTGCACGAAGCAGGCCATGCCTGGCATTATGGCAGTGTCTTGCCGGAGCAGGAGTTTGAATACAAATACTTAGGAGACAATTCTGTAACAGAATCATATGCTTTTCTCTTCCAGTACCTTGCAATAAATGAGAATTGGCTTTCAGAATACACTCAAGGTCCGCGTCTGGAGGAGTACATGAGGTTCAGCACACTCCAGAAGCTCTATATGCTGAGGAGATACGCAGCCAAACTTCTATACGAACTGAAGCTCCATGCGGGAGACGATATATCTGTCATGCCCGGAGAATATTCAAGCCTCCTGTCGGACGCCTTGAAGATTAGTCATCCCGGGGTTTATTATCTTGATGACCTGGATGACGGCTTTTATGCTGCCCAGTACCTCAGGGCTTGGATTTTTGAGGGCCAGTTAAGGGACTTCCTTGTTCAGAGATTCGGAGAAAGGGCGTATGCTTACCCGGAGACAGGAGAAGTGCTAAAGGAGCTGTTTTCCAGAGGACAAGAGTTCACTGTAGAGGAATTAGCAGGGAGACTTGGCCTGGCGTCGCTGGACCTTGATCCTCTGTATGAGGAAATTGATAATAACCTAAGGATTTGATGCGCACACTGTTGTCGGAGGACGGTGATTCATAATGGCATCAGGCATCCGTGAAAAGCGTCCGCTGAGGCGACACTTCAAGAGACAGCTTGACACGGAAGATGAAGATTTCCTCGACATGCTTTTAACTGAAGTCAATGAAGAAGAAGCAGCGGAAGTGCTTGGAGAAATCGAGCAATTCAGCAGTGAAGACCGAGAAGAGAGATCCCCACGGTAGCGAAGGTTTGTGGCAACCTGTCCAGGCTATGTCCGGGCAATATAGAATAAGGCGCGGGGCGGGTGATGTGTCTTCCAAGACTGTAAGGCACGTGCCCGCCGTTTTTCTGGTGCCCGCATGTTTTTCGGGTTCGAGAATTGCTGCAGTATGTATGGGCGCCACATAAGATGCACATGCAGGAACTTGTCCCACGGTCAAGAACTGATATAATTTAGACACGGTCGTTGACGGATGATATGGTTGACATGATTGTACGCGGCAAGTGGGTGAAAGGAGAGGGTAAGGTGGGCGAGTTTGTCCATTTGCACCTGCACACCCAGTATTCGTTGCTTGATGGGGCATGCAAACTTAAAAATCTCATGACGAGAGCTAATGAGTTAGGCTTCGGCGCATGCGCGATTACGGATCATGGTGTGCTATATGGAGCTATAGATTTCTATAAGACTGCAAGGAAGTTTGGAATTAAGCCGATTTTGGGTTGCGAATTATATGTCGCTCCCAGAACCCGCCATGATAAAGTCCCTCATATTGATGATGGGCAGCACCATCTCGTGCTGATTGCCAAGAATGAGACAGGATACAGAAACTTGGTAAGGCTCTCCAGTATAGGCTTCACCGAAGGGCATTACTACAAGCCCAGGGTCGATACTGAGGTCTTGAAGATGTGGAATGAGGGGCTCATAGCGCTGTCGGGTTGTCTTTCCGGAGAAATCCCTTCATTGCTGATGAAGGGGGATTACAAAGGAGCAAAACGTAAAGCGGGCGAGTATAAAGATATCTACGGCCCGGGGAATTTCTTTCTTGAAGTCCAGAGCAATGACATTCCCGAGCAGTATGAGGTGAGCAAAGGCCTCGTAAGGCTTTCAAAAGAGCTTGACATCCCTCTTGTCGCCACTAACGATGTCCACTACATTCTCAAGGAAGATGCCAGAATCCATGATGTGCTCCTTTGCATTCAGACAGGGAAAACAGTAGGAGATCGAGACAGACTGAGATTCCCTACTGACACGTTTTACCTCAAATCCGCTGAAGAGATGAAAGCTGCGTTCCCGGATATTCCGGAAGCTATACGGAACACTCTTGTCATAGCTGAGCAGTGCAATTTTGAGTTTGAATTCGGCAAGTCTCAAGTGCCTCGTTTTCAGGTGCCCCAGGGTTTTACTGAGGAGACATATCTCCGGCACCTTTCTCGCGACGGTCTTAAGAGAAGATATGGAGAAATCACAGAAGAACTCGAGAAGCGCCTCAATTACGAGCTGGATATCATAGTCAAAATGGGGTACGCCGGTTACTTCCTCATCGTCTGGGACTTCATTAGATTTGCCGGCGAGCACAGAATTTACGTTGGTCCCGGCCGAGGGTCGGCTCCTGGTTGTCTCCTTTCTTATGCGCTGGGTATCACAAATATTGACCCAATAAGATACGGGCTCATTTTCGAGCGCTTTCTCAATCCTGAGCGCGTGACCATGCCTGATATTGATGTAGATTTCTGCTACGAGAGACGCGGAGAAGTCATAGACTACGTAACAGATAAGTATGGAACGGATCGGGTAGCCCAAATAATCACTTTCGGTACAATGGCAGCCAAGGCAGCCATAAGAGACGTAGGCCGGGCTTTGGATATCCCGTATAATGACGTGGATAAAATTGCTAAGCTGGTCCCTGCCGAGCTTGGAATGACCATTGAAAAGGCGCTTGAGACATCGCCTGAGTTCAGGGATGCTTACACAAAGGATAAGGAGATCAAGAATCTCATTGATACAGCGAAGGCAGTAGAGGGTATGCCACGACATGCATCAACTCATGCTGCAGGGGTTGTAATTTCCAAGGATCCGTTGACAGAGCGGATTCCCCTTTATAAAAGTAATGACGCAACTATTACAACTCAATATGCAATGGAGGATTTGGAGGCGCTCGGTGTCCTGAAAATGGACTTTCTCGGCCTTCGTACCCTTACGGTAATCGGCAAAACCCTTGAGAACATTTATCGCACCCGTGGCGTGAGAATAGACACAAACAACATTGATCTGGAAGATCCCAAGGTGTATGAGGCCCTCCGCTCCGGAGATTCCCTCGGCGTATTCCAGCTTGAAAGCAGCCTCTTTCAGGGCCTTCTCAGAGACGTCAAGCCTACATGCTTTGAAGACATCATCGCTATCCTGGCCTTGGGGCGTCCCGGCCCCTTAGGGCGCGTCCAGGATTTTGCCAGGCAGAAACAGGGTGAAATGCCTATAGAGTATGCTCATCCTGACCTTGAGCCTGTCTTGAAAGAAACGTATGGAAACATGCTTTATCAGGAACAGGTCATGAAGGTTGCCAGTACGCTTGCAGGCTTCACCCTTGGGGAAGCTGACATTCTCCGTCGGGCTATGGGTAAGAAGAAACCTGAAGTTCTGGCTGCTCAAAGGGAGAAGTTCTTAGACGGCGCCAGGAAGCGTGGAGTAAGCTTAGATACAGCTGAGCAAATCTTCGAGCTAATGGAGTTCTTCTCCGGATACGGGTTTAACAAGAGCCACAGCGCTGCGTATTCTTTGATTTCGTACCAGACAGCGTGGCTGAAAGTTTACTATCCCAGGGAGTATATGGCTGCTTTACTCACAAGCATATCCGGGGTCAGTGAGAAGGTAGCGTTTTATGTGGACGCATGCCGTCAGATGGGGATAGAAATCCTTCCGCCTGACGCAAATGAGAGCTTGGAAGATTTCACCGTGGTAGGAAACAGGATCAGGTTCGGCTTAAACGCTGTGAAAAACGTAGGTAAGAACGCAGTAACAGCGATTATTGCAGCCAGAGAGCAAAAAGGGGAATTCAAATCCTTTGCTGACTTTTCCGAAAAAGTAGACCTCCATGACGTGAACAAGAAGGCTATTGAAAGCCTCATACGCTGTGGCGCTTTTGACTTTACAGGCGCCAAGAGGTCAGCGCTTTTGGCTGTGCTTGATAGGACGCTCGAGATGAGTTCTCGTCGTCAAAAGGAAAAAGAAAGAGGACAAGCTTCGTTTTTCGACCTATTTGCTGACGATACGGAATTCGCGGCCAGCGAGATAGAGTTGCCGGACATACCTGAGTTCAGTGACAAAGAACTGCTCCAAATGGAGAAGGAACTCCTAGGGCTTTATGTCTCCGGCCATCCCCTTCAAGGAGTGGCGGCTCAACTGAGGCAATATTGCAGTGTTCAGGTGGCCGGGTTATCATCAGAGTACAGGGACGGTGACGAGGTTGCAGTAGGCGGTCTTATCGCTTCCCTTCGCAAGGTTACTACGAAGGCCTCAGGCCAGCCCATGGCTTTCTTTACTCTGGAGGACCTTACCGGCTCAATAGAGATTGTGGCGTTTCCCAAGGTGTATGAGGAGGCGTCATCTCTGATTTATGAAGATTCCATTGTTCTTGTGCAAGGGCGACTTGAATTGAGAGAAGACGCCGTCAAGCTGATAGCCAATGTTATTTTGCCTTTTTCCCAAGATGCAGTGATAATTCCTATAGATGCTGATAATATCACTAAGGGAGGGTTGCAGAAGCTTAAGAGGAAGCTAAAAGGCAATTCCGGGGAAATCCCGGTATTCATAAAAATTGCAACTCCTATCGGAGCAGCGGTTCTATCTGTCGCTCCTGAGCTATGGGTGTCTCACACTGGGAAAATTGCTATGGAAAACTGACGCTGAATTCTGTGATAAGGCCCCTCTGCCTGAAAAGGAGGCGACATCAAATGTGGACAGTGGTGTATATTGCACCCAATAGATCTACCGGCGAGATGATGAAGGAATTGTTGGAGAATGAAGGATTGCTGGTAATGTTACGGGCAATCGGAGTGCCGCACATGGGTGATTCTGCCAATGTAGAAGTCTTGGTGCCGGAGAGTGAAGCTGAAGAAGCGCACGAACTTATCGCGAGTTCTTTTGGAAGGTAAGTGGTTGTATGCCTAATCTCAAGGGGATTTTTCAAGGCAAGCAGAAGTTCGTGACTGTCAAAGCGGGTACGGTCCGAGAGGAGGCGCCTGATGGTCTCTGGACGAAATGCGGGAAATGCGGAGGAATCCTATATAAGAAGGAACTCACTTTGAACCTGGGATTGTGCGGTGATTGTGGTTTCCATTTTAGGTTATCCGCCCGAGAAAGAATAGCAATTACCCTTGATGAAAATAGCCTCGTTGAATACGATGAAGAACTCCTTACCGTGGATCCTTTGGGATTTCCCGGGTATAATATCAAGGTTGAGGCCGCGAAACAGGCTACAGGACTGGACGAGGCGATTATTACAGGCAAAGGAAGCATAGATGGGTATCCTGTATTAGCAGGATTCATGGACTTCTCATTTGTCGGTGCAAGCATGGGATCTGTAGTCGGGGAAAAAGTCGCGAGGCTCTTTGAAAGAGCAGCCAGGCAAAGAGTGCCTGTGATTATTTTCTGCGCCTCGGGTGGCGCAAGGATGCAAGAAGGCATGTTCTCTCTGATGCAGATGGCAAAGACTGCGGCTTCATGTGCCAGACTGTCAGGTACAAGGACGCTTTACATCTCTGTCCTCACTAATCCTACAACAGCAGGGGTCTTCGCAAGCTTCGGGTCGCTCGGTGACATAATCATTGCAGAACCCGGGGCTCTTGTCGGATTCACAGGGCAGAGAGTCATTGAGGAAACAATAAGGCAGAAGCTGCCTCCGGGTTTTCAGACCGCTGAATTTGCGTTGGAACACGGGTTGATTGACATGATTGTGGATAGACGAAACATGAGGAAGACCCTTGGATCCCTACTTTCGCTCCATGGGGGGAGGCGTCAAGACGCAGGATGATAAACCTTGGTCTGGAATTTGAGAAGCCTCTGATAGAGCTAGAGAAGAGGATAGAAGACCTTAAGGAGTTCGGCTTGAAAAAGGGAATCGATCTCTCTAATGAGATAGCTATCCTCGAGAAAAAAGCTGACACTCTTCGCAAGGAGATATTTGAGAATCTCACGCCCTGGCAGCGCATAATGATTGCGCGTCATCCCAAGCGGCCGACAGCCCTCGAGTACATCAACCTCATTTTCGACGAGTTTATTGAGTTTCGCGGTGATCGGGCATTTCGAGACGACGGCGCGATTGTCGGCGGCATTGCCGGCCTCGGCGGGCGTCCTGTGACTGTTATCGGCACACAAAAAGGCAGAGACACCAAGGAGAATATAGCACGCAACTTTGGGATGCCTCACCCTGAAGGATATCGCAAGGCCCTGAGGCTAATGAAGCAGGCAGAGAAGTTCAGACGGCCGATAGTATCATTTGTAGACGTAGTTGGGGCGTATCCGGGAGTGGAGGCTGAGGAACGAGGACAGGGCCTCGCTATCGCCCATAACATTGCGGAAATGGCGAAACTCGCCACAAGTATCATTGTGGTGATTACCGGGGAAGGCGGGAGTGGAGGCGCGCTTGCCGTCGGAGTCGGGGACAAGTTGATAATGCTGGAGAACGCCTACTTTTCCGTGATTTCCCCTGAGGGTTGCGCGGCAATACTTTGGAAAGACGGTTCCCGTGCACAGGAAGCAGCAGAAATGCTGAAGCTTACTGCGCCGGATTTAAAAGCGCAAGGCTTCATAGACGAAATGCTCCATGAGCCGCAAGGCGCTGCTCACAAGGATGGCGTAGCTATGGCACGGGTTATCCGCGAGGCCATTACGAGAGGCATAGACGAATTATCCGGTATTCCTCCGCGTAGGCTCATTGAGAGACGGTATGCAAGGCTACGCAGGACAGGTGAGTTTGCTGTAAGGGAGATACCTGCAAGTGATCTCCCCATGGCGGCTGCAGGCAATGAAGACATGCCGATTACGCCTGATTTGCCGGATCTCGAGGGAGGTTGCGACGAGACTTGAAGCGTATCGGGATTCTTACAAGCGGTGGAGACGCGCCGGGCATGAATGCCGCGATTCGCTCGGCAACAAGGACCGCACTTTACTATGGGTTGTCGGTAGTGGGGATATACCGCGGGTACCAGGGTTTAGTTGAAGGCGACATGTTTGAAATGACCTCTCGCAGCGTGGGAGACATAATACAGAGAGCAGGGACAATGTTAAGATCAGCCAGATCTCCTGAGTTTAAGGATTGTGAGGGGCAGAAAAAAGCAGCGTGGAACCTGGCGGCTCACGGTGTTGAAGGGCTTGTCGTCATCGGCGGTGACGGCACGCTGAGGGGAGCCAGGGCCCTTTCAAGCCTGGGTGTGCCGACAGTGGGTATTCCGGCGACGGTGGACAATGACATTGCGTGCACTGACTATGCGCTTGGATTTGATACAGCTACTAATACCGCTGTTGACGCCATAACGAAGATCAGAGATACTGCAAGCTCCCATGGCAGAAATAACGTAATAGAAGTCATGGGCCGTGATACAGGACACTTAGCTCTTGCTGCGGGCCTTGCAGGGGGAGCTGAGTACATTTTGATCCCGGAGAAGCCTTTTGATATCAATGACATATGTGAAGGCATACAAAGGGGCTATGCCAGAGGGAAGACCCATAGCATAATTGTGGTTGCAGAAGGAGTCAGGGGATACTCCGGGCCTGATGAATCCCTTTATGACAGCGTCGGGTTCATGATAGGACAAGAAGTGCGGAAGTTGACAGGCCTTGAGACCCGAGTTACAGTCCTAGGCCATATTCAAAGGGGAGGAAGTCCCACTGTAAAGGATAGGTTGCTTGGGACCATGTTTGGGTGCAAAGCTGTCGAGGCGTTGATTCAGGGGGATACCGGTAAGATTGTGGGCATTGTCGGAGAGGAGTTCCGCTTGTTCGATATTGAAGAAGCAGTCGCTAAAGGAAAGCCTATTGATGAAGAACTGTACCGTGTTGCTACTTTGCTTTCAGGGATGTAACCCTAAATTGCTCCACATATAATCCTTATTTGCTATGCTGTGACAGGAGAAAACGATAGAGGAGGACGGGGTGTGCGTAGGACTAAGATAGTATGTACTCTTGGGCCGTCAACAGATAAGCCGGGAGTACTGGAAGGCATGATAACGGCCGGTATGGACGTGGCTCGTATTAACGCGTCTCATGGCACGCATGAAGAACATGCTGCAAGAATTGATAAGGTTAGAGAAGCAGCAGGGGTTTGTGGCAAGTATGTAGGAATCATGCTGGACCTTGCAGGCCCGAAGATCCGAACCGGCCCGATTAAAGGCGACGAGATAGAACTCGATGAAGGGGCTGTGTTATCTCTTGTCCCAGGTAATGAAGACGGAGATGAGAGCCGGGTCTACGTCAATCACCCTGAGTTCCTTGAGTACATCTCCACGGGTAGCAGGGTTTTTCTCAATGACGGCCTAATTGAGCTGGTAGTAGAGGAGGTACGCGAAGAAGAAGCCAGGTGTCGTGTGGCTACAAGAGGAATCTTGGCATCGCGAAAGGGAGTCAGTGTTCCGGGGGCGAGGGTTAGTTCCGTTGGTGAGACTCGTAAAGACTTAAGAGACATCAAGTTTGCGGCTGAGATGGAAGCAGACTTTATCGCTGCTTCATTTGTGCAGCATGCTGATGACGTAGTGCGCATTCGGGCGCTTCTTGACGCAGAGTGGTCTGACGCTCTTATCATTGCAAAGATTGAATCCAGCGAAGGCGTGGATAATATAGAGTCAATCTTGAGGGTTGCAGACGGAATCATGGTCGCCAGAGGAGACCTGGGCATTGAAATGCCTGCTGAGCAGGTCCCGCTGTTGCAAAAGAAGATTATCAGTAGCTGTAATACCATGGGTAAGATTGTGATTACTGCCACGGAAATGCTGGAATCCATGGTGTCAAACCCCAGGCCTACAAGGGCGGAAGTGACCGATGTAGCCTGCGCCATTTTTGACGGGACTGACGCAGTCATGCTTTCAGCAGAGACGACAATAGGGAAGTACCCGGTAAGCGCTGTTGCCACAATGGCTAGGATTGCTAAGTGCACTGAAGAAGGGCTTGACTGGGATGACATCATCCTTAAGAAGACTATAGGCCCTGCAAGGAGTGTAGCTGATGCCATTAGCCACGCTACGTCTCAGACAGCACATGACCTCGGAGTAAGGGCGATTCTGACTTCGACTGAGTCAGGATCCACAGCCAGAATGGTTTCCAAGTACCGTCCCGTGGCGCCAATAGTTGCTGCTACCCCCAATCCGAGAGTCGCAGCAAAACTCGCCCTTGCGTGGGGAGTGATTCCCACAGTTGTGCGCAAGGCCAAGGACATGGATGATATCCTGGATATTTCCGTTGAGGCTGCGCTTGCCCTTGGAGTAGTGGAGAAGGGAGATTTGGTAATAGTTACCGCAGGAGTCCGTACAGGAATTCCGGGGACTACCAATATGTTGAAAGTCCATAGGGTATAAGGGTAGTTTTCCTGCTTTATGCAGGAATATGAAGCTTCGTGTAGAATAGATGAACTTGCTGAGTAAATGATATATTGTGACAGGTGACAGTGTAGGATCTTGAACGCGTGGTGGGGAGAAAGACCAGCGCGTTTTTCCTGGCGTAATAGTGACCCGGCGGGCTGGAAAGCGTCCCACTGATGAAGAAGAACCTAAGGGAATTCTTTGGTTCACATAATGGAAGACGATAAACATATAAAGGAGGAGCTAAACGATGCCATTAGTCACAAGTAAAGAAGTTCTGAAGAAAGCACAGGCAGAAGGGTATGCCGTAGGCGCATTCAATGCCAACAACCTAGAGTATGTCCAGGCGATTATTGAAGCTGCTGAGGAGGAGAAAGCCCCTGTAATACTCCAGGCAAGCCAAGGTGCTATTAACTATGCGGGCCTTGATATGATCGTCGCTATGGTGAGGACAGCTGCTGAAGCGGCTACAGTCCCTGTCGTGCTGCACCTTGATCACGGCACGAGTTTCCAGCAGAATGTCAGATGCCTAAGGGCGGGCTTCACGTCCCTTATGTTTGACGGCTCTAAGCTTCCGTATAATGAGAATGCTGCCATTACACGGCAAATTGTGGAGATGGCGCACGTCGTAGGCGTGCCGGTTGAAGCTGAACTCGGGCAGGTGCCTACTGTCGGAAACGTGACTATGGAAGAAGTCGAGGCGCTTATGACCGATCCGGACGAGGCTAAGAAGTTTATAGATGAGACCGGTGTTGACTTCCTGGCTGTAGCAGTTGGAAGTGTCCACAAGATGACATCACAGGCTGCCAAGATTGATGCTGAGAGGACAAAGAGAATCGCGGAACTCACCGGCTTGCCTTTAGTCCTCCACGGAGCGTCCGGTGTTACGGATGAAGGGTATAAGGTGGGAATCAAAGCAGGGATATGTAAGATTAACATAGCGACAGAGTTAAACAAGGCATTTACAAGAGGCATACATGATGCTTTGGCAAAGAAACCCGATGAGATAGATCCCAGGAAAATTGCCGGGGTGGGCAGGGGATATATGAAAGAAGCCATAAAGGCAAAGATGAGGCTGTTCGGATGTTCCGGCAAAGCTTGATGCACCGAAACCCGGAGCGGCAAAACCTGATGTACTGAGGCTTGGCGGTTTTGGAGTCGGATACATCAAAAGATCGGAGCAAACAAGCAGAAGGGATGAGACGATTAAATGGCTGAGATCAAGAGAATAGGCGTTTTGACCGGCGGTGGGGACTCATCCGGTCTCAATGCTGCCATTCGCGGTGTTGTTATGAGGGCTGTGGACTACGGTTATGAAGTTCTCGGAATACAGGAAGGCTGGAAAGGGTTGGTAAATGGCGTTGCGGAGCCTATCGGTGTCGACGATGTCCGTGAAGTAATATCCATAGGCGGCACAATGCTGGGCTCATCTCGAACGAATCCCTTTAAGAAAGAAGGGGACGTTGACAAGTGCAAAGCCAATGTAAAGAAGCTCGGCCTCGATGCGATAGTCGCTATAGGCGGGGATGACACTCTCGGAGTGGCATCAGGACTTAGCCGACTCGGGGTTCCGTGTGTCGGGGTTCCGAAGACCATGGATAATGACGTGAACCTTACTGATTATTGTATTGGATTTGACACTGCGGTTACAGTTGCAGTAGATGCTGTAGAGAGGTTGCGCGATACTGCAAGGTCACACAGACGTGTAATGGTTCTTGAGGTCATGGGGAGATATGCAGGGTGGGTCGCGCTTGCTACCGCTATGGCGGGCGGAGCTGATTGGGTGCTAATCCCTGAGGTTGAACCTGATGTAGATGCTATGTGTAAGCATCTTGTGAAACTCAGAGAGTCAGGAAGACTCTATGGTGTGGTTGTGGTTTCAGAAGGTATAGAGTTATCCGGTATAGAGGATGATGCAGAAGAAGAGGTTGACGCGTTCGGTCATGTCAGATTAGGACTTCGTGGAATAGGGCATGTTGTAGGTGAGGAAATCGAAAAGAGAACCGGGATTCAGACTAGGGTAGCAGTGATTGGCCACATCCAACGCGGAGGCTCGCCCACTGTAACTGACAGGTACCATGCCACACGTTTAGGTATGGCAGCTGCAGATCTGGTTCATAAAGGTGAATTCGGAAAGATGCCTACCTTCCTCGGGGGAGAGATAAAGGTTGTGGACTTGACTGAAGCGACTGCGAAGATTAAGACAGTGCCTAAGTCACTGTATGAAGATGCGATGACGTTATTTAAGTAGACTATGGATGAAAATGTCTCGGTGTAAAGTAAGATCTCACGGGAAGCGCCGGATTCGGCTGTCGCTCGGGATCATGGTGAATCTCGAGGAAACTCAGATTGTATAGTGACAGCATGATTGATCACAGCGTGACCTGGGGTGAACGGTGAAACTGACTTTCGTGAGAGCCTTACGTTGAAGACCTGTAGGCAAAGAAGCGATGGTGCTATTTCACTAATATGCTAGGTGAGCCGTCAAGAGTAATGATGCTCATAGGTGTAGGGTTTCTTCTCATGGCCGGCGGAGTTCCCATCTCTTCGCCGGCCATGTTTGGTTTTCTTGCGAGTGCAGTGCATGAAAGTGGCTGGTCATGGCTATTTGCCGGATTGTTCGTGAGTCTCTTCACTGTAGCCGGTCATGCCATGTGCTATGTAGTCTTCAGGCAATTCGGACCTTCTGTTTGGAACAAGATAGTCAGGCGCTATCCCGGTATCTTAGGGACGGTTTCGCGTATTAAGTTAGGGAGCGCTCAGGGTAAGCCTTTTGACCCTGCTCTCCTTCTTCTTCGTTGGATTGGGGTGGGCTATAGTCAGGTATTTTGGATGCTCGGCCTATCCGGACGCGATGCCTCAAGCACCCTCCGAATTCTCTTTCTTGCTGATATTCTTTGGGCGGGCGCATGGTCGTTCGGCCTTACAAAGCTATTGGTTGATGCTCCTCTGGTAGGTCGATACCTGACCAGATTCGGTTGGGCTTTGCTCTTCTTGAGCCTGGCTGGATACGGCCTCAGACATTTCCTTGGTCAAAAGAGCAGTTAGATCCCTATTGTCCGGGCCCACTTAAGATGGTAAGACATCCGTCACCTTTTTGACCACAAGAGAAAGAAGCACTAAGTCTCTGGAGAGGTGGTCGCTTTTCGACCACCGAAAGCTCGATCGGTGTTCGAAAACCTACACCGAACTCATTGGCGTGATCGATTTTGTGGCACCCTCAGGATTATCTCCAAAAACGTGGTCGAAAATAGCACACGCGTTCAAGAAGCGTGTTCGAAGATAGTACACGCTTTCCAAACATAGGGATTGAGTTGCGTTCTCAATCTCTGTTGACTATGTGATGACCGGCATTAAGAAGACAGCTGAGAAATTTAGCCTATTGTTAGGAAGGAAATTAGGCAGATAACGTAGAAAATTCCAATGACTACAGATGGGTGTAAATTTGCCTGAAAATTCGGAGGTGACAGTTTTGGAGGTCCGGGGATATCTACTTCCGGATGGATTGTGTTATGACCGCAACCACACTTGGGGTAGGGTCGAAGGAGATATCGTTACAGTCGGACTCAATGACTTTGCCCAAAAACTTGCCAAGGATTTCGTCTCAGTAGATCTGCCTATTGAGGGAAAGCAGGTAACACAGGGCAAAGCTATTGCGTCAGTGGAATCGGGGAAATGGGTGGGTCGGATATATGCGATAGTCAGCGGTGAAGTTGTGGAAGTCAATGAAGCCTTGGAGGACGAACCCACATTCCTAAACACGGACCCGTACGGTGAGGGCTGGGTTCTGAAGATTAGAATGGAGAATCCTGATGAATTGTCCAACCTCCTGCAAGGAGAGGAAGCAGTGAGGTGGCTGGAAGAAGAAATCGAGAAACATGCTTAGTAACTGCTGCTTTCGACGGGAAGGAGGGCTCTTGTAATGGAGTCTGCCCAGAAGAAGGATGTTCCTGTCGTAACCGTCCTAGACCCGAAATTTAAGTATGAGGTTGCGCGGGAACCCGGCGGAGAGAATATCAAGTATTGTTTCCAGTGTGGCACATGCACTTCCGGGTGCAAAGTAGCGGAATTCGATAGCAAGTACAACCCCCGCAAGATAATCAGAATGGTCATCTTGGGGATGAGGGAGAGGGTTCTCTCCGGTGATTTCATCTGGTTGTGCGCTACGTGCTATACGTGTCACGAAAGATGTCCCCAGGATGTTAGGATACCTGAAGTCATGAATGCTCTGAAGAACATCGCCGTAAGGGAAGGATATATCCACCCCGCTTTTCGAGCACAGGCTGAACTCATCGCAGGATACGGTCGGTTGTATGAAGTCGACGAGCTTGCCAATGAAAAACGAACTGATTGGGGTCTTACGGAGATCCCCCAAGGTTGCCCGGAGGTTGCTGAGATATACGGGATAACCGGGCTCGCTGACCTACTTTCTGGCGGGGCGGGTGGTAAGTTATGAAGATGGCAGTGTTCTTAGGCTGCACAGTGCCTGTAAGAAACTTGAGTTATGAGTTGTCTGCCAAACGAGTAGCCGGAGAACTCGGGCTTGAGCTTGTGGATATCCCGGAATTTGGTTGTTGCGGGTATCCTGTAAAATCTGTCCACCACGAGACCGCTTATCTCTTGGCAGCCAGGAATCTGGCGCTGGCAGAGGAGAGGGGATTGGACATTTGCACTCTCTGCAGTGCATGCACGTCTGTTCTGACTGAAGTGTCGCGGGAACTTACCGCAAATGAGGCCTTGCTCGATGCGACCTGCAAAAGCCTGGGCATGTTGGGCAGGCGGTACTCGGGGAAGGTCAAGGTGAAGCATTTCGTACGCGTCCTCTATGAGGATATCGGACTCGAAGCAGTGGAGAAGGCTGTGAAACGTCCTCTTGATATGTTTAGTATCGCATCTCATTATGGGTGTCACTACCTGAAACCCTCAGAAATATACGATAGGTTCGATCACCCTGAAGTGCCGCAGTCTCTCGATAGGCTTGTGGCCGCAACCGGCGCTCGGGCAGTTGATTATCGGACAAAGAAGGACTGCTGCGGCGGAGCTATCCTTGGGGTTGACGAAGAAACTGCGCTTTCTATGGCTAGGGCAAAATTGGACGACATCAGTAACGCAGGGGCAGATGCGATTAACCTTATCTGTCCTTTTTGCTCTGTGATGTACGGGGCGAATCAACGGAAGATTGGCGCCGGCCGCGATGTCAAGTACGACCTTCCTATTCTTTACTATCCACAGATTCTCGGACTTGCAATGGGAATCAGCCATGAAGAACTCGGACTGATGCAGAATCCCATTAGACCTAGGGCATTGCTTGCGAAGATTTCATAAGGACGGTGCATGCCAAGCATGCTACAAGATACGGGATTTGACGCGCGAATAGGCGTTTACGTTTGTCACTGCGGTCTGAATATTGCAGGCGTGGTGGACGTCGAGGCGGTGAGGGAGAGCGCGAGGTTTCTCGAAGGTGTAGTAGTGGTAAGAGACAACCGCTACACATGTAGTGAAGTAGGTCAGAAGGGCATTGCCGATGACATTAAGGAATTTATGCTCAACCGTGTAGTCATCGCCTCGTGTTCACCAAGACTGCATGAAAAGACATTCAGGACTCTTTTGGAAAAGTCAGGACTTAATCCCCATTTGCTTGAGATGGCGAATATCAGGGAGCATTGCTCATGGGTTCATTATGATAACCATGAGGCTGCCACCGAAAAGGCTAAAGGCCTTGTGCACTCTTCTGTGGCAAGGGCAAGGCTGCTTCAGCCCCTTTCGCGGACAAAAGGCCGGGTGGTGCCTGAGGTGATGGTTGTAGGCGGAGGTGTGGCAGGCATCTCTGCTTCTCTTTACTTAGGTGGCATGGGAATTAAAACCTACCTTGTGGAGAGAGAGCCTTCAATCGGTGGCCATATGGCAATGCTGGATAAGACTTTTCCCACTCTCGACTGTAGCCTCTGTATTCTCTCGCCAAAAATGGTCGAGGTTGCAGAATGTGAGAACATCAAGGTTCTGAGTTATTCTGAAATTGAGAAGGTTGAAGGGCAAGTAGGGGATTTCCGGGTCCAGGTAAGGAGGAAGCCCCGCTACGTAAATGAGGAGAAATGCGTTGGGTGTGGTGACTGCGTAGCGAAATGCCCTGTCAAAGTGAAGGACGACTTCAATCGTAATATGGGAACACGAAAAGCAATTTACATCCCGTTCCCACAAGCGATTCCCCCTGCTTATGTAATCGACGACCAAAATTGCAGATACCTTACGCAGGGTAAATGCAAGATATGTCAGGCAGTCTGTGAGCGGGGCGCAATCGAATATGACCAGACTTCCTATGTAGAAACGATTGAAGTAGGGGCAATCATCGTCGCTACCGGGTTTCAACCTTATGACCCCAGGGGGTTACCTCAGTACGGGTACGGCAGATTTCCCAATGTCATAACCAGCCTCGACTTTGAAAGGCTGATTTGCGCTGACGGCCCTACTTACGGCAAGCTGAAGAGGCCGGGAGACAGCCAAGTTCCTAAGCGGGTGGCGTTCATACAGTGCGTCGGATCTCGTAGCGTGGCTTCGGGCTGCCGAGGATATGGGCTTGACGCAGAGACAGGATCTTCGGTCGGAGCGACAGATCCTAAAGCCTATTGCTCCAGGGTGTGCTGTATGATCACTGCTAAACAGGCTTTCATGGTTAAGGAGAAGTATCCTGACGCTGAGGTATACGTCTACTATATAGACATGAGAACCGCAGGGAAAGGGTTTGAAGAGTTCTATCAGCGAGGGAGGCATGAAGGTATTGTATTTTTGCGGGGCAAGCCAGGAGAAATTGAGGAGAGGGACGACGGGTGCCTGAGGATTATATCAGAGGACCTTGATTCCGGGTGTATCCTTGATCTCTGTTTTGACATGGTAGTCCTGGCGCAAGGGCTTACTCCCCCTGACGGGCTTGTGGAATTCGCCCAGAAGATGAACCTGTCCCGCAGTGAGGACGGATTCTTGATGGAAGGGCATCCTAAGTTGCGTCCTGCTGAGACTGCGATTGACGGGATTTATCTTGCAGGATGCGTGCAATTTCCTAAGGATATCCCGGACAGTGTAGCTCAGGCAGGGGCAGCTGCAGCAGCGGCTGCGGTAACGTGTTCCAAAGAGAGCATTGAAATAGACCCGCTCGGTCCTGTAATAGACGAAGCGCTGTGTATCGGGTGTAAGCTTTGTGAGATGCTTTGCCCGTACGGCGCGATAAAGGTGGAGCTTACTGACAAAGGCCCTAAGGCGAAATCCATTGAAGTGGCCTGCAAAGGCTGTGGTGTATGCGGTGCCTCCTGTTCCACCCGGGCGATTACTATGAAGCACTATACAGACAGCCAGCTTACTGCCCAAGCCAAGGCTATCCTGGAGGTGGTCTAATTGTCGCAGCAAGCGATGGACGACATGAATCAGGCGGAGCATGTCTTGGGAATAGAACAGGCTCAAGGACTGGGGCATGCTTTGGGAACTGAGTCTCTCATAGAGACTGAGCACGGTATAGACAAGGAGAAAGCTTTCCGGGATGAACAGGCCATAGAGCCGGGGAAGGCCTTTGAGCCTGTTATAGTTGGGTTTTTGTGTAACTGGTGTTCGTACGCAGGAGCGGATCTTGCAGGCACGTCCAGACTATCTTATCCCACTAACCTCCGTGTCATCAGGGTTATGTGTTCCGGGCGGGTTGATCCCGGACTCATGCTTGAACCGTTTCTCAGAGGCGCAGACGGCGTCATGGTGTTAGGATGCCATCCTGCCGACTGTCATTACTTGACCGGTAACTACCAGGCTGAGCAGCGAGTTTTTTGCGTCAGGGCTGTCTTGGAGCACCTGGGGATAGAAAGTGGCAGGCTGTATCTAGATTGGGTATCCGCATCTGAAGGCGCAAGGTTCGCTGAGCTGGTCATGGAATTTGCGCACCAAGTGAAGAGGCTTGGCCCCATAGGGGGTCGAGAGTCGCGGGAAGGATTACCCCTGCCGGAGTTTATGCGGAGAGTACAGGTAGCGAAGCGGGTGACGGAGGGAGAAAAATTTAGGTGGCTTGTGGGACGGAGAAAGGCCTTGCTTGAAGAGGAGAATGTCTATAAAGAACAGTTGCCAGGCAGGAGGTTCCATGACCTCATGTCTTTCGTAGTCGTTGAAGAATGCCTTAGAGCTGCTATAGAGCTCCTTACTGAGGAAGGTCCTATGTCTGTTAAAGACATGGCGGAAACACTGGGAGTGTCTGCCCGTAAGGTTTTGGAGCACACTGCTTATCTCAAGAAATTCGGATTCCTTGAGCTTCATGATGTCATAGGATGCAGTCCGCGATATGTTTCCTTGAAACACCGGCTATCCAAGGGAGAGAGGCAGGAAGGATTCTGCCTAATGTCTCTTTAGTATATGGGCGACGGGGCCTCTGTTAAGAGCGAATTGGAATCTGACGGTTAAGGGTAAGAGACAACACAAATGGTGTCAAGAGGAGCGCGAGATATGGCGTTCGGCGAAAGAAGCGCTACGGAAAAGACAGTTGGGGCTGTTTTGGTCATAGGCGGTGGTATCGGAGGTATGCAGGCAGCTTTGGACCTGGCAGACTCCGGCTTTTACGTGTACATGACAGAGAAGAAATCCGCTATCGGCGGGGGTATGGCGCAGCTTGACAAGACATTTCCCACAAATGACTGTTCCATGTGTATAATGGCGCCGAAACTCGTGGAATGCGGACGCCATCTGAATATTGAAGTCATAACTAATTCTGAAGTAGCCGATGTGCAAGGCACTCCAGGGGATTTTACAGTTCGCCTGGTGAAGCGTGGGCGATATGTGGATCAGGAAAAGTGCACAGGGTGCGGCGTATGCGCGATGCACTGCCCGGTAGGGGCAGCCAGGGATGAGTTTAACTCAGGCCTTGGAACCAGGCCGTCCATATATATTGAGTACCCTCAGGCTGTGCCTCTTGCCTATATCATAGACAGGGAAACCTGTATTGGGTGCGGGTTGTGCGAGACTCTGTGCCTCGCTCAAGCTGTGACATACGATGATGTAACTTGCATGAGAGAGCTCAAGGTCGGTGCAATCATTGTTGCCACCGGCTTTGATGTATATGACCCGTCCGAGCGTAAGGAGTACGGATACGGACGATTCCCAAACGTCGTGACGAGCATGGAGTTTGAGAGGATCCTGAGCGCGTCCGGGCCTTATGAAGGAAGGGTGCTTCGCCCGTCTGACGGTGATATACCTAGGAAAATTGCCTTCATACAGTGTGTCGGGTCACGGGATCGGGCTCTGGGCAACGGGTACTGCTCATCTGTGTGCTGTATGTATGCGACAAAGGAAGCTGTTATTGCAAAAGAACATGCGCCAGGTGTTGAGGCCACCGTATTTTTCATGGATATGCGGTCGTACGGCAAGGGGTTTGAGGCTTATATTGAGAGGGCAAAGGAAGAATACGGGGTCAGGTTCCGGCGCACAAGGGTGGGTGAGGTCACAGAAGAGCCTGACACAGGAAACCTTGTCCTATCGTATGAGACTGAAGAGGGAGCAGTTGCAAAAGAGGAATTCGATATTGTCGTCCTTTCTGTAGGACTAAGACCGCCTCGTGATGCGGGGCGCCTTGCGGAATCCCTTGGAATCACCCTTGATGTGCACGGCTTTGCAGAGACACGGACGCTGGATCCCCTCGCTACGACAAGGCCCGGCGTATTTGTTTGCGGAGCGATGCAGGGGCCTAAGGATATTCCTGAAACTGTGACTCAGGCAAGTGGGGCAGCTTCTGCTACAGGTTCAATTCTGGAAGCCGGCCGCGGTGAACTGACGCGGACAAAGACTTATCCAAAAGAAAAGGACGTCCGCGGGATTGGCCCGAGGATTGGCGTGTTTGTGTGCCATTGTGGTATCAATATCGGCGGGGTAGTGGATGTCCCCGGTGTGGCAGAGTATGCAAAAACCCTCCCGAACGTGGTGTACGCTGAGGAGAATCTCTATACTTGCTCCCAGGATACTCAAAGGCGCATTCAGGAGAAGATCGAAGAACACGGACTTACCCGCGTGGTTGTGGCGTCGTGCACTCCCAGGACACATGAGCCTCTTTTCCAGGAGACGTGCAGGGAGGCAGGACTGAACTGCTACCTGTTCCAAATGACGAATATCCGTGACCAGTGTTCTTGGGTGCATATGCGAGATCCCGCTCGGGCCACGGAGAAAGCAAAGGACTTGGTCAAAGCTGCGTGCGCCAAGGCTTCGTTGCTTGAGCCTCTTGAGCGGGTTCCCATCGAGGTGAAACAGTCAGCTCTTGTGATAGGCGGCGGGCTTGCAGGGATGATTGCAGCTCTTGACATCGCTTGTCAGGGATTTCATGTTGATCTGGTGGAGACCTCGCCCAATCTGGGCGGTCACTTGAAGAAGCTGCATTTCACCTTATCCGGCGACGATATCCAGGCCTATTTGAGTGATTTGTCTTGCCGGGTTATGTCCCATCCGCATATAGATGTCCACCTATTATCTGAGGTTGAGGATATCACAGGCTACGTGGGAAACTTCAAGTCCTCGATAACGGATCGCAGTAAGACCAATGGCGAGGTTGGGCAAGGGGTAAAACTTGAGGTTGAGCATGGGGTTGTCGTGGTGGCAACCGGAGGTAGGGAGCATGTACCGAGTAATGGGAGCTTTCTCTATCGACGGCATCCTCTTGTGGTTACCCAGGCGGAATTCGAAGAAGCTCTTGCTTCGGGAACCTTCCCAAATGGCGAGAGCGAGGACGGACCGATAGTGATGATTCAGTGTGTCGGATCCAGAGATGACGAGCGGGGCTATTGCAGTAGGGTGTGCTGCAGTGAAGCTGTGAAAAATGCAATTCGTGTAAAGAGGGCGGACCCCGAGAGGGACGTGTTTATCCTGTATCGGGATGTTCGCACGTATGGAACCAGGGAGGTCTATTTTGAGGAAGCGCGCGATCTGGGGGTCGTGTTCATCAGATATCCCGACAGCGAAGTGCCGAGAGTGTGCAGTCCGGCATCGCGCAGTGAAGGAAGTGTCGAGGTGAGCCACAGGACCGACCAGGGGCCAAGCCAGGGGCGAAACTGCAGAGAGAACCAGGGGGAGAACGAATGGGGGAGCCGGTCGGAAAACGGAGATCCGGATGAGAACTACTGCTCGGGGCCGGTAATGGTAGAGGTAACTGACACCCTTCTCGGTGAGCGGCTTTCCATCTCTGCGGGCTTGGTTGTCTTAAGCACCGGAATAGCCCCTGGGGAACGGAACAAGGCAATTGCACAGATGCTCAAAGTCCCCCTGGATGAAGACGGTTTCTTCCTGGAGGCACATATGAAGTTGCGGCCTGTGGATTTTGCCACCGAAGGTGTATTCGTTGCAGGGCTTGCTCATTCCCCGAAGGCAATGGATGAGACAATTGCGCAGGCACATGCAGCCGCAGGGAGAGCGTGCACAGTCCTGGCTAAAGGCGTCATCATGGCTGAAGGGATCAAATCTGAGGTTGCGAAGGCTAGGTGCAGAGGGTGCGGGTTATGCGTTGAGGTATGCCAGTATAACGCCGTGGAGCTTGATGATAAGGATGATGTGGCGGTTGTCAACAGAGCGCTCTGCAAAGGATGCGGCCTGTGCGCTGCGACTTGCAGGTGTGGCGCGATTACACTCAAAGGATTTACGGAAGAGGAGATCCTGGCGGAGGTGGACGCGCTATTATGCTAGATCGGGAGCCGAAAATTGTTGCGTTCCTCTGTAACTGGTGCTCATATGCAGGCGCGGACCTTGCCGGCACAGGGCGCATTCAGTACCCCCCGAATGTGCGGGTCATTCGTGTGCCGTGTTCAGGCAGGGTGGATCCATTGATGATCCTAAAATGCCTTCAGCGTGGGGCGGACGGAGTGTTGGTGTCAGGGTGTCATCCAGGCGATTGTCACTATATTGCCGGGAACTACCTTGCCAGGCGGAAGTTTGTCCTTCTCGATAAGTTACTTGATTTCTTCGGTATTGAAAAGGGACGGGTTCACTTCTCCTGGGTGTCCGCTGCGGAAGGAGAGAAGTTTGCAGACGTTGTGAAGCAGGTGACAGAGACTGTAAGGGCATTGGGCAAGCCTACTAAGCTTGTTCGGTGACACTCATGTCCCATAAAAGTGATGTCAGGCAACATCCATGTCCTGCGACATGTGGGCCCGGCAACACGCAGGTGCGGTAGAATATGAAAAACCGTTCCGAAAACAGACTGGTGGGGATGAACCAGGATGAACAAGATGACCGGGAGCGCTATGGGAGAAGACACGAGAGGCGCCATACAAGAAGGCATCAGAAACAGCGCAGCCAGAATGCTTGAATCAGGAGAAATCGATGTTTTCATCGGGTATGAAGATGGGACTCTTCCGCTCCGGACTACACCTGTGTTCATTACCCGTCCCGAAGATGCCGAGAGACTGGTATGGGGTCCTATGTGTGAGAATAATCTCACTTGCTATCTGCCGAAATTCCAGGGAACGGTGGGTGTCGTAGTTAAGGGGTGTGACGTTCGTACGCTGGTCAACCTGATTCTTGAGAATCAAATATCCCGAGACAAGGTAAAGATAGTCGGTGTTCCGTGCACGGGGATTATTGACCGAGACAGAGTAGGGAAGGCGCTGGGGACGGATAGGATCATAAACAATGCGAAAGTAATTGAGCGCAGCCTTATGCTGGAGGGTGACGGTTTCGAAGTTGAGATGGAAATCCGAGATGTGCTTGCGTCGTCTTGCGAGGTATGCAGGTATCCCGTGCCGGTGGTATATGATGTGCTGATAGGCGACGAATCCATGGCAAAGGACGGGAAGGATCCTGAAGCAGGCTATCTTGAGGTGGAGCAATTTGCGGAGCTTCAGCCTGATGCGCGGTTTTCTTTCTTTGCGCAAGAAATTGAAGGATGTATCCAGTGTTATGCTTGCAGGCAGGCATGTCCCTTATGTTATTGCCTTGAGTGCTTTGCAGACAGACAGAGCCCTAAGTGGATCAGCAGGTGGAGGGGTCTTTCTGATAAGATGCTGTTCCACCTTGGGCGCGTTCTGCATGTAGCCGGCAGGTGCGTAGACTGCGGCGCTTGTAGACGGGCATGCCCTGTAGGGATCGACCTTCGCTTGCTCACGAAAAACATGGAGAAAGTCGTGAAAGATTCGTTCGAGTACGAGTCCGGGCTGGACATAGGTGGACTGCCTCTCCTTGCCACCTATAGACGAGAGGATCCGGACGATTTCATTCTGTAGAGTCCGGTCGCTTGCAGAACCGGATTACGAACCGCGCATTTGAGGTGAGTTAGGCGTGGGAGAGAGGAGTCACACAGGATTGCTTAAAATGGCAAAGACGGACTTGGATGCTTTCGTCGACGCGCTAACAGAGGCATCATATGTGGTTTTGGCCCCGATTGAAGAAGGAGAGGCAACGAAATTCGGTGTTGTTGACGGGGAGAGGATTAGGATCCCTCGTCTTAGCACAAGACCGTTGAAAGAGTTGTTTTTCCCTCAGGATGAGTCGCTTCTTTCGTTTGATTGCAGCGGAACGCCGGATACGAGTATCGACATGTCCGGGGTATTGGCATCTGCCGGTATTTCTCCGCGTGTAGCCTTAGGTGTCAGGCCCTGTGATGCGCGGTCTCTTGTCCTTTTGGATAATGTCTTTGCGTCTGACGACTACAGGGATCCATACTATACGCTCCGCAGAGAGAAGACTGTTATCGTAACGTTTGCCTGCCCTTTACCGGGTGTCGCATGCTTTTGCGAATCCACCGGCGGTGGGCCTTATGATGAGACCGGGTCTGATGTATTCTTCATGGAAGTCGCCGATTCATATCTCGTAAAAGTAATCTCCGAGAAGGGCAAGGGGTTGTTGCAGGAGGTCTCTCCACTGCTTGAAGGGAGTTCTCCGGAACGCTCGTGCATCCTTCATGAGGCTGATGATGAAGATATCCAGGCTGTCATGGAAGCCAAGGCAGTCAGGGAGCAATCGGTAAATACAGGTGTTCCTGTAGAGGCTGCTGTAGCCATTTTGGGACAGGTTGACGTTTTCGGTGACTCCGCCTGGGAAGAAGTCCACAAGAAATGTCTGGGGTGTGCAGTCTGCACCTATTTATGTCCTACATGTCATTGCTTTGACATAGGAGATGAGGTGACAGGAGGCTCCGGCGAACGCATCCGTAACTGGGATTCATGTATGTTTCCTCTCTTTACGCTGCATGCGTCAGGACACAATCCGCGTCCCTCAAGAAAGGAACGATTCAGGCAGCGGGTAATGCATAAGTTTAACTACTTTGTGGAGAACAACGACTGTATGGCGTGTGTAGGTTGCGGCCGCTGTGTTCGGAATTGTCCTGTGAATCTTGATATTCGGCAGGTGCTGGCGGCGTTTGCAGGGAGGGAATTGGCCTAGTTGCTTGGGGACTTCATTGTCTGAGAAATATGGCAATTTCACTATCTGACGGGCTGGAGAATTACCCGGCCTTAGAGGCTTGGGGAGTGCTCCTTCTGAGAGACTTGAGCATTGCATGCC
>DGZL01000159.1:52971-53187 GCA_002398515.1 Firmicutes bacterium UBA4981
GAGACTTGAGCATTGCATGCCCTTGAGAAACCCGAGGATTGTGTTACCTTGACTGACTTAAGGAATGCTGTCAGATTTCGGCGGGTGTGTTTTTGAGTAGATGCGGTAAGGGGGGCGGCACATGGTTCAGGAGACTCTGCGGGACATGAAGAATCCATATGTCCCGGAGCTTGCCAAGATCACCGGTATTACACAAGAGACTGAAGCAAACGATGT
>DGZL01000159.1:53430-53588 GCA_002398515.1 Firmicutes bacterium UBA4981
CAAGAGACTGAAGCAAACGATGTAAAGACTTTCCGTGTGGAGTTCTGTGACTTGTCTGCGTGGGAAAGTTTCCGCTATGACCCAGGCCAGTTTGCCGAAGTCTCGGTCTTCGGTGCCGGCGAGGCGCCTATATCTATCACTTCCTCCCCTACCCAAAA
>DGZL01000166.1:0-1763 GCA_002398515.1 Firmicutes bacterium UBA4981
ACCCTGCACGGTACGTACACTTACTGGAACCGACGATTACTTATGATGGAGACCGTTGTTCTCTCCCATATTATGTTAACGCAGCTCGCTTGAATCGCAAAACCAGGTCGCATCTTCGGCGAAACTGGCAGTTACTGGAGAAGTTCAACGGTCTCATGATGATCTACTTAGTTGAAGTATAGCCAAGAAGCTGAAGCAACGTCAACATTGATATCTCGTAGGGAATCAAGTAGACTTACAGTCGAATATGACCCATGGGAGGCTGCATTTCTGCTATGACTCTCGCTTCGCAATACTGCATGATCGGCATAGATGTCGGTACAACCCACATAAAGGCGGTTATCTTCAATGAATGGGGAACGGAAATCTCAAAATCCGTTGTAGGCACCCCGTCCATGGCAGACAGCGAGTACGGACAGGTGTGGGATCCGGAGGCAATGTGGATAGCAGTGGCAGAGGCAACCCGCTCTGCTCTGACCTCCCTCTCGCAAGGCGTATCTCCGGAAAATGATGTCCGAGACTCTGAAATAGTGGGAGTTGCTGTTGCCGGTGTAGGTGAGTCAGGTGTTCCGCTGGACTGCGAAGGACAGGCGCTGTATCCGATAATCCCATGGTTTGATACGCGAACTGTTCAGCAGGCCCAATGGTGGGCCAAGGAAATCGGCAGGGAGCGAACTGCGGCAATCACAGGACTTTCAGTCAAATCTATTTACTCCGCACAAAAGATCCTCTGGCTGTTTCAAGAGGTGGATGGCCTCAGTGAAACCATTGACACGTGGCTTCCTGTGTCAAGCTTCATTTCGTTTAGACTTACAGGAGAGCGGTCAATAGATTACTCCCAGGCCTCAAGGACTATGCTTTTTGACCAGGCAAACCTCACTTGGTCCCAGGAGTTTTTAGACATAGCCGGTATTCCCAGGCGAATACTTCCTGAACCTGTCCCAAGCGGTACATTCATTGGACGAGTGACCGATTTGGCGTCTCGGGCTACCGGGATCCCATCCGGTGTGCCTGTTTTCGCAGGCGGCCACGACCACGTATGCGGAGCGCTAAGCGTGGGTGCAACAGAGTCCGGAACTGTCCTGGATTCATGCGGGACTGCTGAAAGTCTAGTCGCGCCGTGTTCCGACTCTTCTCGAATGGCAGATATAATAAAGAATGGTTTCTCTGTCGGCAGCCACGTGGTGAGAGGCATGTACTATGCCATGGGCGGACTTTATGCGTCAGGCGGGGCACAAGATTGGTTCCGTTATGAATTCTGCGGGCGAGAGGCATCCTATGGAGACCTCATTGATTTGGCGGGACAGTCTGCGCCCGGGTCAGGCGGAGTCATCTTCATCCCCCGTCTCCTCGGAAGCGGCCCTCCGGATCGGGATCAACGGGCAACCGGGGCTTTCACCCGCATTCGTCCCCATGTTACACTTGCGGATTTCGCACGCGCTGTCCTAGAAGGACTCTCCTTTGAGCTTAAGATGGCTGTTGATGCTATAGAGGCAGGTCTTAAGAAGCCTGTAAGAAACATAATAGCTATCGGAGGAGGTGCGCGGAACGATCTGTGGCTCGCTATTAAGGCCGGCGTTCTCCGGATGCCGATTGAAGTTCCACAGGTAGACGAGGCAGTCGCTTTGGGAGCAGCGCTCCTTGCCGGAATCGGGTCAGGTGTCTATAAAGACACAGAGGACGCAATGGCAAAGGCCCGGCCTGCCAGACGCATAGTGCTTCCGGATGAGTCCCTCTCCCGAGTCTACATGGATGCCTTTCAG
>DGZL01000166.1:1985-12579 GCA_002398515.1 Firmicutes bacterium UBA4981
CCTACACAGCGGTGAGCCGTGCGTTGCTTCAGGTGGATCGTTGCCATGTTCAGGAGGACCGCTCGTATGGCTCATAGGCTCTGCCAAGCAATCAGTTTTTCCTGAAGCCTGGCGCAACTTCATGCAATCTGACGCAACCTGACGTAGCCTGACGTAAGACAAGCAAGGATCATTGTCTGTTCCTCTGCATTTCCTTGTGACGTGACAGGCTTAAACCCAACTGTGAAATACTAAGTTTAATCATAGAAACGCACCGAGAATATCTCCATCATGTCACTGGCCGGTGCGGATGTTAAGGAGCAATGAAATCACGAAAAGATGAGTTTCTGCTACCTTATATGTTCAGGGGGTGGTTCGGGTGCGTCGATTCTGCGCGCTCATGGTCATTGCCGTTGCCCTCTTGGGCATAGTTGTTGTGTGGCAATGGGAAAGCGGAATCAAAAAAGAGGAATTGGGTCTGGACATGGCGCCCGGAATTGACGAGTCAGGTCCGGCAAAGGAATACTCATGCGATTGCGAGCCTGAGGAGGTTTTAACTCCGGAGATGATGCAATTGGCTGCAAAACCATCCTGGCAGACGGAAATCGCAAACCCGTCCGGCCAAACTGAAGTCACAAGGCCGACAGGGCGGATAGATATAGTGGTGGACACAGTGGATAGGACTCTCACAGTTTCTTCAGACGGAAAGGCTTATCAGAAATTTCCTGTAGCTGTGGGCAAGTCATCCACACCGTCTCCGCCCGGGCAATGGCAAGTTGTGTCTAAAGGGGCATGGAGCGGGGGTTTCGGCACAAGGTGGTTGGGACTCAATACGCCCTGGGGTAAGTACGGCATCCATGGCACAAATAAGCCTTGGCAGATTGGGGGTTTAGTCAGCGCAGGATGTATCAGAATGCTTAACCATGACGTTGAACTCATTTTTGACTGGATTCCCATCGGTACCCAAGTGGTCATAACAGGCAATTCCTTCGGCCCCTTGCGTAATCCCAGGCGGGAGATAGGTTCGGGAGAACGCGGGCCGGATGTGTTGGCTGTCCAAAAACGCCTTAAGATCCTTGGGTTTGACCCGGGAGCGCAAGACGGAATGTACGAGCAAGCTACGATTGACGCGGTGAAGGAGTTCCAGAAGGCTCATTCTATGCGCGTCACCGGTATAGTTACAGATGAAGTATATGATGCCCTCGGACTCCTCCTATTCGAATGAGAGGGGCAAATATCAGCTCTAAGCTGAGATATTAAGAGATATTATGAGCCAAGAGACGCACAAGTCCGCTATTAGACAGTAAATGGGTTATTTTCCATAAAAATCTTGAAAATCGGTTTATATTAGTGTAAAATGGATTCATAACATTCTTGCATGGCTGGAAAGGAGGGGAAGTGGGTGGGGAGGAAAGGGAGATTTTCTGGATTAGCCAGTGTTCATGGTGACGGAGCGATAATAATACCGGAACAAGTGCGCAGCCGGCTTGGACTTAAGCCCCATGATCATCTGCTTTTCCAGTTAAAAGGTGAGCACATTGTGGCTTCAAAAGTAAGGGATGGGAGTAAGGAGTATTACGCGCGCGTCAGGGGATAAGCTGTTTTTGTCGGGGGATAATCCATTTTCAATAGAGTGGCCTATCTCAGGAAAACAAATGAAGGCAACCGGTCCGATACGTCGAATCTTGTATGTATCCGAAACAAGACAAATCGGGAGGTTTCCTTCATTGCAATGTTCACGCAAAAGCGCCCAATTGAGAGAGCGAGCCATTTGCCATATTATGCATCTTCTATGCACAGAGAAGGAGCTATGCTGCAAATGGCTTTGATCTTTCTGCTCTGTGCAATAGTAGTATCATTATGTTAAAATGAAATCGAATATTTTGAGGAATCTCGCGCTGCAAGGGGCCAGGCGCGAAGTTGCGATTTCTAAGGAGTCTGAGGATGACCATGAAGTCTTCTGTTGTGGAAATTGCCAGATTATATTATGAACATGGGAAGAACCAGGATGATATTGCTTGTGAATATGGAATTTCCCGTTCAACAGTCTCCCGGTTACTGAAAGAAGCCAGGGATAGTGGCATAGTACGTTTTCAAATAATCGATCCGAATTCTGTCTGCACTCAAATTGCCGCGCGGTTGGAAGCGAAATTCAACCTTAAGAATGCTGTTGTAATCGAAGGAGACTCGGATTCTGTAGATGTCATCAAAAGAGATATCGGAGTCGCAGGGGCTTCTCTGTTTTCCCGATTGATTAGAGGCAACCAAACCATTGGGATATTTTGGGGTTCAACCATCTATGAATTGGTTCGCAACTTAGTCCCTAAGGATGTCGAAGGTGTCAAAGTGGTTCAGATGGTAGGCACCCTTGGGAATATGCTGTCTGATACACATGCCGACCAGTTGGCGCGGTTGATTGCTACTAACTATGACGGCGAGTGGCATATATTATTTGCTCCTGCAGTGGTGGAGAGCAATGATTCGGCAAAAACGTTCCTCAAGGAGCCTCACATTGGGCAGGTATTGGAGATTGGGAAAGAATCTGATATAGCCTTAATCGGGGTCGGTTTGTGCAATGACGACGCATTGCTCGCCAGAGCCGGCTACCTGACTTCTGCAGAAATACGCCATCTAAGGTCCTTGGGGGCTGTAGGAGAAGTGGGATGTCGATTTTTTACTGCCGACGGACAACCTTGTTCATCTGATATTGACCATCGGACAATATCCATAGAGCTTGAGGACCTAAGGAAGATTCCAACCAAAATCGGATTAGCCGGCGGACTGAAGAAGGTTGACGCCATCCACGGCGCTCTGGTAGGCAATTACATTAATGTGCTGGTTACAGACATAAAAACCGCCACTGCATTGTTGGAACAGCGCGTCTCTTAAGAATAAGCGCCGAAGCCGGGGGTGCCCAACGCCTTTCGTTTTCCCTGCGTCCTTTGCGTGCCGTTGCCTTTCCGTTGTCTTTTCGAAACATCAAGATAACCTTCAGACACGCTCCTGTGCATTTAGGGAATCATTTGCAAAATCAGGCAGGCAAATTCTATAAGAGCAATGTCAACTGAGGCCACGTGAAGGCAGGCCTCCACCATAAGTGCAACTAACATGGCCATTGCTATGATTGGTTGCTCAGTTCATTAGCGTCATCCTTAAGACACATATTTTCATAGGCAAGAATAATTGCATGTTGAGAAAGGATATTTGGATTTATGGCGAATATAAACTATAGCAATGAAAATATGTGGAGTATAGAAAAAATGTTAGAGATGGGGTGGCAGATATGGCGACACCGGTCATAATGCCTAGACAGGGTCAGACGGTGGAAAGCTGTATTATTGGAGAATGGCACAAAAAAAGAGGTGATAGAGTCAAAACAGGAGATATCCTATTCACGTATGAAACTGACAAAGCCGTTTTTGAGGAAGAAGCAAAAGTAGAGGGCACTATTTTGGAGATATTCTTTGAAGAGGGCGAGGATGTTCCGGTTCTGACTAATGTTTGTGTTATCGGGGAAGAAGGCGAAGACTGTTCTGAGTTTAATCCCAAGCTCCAAGAAGAAGATTTGACAAGCCGACAAGGAGACATACATACGCAGGAGTCCGCGTCGGGTGACAATGGAAAATTGGAAAACATGCGCTCCCATCCGGGCGTCAACATAGCAGATATTAAGAAGGGTTACGAGATTTCGGTTCCAACCGAAGAGGATGCCAAACGACTGAAGATATCTCCCAGAGCTAAGAACCTGGCATCCAGAACCGGTGTAGATTATAGGCACGCCGACCCAACAGGTCCTTATGGCAGGATTATTGAACGGGATATCACTGCTTTACAGGAGACAGGTCCCAGGGTTACTCTGGCAGCGCAGGCTGAATATAAGGATCTGCCCGTGGGAAGTGTTTCTACGGGAACCGGCGTAGGAGGCAGAATTACTACCAGGGATTTAGAGGTGGCTTCACTGCCGGGAGTCAGTATTGAAGGCGAAGAGTATGAGGACAGAAAGCCTTCAACTATCAGAAGGGTTATAGCGGAATCCATGTATCGTTCATTAACCACCACAGCGCAACTGACATTGAATACCTCATTTGACGCCACTGAAATCCTGAATTACCGACAAAAGATCAAAGAATCACAAGAAAAACTAGGTCTGGAGAACATAACAATAAATGACATGATCCTGTATGCAGTCTCCAGAATACTGTTGAAATACAGGGAATTAAACGCGCACCTTCTTGGGGATACAATACGTCTCTTTACCCACGTAAACATGGGAGTGGCTGTTGATACCGAAAGAGGACTTATGGTACCGACTGTTTTCCATGCTGATATAAAGCCCCTGAATGAGCTCTCCGGAGAAGTTGTGAGACTGAGTGACATGTGCCGGAAGGGGACAGTGAATCCGGATTATCTGCAAGGCGGTACTTTTACTGTGACAAACCTGGGGACATTGGGGATTGAGTCCTTTACGCCGGTGTTGAATCCACCCCAAACCGGAATCCTCGGAGTTTGTGCCATTACTCGTAAAGAAAAAGAGAGAGACGGAGAGAACATATACTACCCTGCCTTGGGCCTTTCACTTACTTTTGATCATCGGGCAATTGACGGAGCGCCTGCTGCCAGATTCCTCAGGGATCTGGTGACAGCTCTTGAGAATTTCCCCATATTGCTGGCTGAGTAAACGGCATGCTCTTGGTGTCGTCTACAGGAAGGAGACAGGCAATGAGCTATGATCTTATAGTTATCGGCGGAGGCCCAGCCGGATATTTGGCAGCGGAACGGGCCGGTAGAGGGGGTTTAAAGACCCTATTGATTGAAGAGAGAAGTGTCGGGGGAGTCTGTTTGAATGAAGGCTGCATCCCGTCGAAAACTCTCTTATATTCAGCTAAACTACTGGACGGCGCCAAATACGGAGAAAAATACGGCATCAGCGCTAAGGATTTATCCCTGGATCACCGAAAGGTGGTTGCCAGAAAGAATAGAGTTGTCAAGTCTTTGGTTGTCGGAGTTAAGAATTCGCTGAAAAGGAATGGTGTGCAGCTAATCCAGGGAGTCGGTGAAATCATCGGCAAGAGCAATGAAGGATTCCGGGTAAAGGTGAACGGAGATGACTTCATCGCGACAAGGTTGCTTATCGCAACCGGTTCTACGCCGATAATTCCTCATATTGCCGGTATGGAAGAGGGGATATCAAAGGGATCTGTCCTGACGAGCCGTGAGATCCTGGATCTTGAGGAGATACCGGAGTCACTTGTTATTATCGGTGGCGGGGTCATAGGACTCGAGATGGCTTCCTACTTCAATTCTGCTGGAAGCAAAGTCACGGTTGTTGAGATGCTGGACCATATTGCCGGAGATACCGATAGTGACATCTCCCGAATACTGCAGGATAACTACCGAAAGAATGGCGTTGACTTCCGATTGAATTCCAGAGTCGTTGAGATTTGCGGAGGTTCCGTGATATACGAGTCACATGGGGAAAAGTCTACCGTATCTGCAGAGAAGATCCTTTTGAGTATTGGCCGGAGACCTGCGGTTCAAGGAGTCGGGCTCGAACGGATCGGAGTTGAGACGGCAGGCGGTAGAATAAACACCGATGAACGAGGCAGAACAAATATTCCTAACGTATATGCTGCCGGAGACGTTAATGGTCGTTCCATGTTGGCGCATACAGCTTATCGTGAAGCTGAGGTATGCGTCAACAATATTTTTGGCAGGAAAGATATCATGCGATATCACGCTGTGCCTTCTGTTATCTATACCAATCCGGAAGTGGCGGCTGTAGGCGAGACTCAGGAGACTGCAAAAGCAAAGGGCATTGAGTATGACAGTGTAGTCCTTCCTTTGGGGTTCAGCGGAAGGTATGTTGCGGAAAATGAAGGCGGAAACGGAATCTGTAAGCTATTAGTGGAGAAGAAACATCGGACGTTAATCGGGGTCCATTTGATAGCCAACTATGCCTCGGAAATAATATACGGCGCAGGCGCCATGATTGAGATGGAGTTAAGAGCGGACGACATCAAAGAGATAATATTCCCACATCCTACAGTTTCTGAAATCATCAGGGAAGGGGTATTTAGCTTATAGATATCGTTTCCGAGACAGATTTGTATAATATTAAACTTCAAAAAGGAGAATCTCAGATGACCAAAGCACTTTTTGTAGATCCTAAAGCGCTAAGGGAAAAAGGAGAAGTAACATTTACCACCATTCCGGTAAACCGGTATGACAAGACTATTGAAGAGGAGAAAAGCAATTATCGAAACGAAGATCTCCTTCGCATTTATCGGGATATGGCAATAATCCGGGAATTTGAAACGATGTTGAATCTGATTAAGACAACCGGTGAGTATAACGGCATCAAATACAATTATCCCGGTCCTGCTCACCTTTCCATCGGCCAGGAGGCGTCAGCCGTCGGCCAGGCCTATCTGCTGGATAAGGATGACTTCATATTCGGTTCACACCGGAGTCACGGTGAAGTATTAGCCAAAGGGCTTTCTGCCATTGAGAAGATGACTGATGATGAACTGATGGAGATTATGCGGACTTGCTCTGACGGTTTGATTTTGAGGATCGTGGAAGGGAAGCAGAAGACGAATACTACCAGGGAACTAGCTATCGATTTTTTGTTATACGGGATGTTGGCGGAGATTTTTGGCAGCGAGACCGGTTTCCAAAAAGGGCTGGGCGGTTCCATGCATGTCTTCTTTACCCCTTTTGGCATTTATCCCAATAACGCCATAGTCGGAGGATCCGCCGGAGTCGCTATGGGAGCTGCCCTCTTTAAGAAGGTCAACCGTAAGAAGGGAATAGTTGTTTCCAATGTCGGTGACGGCGCCTTAGGATGCGGCCCGGTCTGGGAGGCCATGAATATGGCAACCATGGATCAGTTCAATACCTTGTGGGAAGAGGGGTACAAAGGCGGACTCCCTATTCTCTTTAATTTCTTTAACAACAGCTATGGAATGGGAGGCCAGACCTCAGGCGAGACCATGGGCTACGGGATATTGGCAAGAATCGGGGCAGGTCTTAACCCTGACCAAATGCATGCTGAGAGAGTCGACGGCCATAACCCATTGGCTGTGATAGACGCCATGCGTAGAAAGACTCAAATACTGAAGGAGAATCAAGGTCCCGTTTTACTTGATACTCTTACATACCGGGTAACCGGGCATTCGCCATCAGATTCTTCGAGTTACCGAACAAAAGAAGAGATAGAGGCTTGGGTCAACGTGGATTCTCTTGATAGGTATAAGGAAGACTTGATCAGGAACAAGGTAGCTAAGGAAGAAGATTTCCATAGAATTCTGGAAGAGGCCAAGGAACTGATTACCGAGATTTGTGCCTTAGCTATAAACGACAATGTGTCGCCGAGAATGGATCTTGTGGCAAATCCTGATGTCATCGGTGATCTGATGTTTTCCAATGAGCGAAAGGAAAAGATGGATGACAGAGAATGCGAGGTATTAATACCTAAAGATGAGAATCCTCGAGTCAGGCAAATAGCGCGAAAGATAAGATTTGGCATGGAGAACGGGGAACCGGTCCCAAAGAACAAGGTGTTTCAGTTGAGAGACGGAGTGTTTGAAGCTGTACTTGACAAATTCTATCAAGATCCCACTTTGATTGCTTACGGTGAGGACAATCGCGACTGGGGCGGGGCATTTGCTGTATACAGAGGATTAACCGAATCTTTGCCCTATCACCGATTTTTCAACACTCCTATTTCTGAAGCTGCTATTGTCGCCTCAGCGACAGGTTATGCAATATGCGGCGGCAGAGTAATCGCTGAGTTGATGTACTGTGATTTCCTGGGCCGAGCCGGAGACGAAGTCTTTAACCAACTACCGAAATGGCAGGCGATGAGTGCGGGTGAGCTCAAAATGCCGGTGGTGTTAAGAGTATCTGTCGGTTCTAAATACGGAGCCCAACACTCCCAGGACTGGACTTCTCTTACCGCGCATATTCCCGGCTTAAAAGTAGTCTTCCCTGCGACTCCGTATGATGCCAAGGGGTTAATGAACAGCGCTCTGTCTGGAACTGACCCTGTTGTATTCTTTGAAAGTCAACGCATCTATGATATGGGGGAGCTTTTCCACCCGGGAGGCGTGCCTGAAGGTTACTACGAGGTCCCCATCGGTGAACCTGATATAAAAAGGGAAGGAAAAGACCTTACTATCTTAAGCGTTGGCGCTACATTGTACCGGGTTCTGGATGCAGCTGAAATACTGAAAGAGAAGTACAATCTCTCCACAGAGATTATTGATGCCCGGACACTGGTTCCGTTCAATTATGAAAAAGTGCTGGAATCAGTTAAGAAGACAGGTAGAATTCTGCTTACCAGTGATGCCTGCGAGCGGGGTTCTCACCTTAAAGACATGGCTCAGACCATCAGTGAGTTGGCCTTTGATTACCTGGACGCTCCACCGGTTGTAATTGGCGCAAGAAACTGGATTACTCCCGCTTACGAACTGGAATCGCACTTCTTCCCGCAACCTACGTGGATCATAGACGCAATCCACGAGAAGATATTGCCGCTTAAGGGACATACACCGCTTACCAATTTTACTCCCGGCGAGCAGATCAGACTTAATAAGCTAGGCGTCTAGGAGAGAAGTGACATCAGCCGGGAGAGTGGCAAATGTGCAGGAGTTTATATGTTTTTGTAGAATGTACTGACGAAAGAGATTTCAGCAATGAATGAATGTGCAGAGAATCCTATCGCATTTTCAGAAAGCATACTAATGATGTCCGGCTAACACACGAGGCAACTGGTCCAGGTCTATGAGGAGGACTATAAATGAAGAGCAATTTCGCTGATAAATCAGATAACAGAGTCGATTTTCTGGCTAATGGGATCGCTCAAGTTTGTCTGATAGTTGAGGACATTGAAAAAGCAGTGAAGAACTATTGGGATGTCTTTGGAATAGGACCATGGCAGTTTTATACGTACGGTAAACCGCTTGTAAAAAGAATGACAAGACACGGTAAACCTACGGAGTATAAGATGAAGGTTGCCTTAGCCAACATAGGTCCTCTTAGGATCGAATTAATTCAGCCATTAGAAGGCGATACGGTCTACAGCGAGTTTGTCAAAGAACATGGTTATGGAGTTCATCATTTTGGCGTACTCGTCGATGATATGCAAGAAGCTATGAGCAAAGCAGAGCAGGCCGGTTTTACTGTTACGCAAGACGGTGCAGGCTTTGGTCCGGACGATGACGGACATTATGCTTATTTGAATACTGAGGATTTAATCGGTACAACAATTGAATTGATCGAACGACCGAAAAGAAGGCATGAGCCTGAGAGAGTATTTCCCCTTCCGGATGACGATGAATGATTTGCTCAAACTATATAGTTGATATTGCTGCTTGAGTTCAAAGTTCTATCGAAAATGGAGGAGATCTTGAAATGGTGACTGTTGATCTTGAGGGGAAAATCGCCATTGTGACCGGGGGAGCAAATGGGATTGGAAAAGCTGCTTCTATCAAATTGGCTAAGGCAGGGGCACAGGTAGTAGTCTGTGACATTAACTATGAAGGGGCTGAAGCGGTAGCTGAAGAAATCCGGAAGACCGGCGGTAATGGCAGAGCTGTAAAAACAGATGTTTCCAATGAAGATGATGTAAATGCGCTTGTAAACCAGACCCTTTCTGAGTTCAATCACATTGATATACTGGTTAATAACGCGGGAGTCAGTAGGGCAATTAAGTTTATCGATACAGACCTGGCTCAGTTTGAAAAATTCCTCAACGTTAATGTCAGAGGAGTTTTTTTATGCTGCCAGGCAGTGTTGCCTCATATGATCAGGCAAAACCACGGGAAGATAGTTAATGTTTCTTCAATTGCCGGCAGGGAGGCTGACGAGTTTTTCGTTGTCTACTCTGCTACCAAGTTCGCTGTCATAGGATTAACCCAGGGGCTTGCAAAAGAAATGGCAGAATACAACATTAACGTAAATGCCGTATGTCCCGGAATAGTAAGAACTGAGCTCTGGGAGAACCTTCTGAGGCAGTTGAAAACCAGTAATGAGTATCAGAATCTTGATAACGAGCAGATCTGGGATCAATTCATGACCACAATACCAATGAGGCGGTCTCAGGAGCCTGAGGATATTGCCAATGCTATTGTCTTTCTGAGTTCAGATTTGGCTAAGAATATTACCGGTCAAGCACTCAACATATGTGGAGGACTTCGGCCTCGTTAAGAATGGTTCATGAGTTATTAGGAGGTGAGGAGCAGACAAAGTAGTCCCGTGTTCATTCTCGCAAGTATTGAATACTCTAAAGGAGGAGACAGGCAAGTGAAAAAAACACTGCGAATTTCGTTGTTGACAGTTGCATTAGTGGTCTTCTTAGTTGGTTGGGGGGTTCAAGCTGCAGATGACAAACCTCTAAAGGGAGTTACTATCACCTTTGCCGTTCAATCAATGCCGACAATGACAAAAGCAATAGCCATGTTACCTCAGTTTACAGAAGAGACGGGAGTCAATGTCAAAGTAGACTTAATGCCTTATGACAGTCTGGTTCAGAAGATAACCATTGACTTGACTACCGGGACTAAGCAGTATGATGTCTTCTGGATGGAACCTACCTGGTTAGGAAGATTCAAGA
>DGZL01000166.1:12884-68340 GCA_002398515.1 Firmicutes bacterium UBA4981
TATGATGGCAAGATCTACGGCCTGCCGTTTGATGCCTGTCTTCTATTACTGGCCTACAGGGAAGATGTCTATGAAGAGCTGGGGCTGGAAGTGCCTGAAACATGGGAGGAATACCTGGAGAATGTTAAGATAATTGATGAGAAGTCAAATGTCCGCGGAGTGTCCTTGATGGGCAAAAGAGGACAACCGGTTTTCTATGAGTTCCTACCGTATTTCTGGGGATTTGGCGGAGAGTTCTTTGATAGCAATATGAAACCGACTCTGAACACACCTGAAGGTGTTAAGGCTCTGGAATACATGGTTGAACTGAGCAAGTATGCCCCTGCAGGAGTGCCGACTTTTGGTTGGGAAGAATCTGCAACTGAGTTCCTTCAGGGTCGTGCCGCCCATGCCTTTATCTTCAGCGACTGGGTTCCCGCTCTGAAAGATCCTGAAAGCTGCACTGTCACTAAGACTTGGAATTTCATGAAGACTCCCAAGGGTCCAAGTGAAGGCTCACCTGTGGGAACGATTAACATCGGAATTAACAAAGACATAACTGAGCAGAAGAAAGAAGCAGCCTATCTCTTGCTGAAATGGATTACCGGATATGAAGTCCAGAAAGAACTGGCTGTAATAGGCGGCGCTCCCAGCCGGTTGTCAGTGTTGAATGACCCTGAGTTTGCCACTGAAGAATACAGATACTTTAAGGCCATCAAAGAAACGTTCCCCATAGAAAAAGTACCCATGAAGATTCCGGAATTCTTTAAACTGAACGAAGCGTTATCCGTCCAATTGTCATCAGCGCTTTCCGGGGAGAAGACCCCCAAGAAGGCGTTAGATGATGCTCAGAAGTCCTGGGAAGAGATAATGAAAGAGGCAGGTTATTAATATACTGAATTTCGGATGTAAATAGGCCATATTCCTCCTATGTGTGGATTCCACACATAGGAGGAATCCTACTTCGTCTACAGGGAGCGATAGGAATTGAAGCAGAATAATAAGTTCTTTGCCTTAATATCATTGCCCGGCATCATATACCTGCTATCCATTGTCTTATTTCCGATTATATTCACAGTTTATCTGAGTTTTCATAAGTACAACTTTATCGAAACCCCGCTGAGTAACATTCGTTGGATTGGCCTGGGAAATTACATTACGATTTTCAAGGACAGTACTTTTTGGAATTCAACGCTGAATACCGGAATTTATCTGGTGGTCGGAGTTGTGGTTGAGTTGGTCATCGGTTTAGGTATAGCTCTCCTCATATTCCGACTGTTTAAGAATCAGAATATCGTTACCTCATTAATACTGTTGCCTTCAATGATGGCGCCGATTGTAATAGGACTTGTCTTCAGATTCATGTTCAATCCCCAATTCGGTGTTTTCGATTTTATATTATCAAAGATGGGTCTTGTAGTTGCGAACTCCGTCTTGGGAAACAGGTCCACAGCTCTCTTGGGAATAATTTTCGCTGATATTTGGCAATGGACTCCCTTCATAGCCATTATTATTCTTTCCGGGCTGATTGCCTTACCGCATGAACCTTTTGAGGCAGCCAGGATTGACGGGGCAAACGGTCTTGAAATTTTAACCAACATAACCTTGCCCTTATTAAGACCGGTACTGACGGTTGCCATCTTAATAAGAATAGCAGACATAGTTAGAGAATTCGACAAGATATTTGTCATGACATATGGAGGACCGGGCGCAGCATCTGAGGTACTGAATTTCACGGCTTACAGAATAAACTACATAAACTTCGATATGGGTGTAGGCTCTGCTTATGTAGTTGTCATTTTTGCTATTGTAATACTACTTAGCGTAGCAGTATTCAAAACCTTCTATGTAAATGAATTCTGAGAAATCGGGAGGAGTTTTCTATGGACCATAGACGCAGAAAAGCAATACAGAAATGTCTTCAGGTGTCTGTTATAGCCATAGTCTTGCTATTGTTTCTGTTCCCTATAATCTGGACCTTTATCACATCGATTAAAGATAACGTTACAGCGTGGAGTATGCCTCCGAGAATATTCTTTAGCCCCTCAGCAAGCAATTATGTTGAGATCTTTAAGGAGAGAGGTTTGCATCACAACATAAAGAACAGTATTATTGTGGCTTTGGGCGCTACTGCGATTTCTTTGGTTTTAGGCACTCCGCTGGCATATATGTTTGCCAGGACCAGGTATCGATTCAACAACTTCCTGTTCATCTTCGTGTTTGCCTCGTATATCCTACCGCCGATTGTTTTAAGTATCCCCTTGTATGTAGCTGCGGCAAGGGTCGGGCTGTTAAACACCTATCTTGTGGTTATCTTGGCCCATTCTTCGTTCTGTATGGCCTTTACCGTATGGATGCTGAGAGGGTTCTTTGAAGAGATTCCTGTGGAGATTGAAGAATGCGCCAAGGTCGACGGGTGCAGTAATCTCATGACTTTGTTCAAGGTTACCCTTCCTATAGCCAGACCCGGGCTGGTCGCGACGGTGATATTCTGCATAATCCTGTCATGGAATGATTTCATGTATGCTCTGGTTTTGACCGGTATGGATACTAGGACTCTTCCTGTGGCTGTAGGCCAATTCCTTACACCCCACGGAATGTTTTGGGGGCAAATGTGCGCTGCAGGCATTGTAGCCACAGCGCCGGTCTTGGTATTTTCTTTATTCTTCCAAAGGTATTTGATCAGGGGTATGACAGCCGGGGCCGTCAAGGGTTGACCTAAGGAGGGACGAAATTGGGAAAAGGGAAAATACTGATCTACGATTTTGGAACTACCGCAGTCAAGACTGTCCTATTTGATGAGAACATCCAAATACTTGATGTAATTACGACAGAGTTAAGTTACGATTACCCTGAAGACAGGTATGTGGAATTTGACGCTGAGACTTATTGGGAGATAGCTGTTAATACAGCTAAAGAGATCATCACCCAAAATCAATGTCAGGATTCACTGGAAATCATATCCATAGCCAGTCAGGCTGAGACTGTAATCCCTGTTGACAGCAAAGGGAATTGCTTGAGAAAAGCCATGGTCTGGTTGGATACCAGGGCTGTTAAGGAAAATGACGATCTGAAAAACAGTATCGACGTCCATTCATTTTATCATATAACCGGATTAAATGATATGGACCCGATTTGGCCGATAAACAAGATAAAGTGGCTTAAAAACAATGAGCCGCAACTCTATTCTGATACCGCCAAGTTCTTACTCTTAAAAGACTATGTTCTTTTCAAACTCACCGGCGAATTTGTGACCGATCCTTCTATCTGTTCTTTTTCAGGCTACTTTGATATCGGTAAGAAGGAGTGGTCACAGAGATTACTTGACATTGCAGAACTGGACGCAAATAAACTGCCTCGACTTGAAGAGTCAGAGGAGATTATCGGAACACTGAGACCGGAAGTCCAAAAGATGTTCGGTCTCGAACGGCCGATTCAAGTAATGAATGGAATGCTGGATCAAAGTGGTTCTGCAATCGGCGCCGGAAATATCGAAGAAGGTTACCTGACCGAGACGACAGGTACGGTTCTGGCTTTGGCCAGCACAATTCGGAATCTGGATTCATTGGATTTACATGACAGAGTTCCCATAGTGTGTCATGGAGTAGCCGATAAGTATTTGGCTCTGACTTTTTGTCAGACTGCCGGTATACTCCTGAAATGGTTTAGAGATAACTTCTGCGAAATAGAAATCCAGGAAGCAGCCAGAAGCAATAAAGATGTCTATGACATCTTGACTGAGAAAGCAAGACCGGATTCGATAAACAAAAGACTGATAATCCTGCCTCACTTTGGCGGCGCCACAAGCCCGGTTGTTAATCCGGACGCTTCAGGGGTTATCTTCGGATTGAATCTGGACACCAATAAAGGCGACATAGTCAAGGGTATTATGGAAAGTGTGGCTTTCTTGCTTAAGGAAAACTATACTTTTCTGCTGAACAATGGATTTCACATTGATAAGGTGAGATCCCTCGGCGGGGGCGCCAAGAGTCCTTTTTGGCTGCAAATAAAGAGCGATGTTTTGAACAGGGAGTTTGAGACAATAGAGAGTGAAGAATCGACTTCCCGGGGCTGCGCATTTTTGGCAGGAAAACAGTTGGGGCTTTATGACGACCTTGGTGAGATCTGTCGAAAGATCAAGACCAAAGATTGTTACAGACCTGATCCTCGGAAAGTTGAGACATATGAACAGAAGTATCGTTTATATCTGGATCTATATAGTTCCCTGGGTGAGGTATTTGAGAAATCCAGTCGCTATTAGGATATACATTTAGAGGAAGAGGTGTAGACGAATGAAGGCAGTTGTTTTCGAGGCACCAAATGCGCTCAAAATAAAAGAGGTGAAAACACCCAGAGCCGGAGATAATGAGGTTGTTGTCAAGGTAGAAGCAAGCGGTGTTTGTGCTTCAGATATTCATATCCTAAAAGGAGACTTCATAGGCAGTGATCCGTACCCTTTGATTCCAGGCCATGAGTTCACCGGGACAATTGTTGAAAAGGGCAAGAACGTCAAGAATTTCGATGTGAATGACCCGGTTGCCATAGACCCGGTAATACCGTGTGGTAAGTGTTACTACTGCAAGAGGAATGAGCAAAACCACTGTATCAACTTTAATGGGCTGGGGGATACCATTGCAGGCGGATTCGCCGAGTATGTGCTTGTCCCGGAAGCGAATCTATTCCACTTTGAGAACGTGTCTTTTGAGGAAGCTTCTCTGGCTGAGCCATTGGCTTGCGTGCTTTATGGTCATAAGCGGGCGCCTGTCCATTTAGGTGATGATGTCCTGATATTTGGGGCAGGGTCTCTTGGACTGTTACACTTGCAGGTAGCCAGACACAGCGGAGCTGCGAATATTACTGTCTGTGATCTGAAGAAGGACAAATTGGCACTGGCCGGAGAGCTTGGAGCAGACTATGTCATAAATCCCCGTGAAGAGGAAGAAGACTCCGCACTAAAATATTCGCCTCAGGGATATGATGTGGTTATTGATGCAACCGGATCGCCGAGAGTTGTTGAGAATGCAGTTAAGTTCGTCAAGAACAAGGGCACGTTGATGGTTTTCGGTGTTTGTCCTCAAGATGCTACGATTACCATATCTCCTTATGAGATCTATCGTAGGGACATAAACATCGTAGGTGTCTTTGCTCTGAACCGCACCTTCGGAGAGTCAATTAAGTTGATTGATAAGGGAGTAATCAATACTAAGAGGGTAATATCAGATATCTTCCCTCTTGAGAAACTGCCTTTAGCTCTTGAGATGATTGAAAACGGAGAGGCCGGAGGAAAGATCGTAATAAAACCCCATCTATAGACAAGATAGTTTGACGAGGAGGATTCTTGCCTTGTACAAAGGTTTTGAAGTCAAACCGCCGTTTTTTGAAATTGGGCCGAAGGCTTATCTGTACGGTGAGGAATTGCTGAAGCTGGCAAAGGTTGCGGATAGAGCTGCCCAAGAGTATGACGTAAGAATAATCATGACTCCCCAATACACTGACATAAGTATGTTGGCAAGAGAAACCGAGAATCTGCTTGTCTTTGCCCAGCATATGGACGCTCTTCCAATAGGCAAAGGCCTTGGGTCCGTTCTTCCTGAGGCGGTTAAGGCTGCCGGTGCAGTAGGGGTAATGCTCAATCATGCGGAAAAGCCGATGACTGTTTCAGAACTTTATAAAGCAATCAGGCGGGCTGATGAGGTAGGACTGGTTTCAATTGTTTGTGCTGATTCCATTGCCGAAGCTGCGGCCATTGCTCATTTTGCACCGAATATCATAGTAGCTGAGCCTACGGAACTCATCGGTACAGGGCAAACAAGTGATGAGGAATATGTGCTCATGACTACGGCTGCGATAAAGGCTGTAAATCCGGAAGTACAGGTGTTGCAAGGGGCAGGAATCAGCTCCGGTGAAGATGTTTACAGGGTGATTAAAGCAGGCGCTGAAGGAACAGGATCTACAAGCGGTATCATTAAAGCCGACGATCCTGAGGCAATGATTTGCGAGATGATAAGTGCTGTACGCGCTGCATGGGATGAATGCCATTGACAGTTCCACAGGTTTCTATACTCTAAAGAACTCTATTTTGACTGGGACAAGGAGGAAAACAACGTGGCAGTTTATCGAGACATAATTAACCTACAGTCAGAAATCTTGAATCCGACTTTTCATGATGTTACAGATGAGGTAAAGAAAATCGTCAAAGAGTCCGGTATAAAGAATGGTATTTGCGTTGTCTATTCGCATCACACTACGTGTAGTGTGATGACTCAAGAGAATTCACACGATACCAATCATTGGGGGCTGGAATTCCTCCAACAAGATCTATGCAATATTATGGAGAAACTCATTCCGACATGTAGAACGGAAGGTCAATATATGCATCCCGGGCCAAAGCATATTGAATTTGCTGAGAAAACCGTTTGCGAGGATGGTAAGTATAGCCTCAATACTGACGCTCATCTTCGCTCAGTGTTTTTTGGCCGTTCAGAGACTATTATCATTGCTGACGGCGAGCTACAGCTTGGCCAATTTGGGTATATATACTTTGTTGACTGGGATCAAGTTCGTGCCCGCAAGAGGGTCTGCCAGGTTCAAATCATAGGTGAGTAACCCTCGAGTCATTTCATAGCATGTAGGTTTGCCATTCGATAATGTGGGAGGACTTGATAATGACAGAGCAGGCGTTGGAGTTGGCGATAGCTTCCATAGAGATCGAAAGCAAGGCCGTATCCGATATCCTGGGATATCTGGATAAAGAGCAATTCATGAGAGCAGTGGAAGCAATAAGCAAGTGTTCTAAGGTCATAACTTGTGGTAGCGGGTCTTCAGGCATTGCTGCAAAGAAGTTTGCTCACTCTCTCTGCTGTGTTGAAAAGAGCGCCCATTTTCTTTCCCCGGCTGAAGCGGTGCATGGAGGACTTGGTTGTGTAAAGAAAGATGATGTAGTTATATTCGTATCACGCGGAGGCAGAACTGTTGAATTACTGCCCATAATTGACGTATGTGAAAGAAAAGGCGCCACTATTATCGCAATCACAGAGAACCTGGATTCGCCGCTGGCAAGAACCGCTGATATTATCGTTCAACTTAAGATTGAAAAGGAGAGCGACAAGTTCAACGTAATGGCTACCTCAAGTTTCATTGCAACAATTGCAATGTTTGATGCCATCTTGGTAGCGATTATGGAGGTAACAGATTATCAGTTGGATCAATTTGCACCAATTCACCCGGGGGGCGCCGTCGGAGCAAGGCTTAATCCTATTAAGTGAAAAACGTTTAACCTCTTTACTGTTTTCTGTTGGCATAATAGAGGAAACTTGTGATACCATGTTGAACATATATATGGTATGCTAAAACCTGCTCCTAACTGCCGAAACAAGAGTTGGAGTGGGTATGTTGTTGTAGGGGAGTCAGAAATCATGCGAGGATTTCAAGCTATTGTTCTCGCTGCCGGCCTTGGAACAAGAATGCGGTCAAGACTACCGAAAGTTGTCCACGAAATCTGTGGGAAGCCCATGATTACGTTGGTCCTCGACGCTTTGGAGGCTGCCGGGGCGGAACGCACTCTTGTTGTGGTAGGGCACTTGGCGGAGCTTGTTGAGGAAATTGTGGGCGCGAGGGCGGTTTGTGTTCTTCAGGCTGAGCAAAAGGGAACCGGCCATGCTGTCATGCAGGCTAAAGACGCGCTTTCCGCATATGAAGGCCGGGTGGTGGTGGCTGCGGGAGACGCCGCCTACCTGACTGAATCCGACCTGTCATCCCTTGTCAATCACCATCAAAGAACAAAGGCTTCAGCAACTCTGTTATCATCAATTCTGGAAGACCCATTCGGTTATGGGCGGGTGGTGCGTGAGGCTTCAGGACGGATACGGCGGATTGTCGAAGAGAAAGACTGCTCACCTGAGGAAGCCTTGATATGCGAAGTCAACAGCTCTGTCTACTGCTTCGAAAAACGCGACTTATTTGACGCCCTTTCCCGTATTACTCCCGATAACGTTCAGGGAGAATACTATCTGACAGATGTGATCGAAGTAATGATAAAGGAAGGCCTTCGTGTTGAAGCTATAGTCTCTGAAGACCCCCTGGCCGCACACGGCATCAATACTAGAGTCCAACTGGCAGAGGCTGAGAGGATCTTCAGGGATAGAATACGAGAGCGCCTTATGCTCTCCGGTGTCACTATGGTGGATCCGGCAACTACGTTTGTGGACTTTGATGTCTCCATAGGACAAGATACGAAAATCTTACCGTTTTCAGTAATTCAGGGGAAGACAGTTATCGGTGAAAACTGCACAATCGGGCCTTTTGTACGCATTTTTGACTCAAAGGTATCTGACGGGGCTTCTATAAGTAATGCTGTTGTCATTGAAGCTGAGGTGGGCAAAGACGTATCTGTAGGCCCTTACGCGTATCTTCGTACAGGGACTGTCCTTGCTGAGCGCTCTAAGGTCGGGACTTTTGTTGAGGTGAAAAAGTCAACTGTAGGAAAAGGCAGCAAAGTTCCTCACCAGACATATCTTGGTGACGCAACAGTGGGCGAAGGGGTTAACATAGGAGCAGGAACCATAACCTGTAACTATGACGGACATAACAAGTACCCCACGATTATTTCAGACGGAGCATTTGTGGGCAGTAACACTAACTTTGTGGCACCTGTAGAAATTGGCAGGGGAGCTTATATCGCTGCAGGTTCCACTATCACAGAAGATGTGCCTGAAGGAGCCCTTGGAATAGCCCGTGGAAAGCAGAAGAACATCCAGGGCTGGGCAGACAAAAGGCATGGGAAGAGCAGAAAATCGGGTTCTGTAGAAGATTCCGGCGGAACCTGCGATATATAGGAGGGCTTGCGCAATGAATGATAGCGGCGGGGTGCACCTAATATTACCGTCCTACAAGAGGCTGAAGTTGTTTACGGGGCTGGCTCATCCTGAGCTTGCCTTCGAAATTGCTGCACACCTTGGCATAGGAGTCTCTGCTATGAGGGTGGACAGGTTCAAGGACGGCGAGATACGAGTAGGTATAGACGAGACAGTCAGGGGTGTGGATTGCTTCTTAGTACAGCCTACTTGCCCACCGGTGAATGAGAATCTAATGGAGCTACTGATCATTGTCGATGCCATGCGTCGAGCATCTGCAAAAACGGTAACTGCAGTGATCCCGTACTACGGCTATGCAAGACAGGACAGGAAGGCTAAAGCCAGAGACCCGATTACCGCCAAATTAGTCGCTAACCTCCTTGTTACGGCAGGATGTGACAGGATACTGACAATAGACCTCCATGCCGGACAGGTCCAAGGTTTCTTCGATATTCCTGTCGACCCTTTGCTTGGCATGCCTATTCTGGTAAAATACGTTAGGGATTCCGGCCTTTCCAATTGTGTTATCGCATCTCCCGACATAGGGGGAACGGTACGAGCGCGGGCAATGGCAGAGAAACTAGGCGTTGGCTTGGTAGTCATTGACAAAAGGCGTCCTGCGCCCAATATTTCAGAAGTGATGAACATTATTGGAGATGCAAAAGGTAAGACTGTTATACTAGTTGATGATATAATTGATACCGGTGGCACAATTGTCCAAGCAGCTGAGGCTCTGCATAATGCAGGAGCAAAACAGGTATTTGCAGCGTGTACCCACGCCCTCCTATCCGGGCAGGCAAGGGACAATTTGTCAGCATCGGTTCTTGAGAAGATAATTGTTACGAATACTATACCGCTGAGTGAATCCAAACGTCCTGAGAGAACTGAAGTCCTGTCAGTAGCACCTCTTTTGGGAGAGGCGATCAAGCGCATTTACCAGGACCTCCCGGTCTCTACGTTATTCGAGTAGGCGGCACGGTTAGAAGGAGTTGACACGAAGTGAGACAGGTGATAATAAGGGGAGAATTGCGGCACCAGACAGGCAAAGGCGCTGCGAGAAGAATGCGGGCAAGCCGCAGAGTGCCTGCTGTGGTCTATGGGAGAGGCGAAGAGACGACTATTATCTCCCTGGATGAGCGCGAATTCGAGAAAGCAATACAAGCCGGGCTTGGCGGAGGAACTCTAATCAAACTGGTTCTGTCTAAGGATACGGATACGAAAGACCCGAGCAAGATTGAGAAGACTGCAATTCTCAAGGAAGTACAGTCAGATGTCGTTCGTGGTAATGTGATCCACGTGGATTTTCAGGCTATATCTTTGGATGAAGCCATTACCACAAAAGTGCCGATAGTGCTCTTAGGTGAAGAGAACAGGCCAAGCGACGGAGGCATTATGCAGCACATGATATGGGAGCTGGAAGTGCATGCCCTTCCTATGGATATCCCTGAACGCGTAGAGGTAGACGTTTCCAAGCTGGAGATCGGCGATTCTATTAAGGTAGGCGACCTTGGGCTCCCAGAGGATGTCCAGGTAAACACTGGGGAAGAAGAAGTAATCATCCTAGTCGCTGCTCCTGAGTTAGCGGTTGAAGAGGAAGCTGAGGCCGAGGATAGCGAATTGGCGGTTGAAGGGGCAGCTGAGGATCATGTCGCTACCGGAGGACATGCAACAGAGTAGAAGGGAATCCAATAGAGGCGTGAAGCTTGTAGTCGGGTTGGGGAATCCAGGCAGTCAATATGAGGGTTCTCGCCATAATGCCGGGTTTAGAGTAATGGATATATTATCCGCTCGGCATGGAATCCGTTTTGGAGAGTACAAGTTTTCATCTCTTGTAGGATATGGGAAGATAGCAGGGAACGATGTTGTTCTTGCCAAGCCTCTGACGTATATGAACCGTAGTGGTCTTGCAGTCAACGCCATGGTGACTTGGTACAACTTACACCCTGGCAACATGCTGGTTATCTTAGATGATGTTGCGTTGGAACAAGGCAGACTAAGAATTCGCGCCAAAGGAAGCGACGGCGGACATAACGGGCTGAAATCCATTATCGACGTTGTAAAAACGGAAGAAATTCCCAGGCTTCGCATAGGTGTTGGAATGCCTAATCCTACTGTAGACATGAGTTGTCATGTGCTTGACTGGTTTGACAAGGAAGAGGTTCCCACTATTTCAGAGGCCTTGCTGAGGGCAGCGGATGCTGTATCTGTTTGGTTAGAACACGGTATTGATCGAGTTATGAATGAATTTAACTAGTCAACGACAAGCTCAATAATGTGGCCAAGCTCGGTAATCCATGAATTGGCTCAAGGTAAATTTGTCTCACATTTTTGATAGATGCTTATATGTGGTATTGCCATATGTAATGGTCAATATTTGAAGGGGCCGAAGCCCCTTCTTTGATTTGTCAGCTTACCGGATTCCACGTGCCGATCCTACTTCCTGAGCTGGCCTGACATGAGTTGCTCGGCTTTTTGAATTAGCCCACGGACTATTAGACCGGCTTCTCGAGTGGTGATGTTGCCGTAGTCGTACGATCCATTTTCAACACCGATTTTGTCAGCGAATCCTAGTTCTTTTGCGATTTCATACTTTACTTCATCCGAAACGATGCTGCGATTTCTCCGACTCATAGCTCCACCCCTATGAATAGTATCTCGCAGGAGTCAGGTTGCATGAAAGAGTTTTTTAGATTGAATGGTAACAGAATAAGGTTTGACCTGATATTTCCATGAAAGACTCCATGAATCTGCTAAGAGAGCCTTGATCATGCCGGAATATGTTGGATTTGGTGAAAGAAGTGCCTCTTACATGGGAAAAATCTTCTCACTCCATTAATCTTCAATTTTCCGCCTATTTCCTCTTCCCAATCAATACTGCTGCTAGATACAGTATCTTGCCACATTTGAATCTGAATATCAGTTGGCATTGGATTTGCATTGAATAGAGGTGACTTTATGTCTTTGGGTTGATTTGCGTTTATTTGCAAGCTTAAGGAAACCTCAGGAGAAAGCTTCAGTCATGCGGAGGAAGTGGATATGAGAATTTCTTCAAGGGACGAGATGTTTGCCATACTCTCTAAGGCCATGGATGGGCTGTCCCTTAGACAACAGGTAATCGCTAATAACATTGCCAACGTGGATACACCGGGCTTCAAAGCACAGGATGTGCGTTTCGAAGACGAGCTCGCGTCCGCGATAGGCCGTGGCAGACCGGGATCGGCTAAATCGGTAATCTGCAATTCCACGGGCAAGACCAGACTGGATGGAAACAGCGTGGATATTGATATGGAAACTGCCAAAATGGCTGAAACCACAGTCCTTTATGCTGCTATGTCCAGATTGATTTCTGAGAGGTTCTCCCTGCTTAGAACGGTAATAACTGAAGGGAGGCGTTAGTTGATGGGCGTCTTTTCAGCCCTCAAAACGAGTGCTACCGGACTTACTGCACAGCGCCTGAGAATGAGTGTTATCGCAAATAACATTGCAAACATCACTACTACGCGAACCCCTGACAGTAGGCCATATTGCAGGCAATTTGCAGTATTTGCGCCTATCTTAGCTAAGAATACGCTTAAAAATACAACGGAAATGAGCGCTTTGGCGCCTGGCCGCGGCGTAGCTGTAGTCGGAATAGTAGAGGATACATTACCTCCACGTCTTGTTTACGAACCCGGCCATCCTGACGCAAATGAAGAAGGCTATGTAGCTTTTCCAAATATTGATCCCGTGACGGAAATGGTTGACATGATCTCTGCTACGAGGGCATACGAGGCTAATGTAACTGCCATCAACGCTGCAAAAACCATGGCTATGCGGGCACTGGAAATAGGCCGCGGCTAATTAGTGGTAATAGAGTGACTAAACCCCAAGAACAGGTTTCAAAAATGGCAATGAAGGAGTTGTAGGAATAACACCATGGATATGCGACTTACCCGTGGTATTCCCACTATGAGCACGGAAATAAAGAGAGTAGGTTCACCGCAGGCAATAGCGCCTGAAGCAGGGGCCGGAAAGACGGTGGAGCAGTTCAAAGAAATGCTCTATGACGCTATTGACAATGTAAGCGACTTGCAAAGAAACGCAGATGAGCTAATGACGAAATTGGCTACAGGCGAAGCAGAAGACCTGCACCAGGTTATGATCGCTGTCGAGAAAGTGAATTTAGCCCTTCAGCTGACTCTTCAAATCAGAAATAAGATGCTTGAAGCATATCAGGAGATCATGAGGATGCAGGTGTAAGTCATGGCCACTGTCGCAGAAGATGTCACTAGGCAAGCGCGGTCCCTTTGGGACCGATTAGACCGCCGGCAGATAATAACACTAATTGCAGTAGTAATAGTGGGTGTTTCCATCATACTCTTTTTCTTGGTCAGGCCACGGAGAGGAGACATGGTCCTTCTCTATACAGATTTGTCTGTGACGGATGCTGCAGAGATTACAGAAACCCTTAAGGAAATGCAAATTCCTTATGAGCTTTCCCAAGGTGCAACGGCAATTCTGGTTCCATCACACAACTTATATGAAGCAAGAATGAACTTGGCTCGAGAGGGTCTGCCCAGGGACAGCACTGTCGGGTTTGAAATCTTCGACAAGACAACTTTCGGGGCCACGGATTTCACCCAAAAAATGAACTACAGGCGAGCTCTTCAAGGAGAATTAACCCGCACCATACTACAGCTGAAAGAAATTGAAGCTACAAGAGTGCACATAGCCATTCCTGAGCCTGAGCTATATACGGACAGAGAGAAACCATCAAGCGCATCCGTGCTTGTGAAGCTAAGAGCCGGCTCTTGCCTGACAAGAGGGCAAGTTGAGGGGATTGTCAGGCTTGTTGCTTCAAGCGTTGAAGGGCTTAGCGCGAATAATATCACAATAGTGGACGTTGAGGGCAATACCCTCTTCTCAAAAGATGATGGTTCCGAGATGGGTTCATCCGGGCTACTTACCTTGACTCAGCTGGAAGCAAAGAGACTCTATGAAAAAGACATGGAGAGAAGTATTGAAGGCATGCTGACTCAGGTTCTCGGCCCGCGGAAAGTTGTGGTAAGGGTTAACGCAGATATTGATTTTGACCTCACGGAACAGAACACTGAGACATTTCAACCACTGCCTTCAGGCTACGGAGTCATCAGAGAAGAGGCGCGCATCCGTGATGCAAAGACCGGAACATCTTCCGCGTCGCCCGGGGGCATACCCGGAACAGCGTCAAATGTTGACATTGGGACTTTGCCGGCTGTGGATGAAGATTTGACAACCTTAGGATATCGCCTGGCTGACAGCAACGAAGCTGCAATATCCTCAGAAGAGAGAATTGAAGAAACGACGAAATATGAGATCTCTCGAGTTGTGGAGCACACAGTCAAGGCACCCGGTGTTGTAACAGGACTGTCTGTTGCTGCTATTGTAGCAGCTCCCGTTGCTGAAGACCAGCTGGACGCAATCAGACGCTCTATTGGAGCAGCGGTAGGGGTGAACCTTGACCGAGGAGATACAGTTATTGTTGAAGCAATGGGGTTTGCAGTCGGGGAAGAAGAAGAGGGGCTGATTTCTGCAGTAGATGAATCGCAGGAGCTGAAGAACTCCGGCGAGACGCTAATGAGAAGTCTCAAATATGTGATACCTGCATTAATTGCTTTATCTATCGTAGTGGTTGCTCTAATCGTCTTGGCTTCGAGGCGGGCCCGACGCAAAAATGAGAAAGCTGAAGATGCATTGAAGCAAGCCATGGCGACTCTGGCAGCTGTTGAGGAAAGCGAAGACGGGGGGAGGTCTGCTCAAGATGAAACGCCGAACCGTCCTTCCATTAATCCTGAGGTGGCGGCCAGGATAATCAACGCCTGGCTCAGTGAAAACAGAGGATGATTTCAAATGGCTACTTATTCACAACTGAACGGACGACAAAGAGCTGCCATAACAGTTGTTGCTTTAGGCGCTCGAAGAGCATCTGAGATTTTTCAATATCTCGACGAGCGAAGAATAGAGCAGCTTACTATGGAGATTGCCGGTCTCGGCACAATACCTCCGGATCTCAAGGAACAAGCCCTTGATGAGTTTTACAATGAATACGAATCTGAGGGTTATCTGTCAGGCGACCTAGATTATGTTCGGCAAGTGTTGGATCGTGCGCTCGGCCGTCCCCGCGCAACGCAGATAGTTGAAAAAATCGCTGCTTTCCTTCAAGAAAGACCCTTTAGTTTTGCAGGAGAAATCGACGCAGCTCAACTTACCAGTTTCATTGAAAATGAGCATCCGCAAACCATAGCTCTTGTACTTGCCCACTTACATATAGACCAGGCAGCATCCGTATTATCTCTCTTGCCTAAGGAAGTTCAAATTGAGGTGGCCAGGAGGCTTGCGGAAATGGATAGGACTTCCCCCGAGGTCGTGCAGGAAGTCGAAAAGGTTCTTAGGAACAGACTTCTTTCTATTGGGAGACAAGATTACACAGCAGCCGGCGGCATTCCGGCTCTCGTAGATATCTTAAATCGGGTAGACCGAGCAACTGAAAAGGCTCTCTTAGAAGATTTGGAAAAGCAAGATCCTGCGCTTGCAGAAGAAGTGAAAAAACTCATGTTCGTATTTGAAGACATTATGTTCCTAGATGATAGGTCAATCCAGACTGTCCTTAAGGAAGTTGATATGAAGGATCTTGCGTTGGCTCTAAAAGCTGCAAGTGAAGCAGTAACGAAGCGAATTGTAAGTAATATGTCAGAACGCGCTGCAGAGATGCTGAGAGAGGATATAGAATTCATGGGGCCTGTGAGACTGCGGATAGTAGAAGATGCTCAGCAACGGATTGTCAATATCATACGCGGACTGGACGATTCCGGGGAGATTGCAATTTCCCGAGGGAAGGAGGACGAGATCCTTGTCTAGGATTATCAAGGCAGATCAAGTAGAGAAAAACCCCCATCTTGTTTCAAATGTAATCCTCGATACAGTCCTCGTTAGTCTGCCTGATCCGGATTGCCACAGGTCTACAGTGACAGACCGGGAGTCAACTTACCTATATGAACACGGATATTCTTCAATAGAAGAGTTCGAGCGGTCTATTTCCCAACGGCAGGCCAAGATAGAGGAAGATATGTTGCTGGCTGAGGCCATGTTGTCTGAGGCGGAAGAGAAAGGTCAAAAGATCTATGAAGAAGCATACACGAAGGGATTTCAGCATGGGCAGTCTGACGCCGAGGCTAAAGTGCTGGAAGAGACGGAGACGTTACTTGACTACCTTAGAGACTTAGGACAAGCCATCTCTTTATCTCAAGAGAAAGTCATCATGTCTGCTGAAGAAAGTATAGGGAAGCTTGCCTTAGCGGTTGCAGGTAAGCTTATCAGGCGCGAGATTCATGCAGACGAATCGGTAGTCGAAGACATAGTTCGCGAATCTCTTGAGGCTGTCAAAAGCGGCAATTCAATCAAGCTGAAAGTAAATGCACGAGATATAGACAGGATACGAGACTGCAAGGACATACTTCTCCAGGCCGCAGATAACATCCCCGATTTCGAAATTGTGGAAGATCCCAGGATAGAGCAGGGAGGATGCATTATCGAGACTGACTTCGGTATTGTAGATGCAAGGATAGATTCACAATTGCAGGAGATAGGGAGGGCTTTCTTTGGTAATACGCACACCTGATGAAACAGAGAGAGCTCTATACTCAAATATCGAAGGGGCTGAATCAACCGGTATTTCCAAGTTCTTCGATGCCCTCAGGACATGCCGGCCGTTTCGTATCAGAGGCCGTGTTGTCAAGGTCGTAGGCCTTGTAATTGAAGCCATTGGGCCGCCTGCTCATATTGGTGAATTGTGTTACATACATACATGGAACCGCATGTCCCCGATTGAGGCGGAGGTTGTAGGTTTTCACGAAGGCAAGACGCTGCTCATGGCGCTTGACGATATGAGTGGTATAGAACCGGGAAGTGAAGTAGTAAGCAGCGGTAGGGTGCCCACAGCGTCTGTGGGAGAGGCGCTTTTAGGCAGAGTAATCGATGGTCTGGGAAGGCCTATGGATAGCGGTGAACCAATCCTCGGAGGAGAATGCTATCCGCTTTTTAACGCTCCGCCCAGCCCGTTGGAGCGTATGAGGATTGCTGAGCCTTTGGCGCTCGGTGTGAGGGCGGTGGATTCCACAACAACATGTGGCAAAGGGCAAAGGCTGGGGATTTTCTCAGGGAGCGGGGTCGGCAAGAGCACGCTCCTAGGTATGTTTGCCAGAAACACCAATGCAGATGTCAATGTTATTGCGCTAATCGGTGAACGCGGTCGTGAGGTCAGAGAGTTTGTGGAAAAAGATTTGGGGCCTGATGGCCTAAAGAGATCGGTAGTTGTAGTAGCTACCTCGGATCAAGCAGCCATTGTCCGTCTCAGAGGTGCTTATTTGGCAACGACTATTGCAGAATATTTTAGGGACGCCGGGTGTGATGTCTTGCTGATGATGGATTCACTTACACGTTTTGCCATGGCTCAGCGGGAAATCGGACTTGCAATCGGAGAGCCCCCTACCACTCGCGGGTATACACCGTCAGTGTTTTCTGCCATGCCTAAACTCCTTGAACGTGCCGGGAATTCCGGTTCAGGCAGTATTACCGGACTTTATACGGTTTTAGTGGAAGCTGACGACATGAACGAACCTATAAGCGACGCTGCTCGAAGTATCTTAGATGGCCACATTGTGCTATCTCGGGAACTCGCTATGGCAAATCATTATCCTGCTATCGATGTTCTAGCGAGCATAAGCAGGGTAATGATAGATGTCGTGGATGAGGGGCATCTGGATGCTGCTTCAAAGCTCAGAGAGGCTTTGGGTACTTATAAGGAGGCTTCTGATCTGATAAACATCGGGGCGTATGTCCCTGGCAGCAATCTAAAGATAGATTGGGCACGGTCAATGATGGACGGCATTAACCGGTTTCTGAGGCAAGACATTAACGAAACAGCTGATTACTCCTGTACCGTTGAGAGCCTTAAGGGCTTATTCCAAGGCTCGTTACAGCAGCATGGGGAAGCTGCGGATGATCTATGAAGAAGTTTGAATTTCGCCTGGAGAAGTTAATGGAAGTCAGAAGACAGGCAGAGAAGGTAAGAAGGCAAAGGTTAGCTGATATCCAACGTGATATTGCGAGAGAACTGGCAATGCTTGAAAGACTGAACGGACTCAAGGACGATGCGTTGGATGAACTCAGGATGCGCGGCCTTCAAGAAGCTCTGGATATCCCAGGCGTTGTTGACGGCATCTGCCATTTACAGGTGATTTCTAAGCAAATTGGAGCGCAGAAGACTGTCATTGATACTCTTAGGCGTGAGGAAGCCCATAGAAGGCAAGAGGTAATTACTGCGAGGCGAGACCGAAAAGTAGCGGAGAATCTAAGAAACCAGGCCTATGCCGAGTATTTGCAGGAAAGAGCCCGTCTTGAGCAGAGATTCCTTGATGAGATAGGCCTGGTGCAGTACATCAAGGGAGGAGGTGATGAGATAAGTGAAAGGAGCGTCTCTGGTTAAGTTAAACATACCGGTTACGATGACTCAATCCAGATGTGAAACACCGAGTGTTCCAAAGAATGTATCCACATGTGAAAGTGAATTCAGTATTGAACTCGGTTCCAAACTGGTTTCTACTTCGACTTCTGTATTCACTGCTGATAAAAGGGACACCGCTTGTATTGGCAATCCCTGTTCCCATGAGAGACAGATGAACGGCTGTTATGAAGTGCCCCTCGAGAATGAGAATGAGGAGAACGACCCGGAACATGAGGGACAGGCACGTGACGCAGGAGCCGGAAAAGGCTTAGGAGACATCTCTGTCCTGCTCTTATATGCTGCTCCAGGGATATGCGGAACCCAAGACATCACACGTTTCCTATTGGCAAGAGCTGTGGGAATAGAGTCTGCAAGCAGTATAGGCGCACATGGTTCCATTGATGAGGTTCCGGAACCCACGGAGGAAGCCGGGTTCTACGGGATAGCTTCAGAGAAGGACCGGAGAGTTTCTGTGCTACGGGTAGATACACCAAACATAGACGCAGTCCCACAAGATGCTGTGGAGAGGGAAGATCGAGCCTTTAGCGGAGGACATGTAGCCTTTGAGCCGTCTGTCGAACCCTCTACTAAAGGATCTGTCTTATCTGTGGAATCACATGCCAGATCCGTTGCTGATTCCCATGACGGAACTCCTGTTAAGCTTTTTGCAACGACTTTCGAGGCTGTGAGTAAGCACGAAAAAATCAGAAGGGCAGACAGTGAAGGAGATCCTCTCCGGCATGGCGGAGACCGAGTTGCTACACATGATGCCCTTGATACGCAAAGCCGTCTCAGTCACGGAGGTCGATATCACGGAGTAACTGACAAGACAGAACAAGTGCAGCACGAAGAGGCACAGGACTTTGGCAAGCCGGGCAAGCTCAACAATGACAGTCTCAGTAAGCCAAATGAAGAAAGAACAGTCGATTATGTGGACAACGACGGTAGGCTGCTATTTTCGCACGATATGTCGGTAACTGCGAAAACTTGCGAATATGCAGTGGAAGGTCAGGTAGATTCTGACGAGGCTTTTGAAATTCCATATGTAGAGAAAAAGATGCAGGATATGTCAAGAGGGGTTGCAAGCGTCTCAAGTGACAGGCATAAGCGAAGAGGAGATGAAAAAGCACGTTCCATAAGCCCTATCAAGGGTATTGATAAGCCTCGCCTTGCGCGGCCGGCAGGGGTGTCTCATGGGGTTTACGACGGAGCTTTGTCAAAAAACGAAGTCCGAAATCCGGACAGAACGTATCTCCAGCCTAATCAGAAAGCGTTAAGGAGCAGCATGGTCCGGCAGATAGTTGATAGGGCGGAACTCCGGCTTGGAAGGGAACAAGCCCAAATGATTATTGATCTGAAACCGGACATCTTAGGAAAAGTCCATCTGAAAATCTCTCAGGAAGCAGGCAAGGTCGTAGCGGAAATCAGAGCGGAAAACGCAAGCACAAAGGCGCTTATTGAGTCAGGCTTGTCTGACCTGAAAACAGCTCTTTCCGAAAAAGGGTTCTCATTTGATGCTGTCACTGTTTCATGGGATTCCAGTGGAGGTTCGGGAGGCGCGCAATCCGGGGGTAACAGTCTCCCATGGTTTTCTAAGCCCGGGGAATGGGTCCCTGATGGCAGGATTGCTCAGGCTCTGACGTCGGCAAATACAGTGGATTCAGATGATGTTGCATCTGCAATTGGGGCCTTTGGCATGATGAAGTACTTGGATTATATTGCATGAACGAGCTGTAATTAGTTTGAGCGGATAAGGCGAGAGGGGAGGTATGAGAATGAATGTATCTCTGACTGCAGCTTCGACAGGGACAGGTAATCAAGAAGTAGACTTTAAGCAAGACAGAATGAATTTGGGAAAAGATGACTTCCTGAGGCTACTGATTACTGAATTGCGTTATCAGGATGCTTTGAACCCTGTAGATGACAGGGAAATGATAGCTCAACTGGCGCAGTTCTCCAGTCTTGAGCAGATGCAGAATCTAGGCAACAAAGTTGAAGAGCTGGCCAGGGCACAAAAGGCCACCCAAGCTGCATCATTAATAGGGAGAACAGTAACCGCCGTAAACAGTGACGGTGAAGAAGTAGCCGGGAAAGTCACAGGTGTGGAGTTTTACGGCGAGTATATGTATTTGACAGTTGCTGACCGGAAGATTCTGTTCACAAACGTATTAAAGATATCGTAGAGGCAAAGGGGTTGGTCGTTGTGGTTGACGGGACAGTTTTCCAAAGGCTGCCGGTGGGCCCGGTAAAACCGGACAGCCCTGTCCGGGGGAAGTCCGCTCCGACACCAAGCACAATTGAAGGCCGAGGTTTTGGTGAAGTCCTGCGCCAGGAGATTGACAGGGAAGAAATAAAATTCTCCGGCCATGCCACAATGCGTATGAGGACACAAAACATATCCCTCTCTCAGAGTGAAATAATGAGACTTGGCGAAGCGGTGAATCGCGCTGAAGCAAAAGGCGCCAGGGAATCATTGATTCTCATGGACAAGCTTGCTCTCATCGTGAGTATCAGAAACAGGACTGTCATAACTGCTGTTGATGAAGAGAGAATGAAAGAGAATGTGTTCACTAATATTGACAGCGCGGTGATTGTGTAAAGACAAGAAATGAATAAGGGCTGGACCTCGCAATGAGGGGGCCCTGCGTCGTAAGAGACACTGACGACGCGCAGTAAAGGGGGCTATGAGCGAAAATGATGCGTTCAATGTTTGCCGGAGTATCTGCCTCCAGGGCGCACCAAGCCTGGATGGACGTTATAGGCAATAACATAGCTAATGTTAATACGACAGCTTTTAAGGCGGGAAGAGTGACGTTTGAAGAAGTGCTCGTGCAGACCCTAAGGGGCGGGAGCGCTCCTGTGCAAGGGGGAAGAGGCGGCATAAACCCGATGCAGGTCGGACTTGGGATCTCAGTGAACAGTGTAGACACTGACCATACACAAGGCAATACCCAGCCTACTGAAGTGCCCAGCGACCTTGCCATTGACGGTGTGGGGTTCTTCATCCTTGATGACGGGGAGAGAACCTGTTTTACACGTAACGGAAGCTTCAGAAGTTCTGCGGACGGAACTTTAGTATCAACCACAGGGTACAGGGTTCAGGGTAGACAAGCCAATCCTGACACAGGTGCTATTGATAGAACCCAACCTATAGGAGATATCAAGATTCTCCTCGGCCAGGTAATGGAGGTCTCCCCTACACGAAACGTCAGCCTCAGGGGAAATACTGATTCTATGAGCAGTGCGGGATATTCAGTGTCAGCGCCGTTCCATATATATGATTCCCTGGGACAAATACACTTGATGACTGTAGAATTCGTAAAGATTGACGACAACCAATGGACGTGGACTCTCAGTGAAGATAGCAATCCGACTGTCCCTGTTGCAAACGGGCAAATAGATTTTACTCAAAGCGGTAAATGTGATACCGCGCCACAGCCAATTACGTATGATCCGGGTGGAGGCGCTGAAGTGCAAACCTTCACGCTGGACTTTTCGTGGATTACCCAGTTTTCTGAAACATCCATGGTCTCCCTGAGCTTTCAGGACGGGTTTCAAGCCGGGACGCTGGAGACTTTCAATATTGACGCAAGCGGAATTATTACAGGAATCTACTCTAACGGGCAGCAAAAGGTTCTCGGGCAAGTCGAACTCGCCACATTCGGGAACCCTGCAGGACTCATGAGGCTTGGTGGCGGACTGTATCAGATATCCCCTAACTCAGGGTCTATGAATGCCGGCGAGCCTGGGAGACATGGCAGGGGGAAGATTATCAGCGGGGCTCTGGAGATGTCCAATGTAGACTTGGCTAAGCAGTTCACGGATATGATCATATCCCAGCGTGGTTTCCAGGCCAACTCGCGAGTAATCACCACCGCGGATGAGATGCTTCAGGACCTGCTAACGCTGAAGCGTTAGGGCAAGAAGGGTGGAGTCTGACATAATCAAGGTTTACAGATTCGATGGCTCAGAACTGGTGGTAAACGCAGATCTGATAGAGACTGTAGAAGCTACACCGGATACTGTCATTACCCTTACTACCGGTAAGAAGATTGTTGTGACTGACAGTGTAGAAGTGATTATCAAAAGAGTTGTGGATTATAAACAAGCAATATTCCGTAGATAAAGTCTGCCGGTTTTACAGGGGGCAGATAGGCGCAATTCCTGCCCCCTGTGGGAACGTAATCAAATGCGGAGGCGTGATATGGATTTAACCACAGTCTTAGGGCTTATATCAGGGGTTCTTCTAATTAGCATCGGAATACAAAGGGGCGGGGCTGCAAGAAGTTTCTTTGACTTGTCAGCTGTTTTCATCACAGTCGGGGGATCCCTTGCCGCAACTGTGGTGAGTCTTCGCAAAGAAGATATAAGAAATGCCTTTAAGGTGGCATCTATCACCTTCAAACAGAAGACCACAGACTACACTGCAACTATTGAACAGCTAATCATCCTTGCGGATCTTGCCAGAAGAGAAGGATTGCTTGCCCTCGACAATGCCCTTGACGAAGTAGATGATGAGTTTCTCAAAAGAGGCATGCAACTTGTCGTTGATGGGATTGATCCTGAAATTACGCAGGAAATCCTTGAGACCGGTATTACGGAAATCGGGGAACGACACAAGATGGGTAGAAGGCTATTTGATCAGATGGCAACATTTGCGCCTGCTTTTGGTATGATAGGGACTCTCATCGGGCTGATTCAAATGCTCAGGACCTTACATGATCCCAGTAAGATCGGGCCCGGGATGGCAGTAGCCCTAGTCACTACTTTTTACGGCGCTGTTTTGGCGTATACGGTTTTCATGCCTTTATCTGCAAAGCTAGCTGTGAAATCTCAAGAAGAGATGCTTCACAAGGCAATCATACTTGAAGGCATACTCGCTATACAGTCCGGAGATAATCCCCGAATTGTCGCAGAAAGGCTTAAGTCTTACCTTCCGTCATCTGAGAGGGATGAGGTGGCATACGTCAGAAGACCGGCCCCGACCAGGGAGGAGGTGGAATCGCCTCTATGAGACGTAGATTCCGGGAAGAAGAAAAGCAAAACGGCGCCCCTGGGTGGATGGTTTCTTATGCGGACATGACTCAACTTTTGCTTACGTTTTTCATACTCTTGTTTGCACTTTCATCTATAGACGCTCTTAAATTCCGTCAAGCTGCATTATCCCTGCAAGGGGCTCTCGGTGTCCTTCCTGCAGGAACAGGCATACTCGATGTTGGATATGTAGCTCCTATGTCTCCGTCCCTCAGACCGGATGAGTACGGCAATGCAGAGCTTGTTGCCATGGAAATGGTGCAAAGCGCGTTCAAGGAATATATTCACGGACAATCCCTGACAGATAGCGTCCGTTTAGAACTCACCGAGCGCGGGCTTGTCGTCAGCTTCATGGATAAGGTGTTGTTTGACGTAGGCGATGCAGAGCTTAGGACTGAGGCCCGTCAGGTCCTTCGAGAGGTGGCCGTTATTCTACATAAGATACCGAACGATATGAGGATCGAGGGACACACCTGCGACTTGCCGATACGGACATCCAAGTTTCCGTCGAATTGGGAGTTGTCAACGAGTAGAGCATGTTCTGTGCTCAGGTGTTTTATTGAAGAAACCCGCCTTCAGCCCGAGAGGTTTAGCGCTATGGGCTACGGTGAGTATCGGCCCAAAGTACCTAATACGGATGAAACCTCGAGAAGCCTTAACCGTAGAGTTGATGTAGTTATCTTAAAAGACAGAGAAAAACTCGTGGCGCCCGGGAGCGCTGATTGATAAACGGAGGATAACCTGGATAATGAAGGACTCTAGAATACAGAGCGCAGTTGAAATCACAGAAAACACTAAACAAGTACAAGCTAAACCAGGATCTCGTTTTAGGAAAGGACGCATATGGATGATATCCATAATAGCGCTATTGTCCCTTTCAATTGTTTCGGGAGTGCTTCTCTACAATGGACAATTTTCTTCTCTGGCTACGGAAGATGGCGAGAATCCAAAATTATACAGCCCTGGGCCGATTTATTCGTTTGGGCCGCTCATTGTCAATATTGCGGGAACCAATGCAACGCGATATCTAAGGATAGGCGTTAGCGTGGAGTGCGGTTCCCAAGAAGCTCATGGAAAGCTCGTTGAAAATGAGGTAAGAATTCGCGATAGGATTTTGGATCTCTTGTGCGTCCAATCTATTGAGGAATTGCTGGATGTATCGACAAGAGAGCATCTCCGCGCTAAGATGGCTGTTAAGATACGGGAAGCTCTTGGTAACGGAAAGGACAGTTCAGAGTGGATTAGGTCTGTGTATTTTTCAGAGTTCACTATTCAGTGACGTGGGGGCGGTAGCGTGGATAACATTTTGTCCCAAGAAGAGATCAACGCTTTATTATCTACTTTTTCCCAGCAAAAAGAGGCTGAATCGGGGCAATCCAGAGGCAGGTCGGAGATGCGGCAGGTTAGGCCTTATGACTTTAGACGTCCTGACAAGTTTTCAAAAGACCAACTTCGTGTGCTTGAGATGATTCATGAAACGTTTGCCAGGTCTCTGACGCCGTGGATGTCTTCGTACTTTAGGATTCCGGCGAAAGCATCCCTTGATTCAGTCTCTCAACTATCCTTTGATGAATTCTCTTCTTCCCTGGAGCTTCCCAGTGTCACAGTGGTTTTCTATATGGAACCCCCGGGCGACAGAGGTATTGCTTGGATGAGTCCGGATCTGGCTTCAGCAGTGCTGGACAGATGTCTGGGTGGCCCAGGCTTGGCCGGCGGAAAAGTCAGAGAACTGACTGGTATTGAAGAAGGCGTCTTACGCGGTGTCATGATCCGTATTCTTGACATGTTAGCTATGGCATGGGAGCACATGGCAGAGATTACTTTCAGTCTCGGCAATCTTGCTTCAGATCCACAGTTTGCACAGATAACCTCAGGGACTGAGACTGTGGGTAGGATTGATCTTGGGATAACACTCGGAGAGTCCAGTGGGGATCTTAGGCTATGCTTCCCTTACCCCCTGATCCAACCTTTAATTCCGAGATTGGCTATTGAAAAATGGTTCAGAAGGGGAAGCGATGTAGAAAAAGGCGCCGAAAGCGGTGAAGCCCTCAGGGGACGTCTTGCCTTAGTAGAGGTTCCTGTAGTGCTTGAAGTCGGACGAGCCGCCATATCGGTCAGCGAGTTCCTAGATTTGAAAGTGGGCGATGTTATTAAATTGGACAGCCGGTATGGAAAGGATCTTGTTGTGCGTGTAGGCGGAGGGAAGAAATTCTTGGCAAGGCCCGGGGTGTTAGGGAGACGCCTTGCATTTCAAGTAAATCGTGTGGTGCGTGACGGAGGAGGGGCTCTACAATGACTGATAAAGCAATTGCCGGAAACGACCATGATGACATGACTTTGGAGCATAATGAGGAGGATACGGTTAAGCGGGCAAAATTTGAGGCGTTCGGAGAACCGATAAGAGAAACGCCGGAAGGCCATGGCAACATAAACCTTCTTCTTGATGTTCCTCTGCCTGTATCAGTAGAACTTGGAAGAACCACTATGACTATCCGAGACATCCTGGACCTCGGGACCGGTTCTGTAGTGGAAGTAAACAGAGTGGCCGGAGAACCGGTGGACATTCTTGTCAACGGCAGGCTTGTGGCAAGAGGAGAGGTTGTTGTGATAGACGAGAATTTCGGCGTAAGAATACTTGACATGGTTTCGCCGGAAGAAAGGCTTATGGACGGGGACTAGAGCTTTCACTCAATAAGCGCTGATGAGAGAGGAGACTCGCAAGAGGATGGAACCGGTTGTGCCCAATCCTATTACAACAAGTATCAAAGTCCTTCTGGGACTGGCCCTGATTATAGGTCTCATTTACCTTGTTTGCCTTATCCTCAAGAGGATTCAAGAAAGCAGAGCTGCCGTATTCGGCAAGCCGGTTTTGGAGCTTGTAAGCACAATCAATCTCGGACTTGGGCCGGGCAGATCTCTACATGTTGTGAGAGTTGCTGACAGGTTTTTCGTTATTGCGGCAACAAGCGCGAAGATTACACTTCTCGCCGAGCTTGACAAAAGCATAGAAGAGATGAAAGTCGAAAATGAACCGCAGGAAACTGACGTAGCTAAGGGGCAGGGATTCCATGAGCTTCTCGCAGCATATACACAAAAGTTTGTCCGTAGCAGTCAGATACCCGGGGGGTTAGAAGGCCATAAAGATGAAAGGTAAGAGAACAGGAGATAAAAGGGAATTTATTGGGCGACTGCATATCTGTGCACGGTTGTCGCTGCTTGTAGCTGTTCTCGTCATGGTTGTTGCGCAAGCTTCTGTCGTACACGCTCAGCCTGCTTCCAGGCAGGAACCGGGAAGCGGTTTCGGGGGTATCTTCTCCGTTCCCCTTCCGAAAATAGAGATTGGTGTCACAGAGTCGAGAAATCCTGAGGATATCCCTTTAGCTCTCGAGATTCTTGCCTTGCTTACCATCTTGGCTTTGGCTCCTGCCATACTCATAATGCTCACCTCGTTTACAAGGCTTGTGATAGTGCTTTCCTTCGCAAGGAGCGCCCTTGGCTTACAGAACGTTCCACCTAACCAAGTGGTTATCGGTTTGGCTCTATTCTTAACCTTTTTCATAATGTCGCCTGCTCTTGGTTCCATCAATGAGCAGGCTCTCAAACCTTATCTTGCAGGTCAGATAACAGAAGTGGAGGCGGGAGCATTAGCGTGGGCGCCTATACGGGATTTCATGTTGCGACAGACCAGGGAGAAGGATTTGGCGCTCTTCATTTCTCTTTCAGGGAGTGAGCGCCCCAAGGCTCCCGAGGATGTTCAGGCTGTAGCCCTTATGCCGGCATTTGCCATCAGCGAATTAAAGACTGCTTTTCAGATAGGTTTCCTAATATTCGTGCCTTTTCTTGTGATAGACATGGTTGTGGCAAGTACTCTCATGTCTATGGGAATGATGATGCTGCCGCCGGTTATGATATCTCTTCCGTTTAAGATATTGCTCTTTATCATGGTTGACGGTTGGAATCTGGTAATAGGCTCACTCATGCGAAGCTTTAGATGAATGCCGAGGAGGTAAGCAAAGTGACCCAGGAATTCGTGATAGGCATTGCCCAGAGGGCGATCTTAGTTACACTCAAACTTTCGGCTCCGATTCTAAGCTTTGCGTTGCTTACAGGGGTGCTGGTGAGCCTATTTCAAGCCATGACCCAAATCCAAGAACTGACTCTTGCGCTGGTCCCTAAGATTCTTGCCGTCATACTTGCGCTTGTGTTATTTGGTCCGTGGATGTTAAGGGTTATTGTGGAGTTTACATCTGAGTTGTTTACTAATCTACCACACTACGTGATATGACCTGAGTATGCAGAATAGAGGTACGACCCATGAGTTTTGCAGGGCAAGCCCTATTAGAAATTCAAACATATCTTATGGTTCTTGCAAGAATAGGGGGTCTGTTTGGGTTTGCGCCTGTCTTCGGGAGCCAAAATATTCCGAGGCAGGCAAAAATAGCATTATCCCTGGTCTTGGCATTGGTGATATTCCCAGGCGTATCTTTGCCTGCAACCGGATATCCCGAGAACCTTATTGGCTATACCTTGTGCATAGGCAGGGAGATTATTGTGGGGATTGTCATAGGATATGTTGCAGCTCTCATTACAGTATCAGTGCAACTCGCAGGACAATTAATAGATATGCAAATCGGGTTTGGATTGGTTAACGTACTGGACCCTGTTTCAGGCAGGCAAGTTACTGTGATCGGGCAGCTTCAATACATTGTAGCCATACTTCTTTTCCTGGGAACCAACAGTCACCATATACTCTTGACAGCTATTTTGGAAAGTTACCGTTTAGTGCCGGTTGCAGAGTTTACCCTGAGTGCAGCATTTCACACAGGCATTGTGGCATTATTCCGAAATATGTTTTCGCTGGCATTCAAGATTGCTGCACCGGTCACCTGCGCGCTGCTTCTCACTGATGTAGTCATGGCTATTCTGGCACGAGCCGTCCCTCAAATGAACATATTCATTGTGGGATTTCCTCTGAAGATTCTTGCCGGTCTCCTTGTTCTGGCAATGGCAATCCCGGCATTTGCAGGCCTCTTGAGAGGATCCTTCTGCGGACTGGAACGGGACATAGTCCTTGTGCTAAGAGGTGCAAGGTAACGCATGGCAAAGGAAAACCGTACTGAAGCCCCTACGCCGAGAAGACTGGAAGACGCAAGGAAACGTGGGCAAGTTGCGAAAAGCGTTGAAGTCAATAGTGCAGCGATACTTCTTGCTACGTTTGGTGTCCTAAGTGTTGTCGGTGGGCAACTAATTACCCAGCTTGGGGCCTTTATGAGGGATTTTTTAAGCCTGTCTCTTGTGCAGGGAGATTTTTCACCTGAAATGGTATGGAGGGGTGCACTTGATATTCTCGTTGCGACTGGGAATATGGTCTGGCCGGTTATGGCAGCAAGTGTCTTGACAGGGATTACAGTCAACCTGGCTCAAGTAGGGTTTCTGTTTTCTTCTGAACCGGTCATACCCCGCCTTTCAAGGATCAATCCTATTGCCGGTCTCGGCAGGATCTTTTCCGGGCGGGCATTGATGGAGTTGCTGAAGTCTTGTGTCAAAACAGCAGTCATAGGGTTCTATGGATACTTGACATTACGCGATGTATACCCTGCTTTGCTTGCTACGTCTTACATAGAACCTCATCATATCGCATTCCAAATAGGAGGACTCATGATCCGGTTAGGTCTGCGCATTGCCGGTCTTTTGGGAATCATCGCAGTAATTGACTATGTCTATCAGCGCAAGGAATTCTTGGACAACCTGAAGATGACCAGGGAGGAAGTGCGGGAAGAGCTCAGGCAAACAGAGGGGGACCCGATGTTACGGGCCAGAATCCGAGCAAGGCAAAGGCAGATAGCGATTTACAGGATGATGCACGAGGTTCCTAATGCTGACGTTGTTGTGACTAACCCTGTTCATCTGGCAGTAGCGCTCAAGTACGATGTTGAAACAACTATGGGAGCGCCCAGAGTTGTGGCTAAGGGAGCAAGGTTGATGGCGGATAGGATTCGAGAAACGGCGGTGGAACACAGTGTGCCCGTTGTGGAGAACAAACCACTGGCGCAGGCGCTTTACAAGGCAGTGGAAATAGGCGAGGAAATTCCTTCGCATCTTTATAAGGCTGTAGCTGAGCTCCTCGCATATGTTTATCACCTGAATAGAACCGGGGGAGCAACAACGGCGAGAGACTGGGGGCGGACATAACCCAAAATGGCAGTAAGTAGGACGGAAACCCGAAGTCTGGGTAGACTGACAAAATACAGCGATATACTTGTTGCAGGATTGGTTGTTCTCATATTGGTAATGATGGTTGTGCCTCTTCCTGCGTTCCTTTTGGATGCCCTTTTGGTCCTTAACATAACCTGTGCGCTGGTCATACTCTTGCTCACCATGTACACGAAGGACGCTTTGGAATTCTCGTCATTCCCGTCGATGTTGCTGATAGCTACCTTGTTCCGACTTGCGCTCAATGTCTCTTCCACGAGACTCATTCTGCTTCACGGGTATGCAGGACGCGTCATTGAGGCCTTCGGCAACTTTGTGGTGGGCGGAAACTACGTTGTGGGTATGGTTGTATTCATAATCCTTGTTATCATACAGTTTGTCGTTATCACAAACGGAGCGGGAAGGGTTGCCGAGGTCGCAGCTAGATTCACTCTCGACGCTATGCCGGGTAAACAGATGGCTATTGACGCTGACCTCAACGCAGGCCTCATAGATGAGGAAGAAGCAAGAATCAGGCGCCGCACCGTAGAACTGGAAGCAGACTTTTACGGTGCAATGGATGGGGCCAGCAAGTTTGTGAGAGGAGACGCCATTGCCGGAGTGGTAATCACTGTGGTTAATATCATAGGCGGTATTATCATCGGTATGGTGCAATTTGGCCTTCCTGCTGTAGAGGCACTTCAAAGATACGCCCTGCTTACTGTCGGAGACGGACTGGTATCCCAGATACCGGCGCTCTTGATTTCTACCGCAACCGGCATTATTGTGACTCGTGCTGCTGCACAGTCCAGTTTTGGGCAGGAAGTTACAGGACAGCTTCTTGCGCAACCCAGAGTCTTGGCAATTGCTACAGGGTTGCTTGTTATGTTCGGGCTGGTGCCCGGCCTTCCTAAAGTGCCGTTTTTCGCGCTTGCAGCCATAAGCGGAGTTCTTACCTATGTTGTAAGTGCGCACGAAGAGGCGGAAACAAAGGCCGACGAGGAATTGAAGGAGCGGGCTCTTCAAGCAAGACAACCGGAAAGTGTTATGCCGTTACTCGCAGTGGATCCGCTTGAGCTTGAGATTGGGTACGGGTTACTTTCGTTTGCTGATGAGACATCGGAGGACGGAGGGCTTCTTAGAAGGGTTACGATGGTGAGGCGTCAAATTGCCCTGGAACTTGGCCTTGTTCTTCCGCATGTCCGTATCCGTGATAATATACAACTTTCGCCTACCGACTATGTCATAAAAATCCGTGGCATAGAGGTAGCTCAGGGAGAAATCATGGTAGGGCATTATCTTGCTATGGATTCCGGTATTGTTACGCAGCCTGTGCCCGGGATTGAGACTGCTGAGCCTGCTTTTGGGCTTCCGGCTTTATGGATAACTGAGTCAGAAAGAGAAAGGGCGGAAATTGCCGGATATACAGTGGTTGATCCGGTATCAGTCATCGTGACTCATCTTACGGAAGTAATCCGGAGACATGCAGCTGAACTCCTCGGGCGACAAAACACTTCTGATCTTATTGAAAATATCAGAAAGATAGAACCCGCGGTCGTAGACGAGTTGATTCCGAATTTGATGACCATAGGGGAAGTGCAGAAGGTGTTGCAAAATCTTCTACGTGAAGGAGTGCCGATCCGAAATACATCTGTAATCCTGGAAGCGTTGGGAGATCAAGCAGGTGTGACACGTGATCCGAATATGCTGACTGAATACGCCAGATCCGCTCTTGCCCGGGTGATATCAAGACAGTACAGGGGTTCCGGCGGGGAGATAGTCGTAGCGACTGTGGATCCTGAGATAGAAGAGGGGATTGCAAGGTTGATGGAGGCGTCACCTGACACGGGAATGCTCGGGCCGGATCGCAACTTCTCTCAGACAGTCGTAAGTCAGGTTGCCCAAATGGCAGAGAAGATGGCTGCAGGTGGACATCAACCGATAGTACTGACTCGTCCGGGAGTCAGAGTCTATCTCAAAAGAATAATTGAACGGGTTTTGCCCAACGTGGTAGTGCTTTCCTACAGTGAGATATCTGACGACGAGAAGGTTCGGTCAGTTGGGATGGTGAGTCTAGGTGAGGATTAAGAGGTACACTGCCAGGACAATACATGAGGCTTTGGATGCGGTGAGACGAGATTTGGGATCTGACGCAGTAATAATGCATACTCGAAAGCTACCTCCGACATGGCTCGGGAAGCTATTGCGCTTGGAGAAATTTGAAGTCATTGCCGCTGTTGACGCAAATATCCGGAAACAAGCTGCCGGTAGTATGCAGGCGTTTACACCTCAGGCGCATCGAGTGGGCACAGTGGGCATCGATCTGATGGAAGAGCCGTTGTGCCATGACAAAAGCCTCCCTAATGAGTCGGAAACGGAGAGTGTGGTACGGGGATACCGGAGTCGTTCCAAAGGGCGGAAGGTGCCGGGCCAGGCTGTTCCCGGCGCCGACTTCATCAGGATACATGAGCATCTTCTTGACTCTGATATGGATCCGGAACTGGCTGAGATACTTATCAGAAATTCAAGAATGAAATGGCGAGAAGCCCAACTTGCAGGCAAGACAGTTCATGAACTTATACTGGAACAGATGACAGCTATGCTGCCTACTGCCAATGGCATTACATTGACATCCGGTGTGAGAAAAGTCGTTGCGCTTGTAGGACCGACAGGAGTAGGGAAGACTACGACTCTTGCAAAAATCGGGGCGCTGTTTGCCATATTCGGGCAAAAGAAGGTGGCCTTCGTCACTGCAGACACATATCGGGTTGCGGCCATGGAGCAACTGCGCACTTATGCCCAGATAATCGATGTGCCTTTGGAAGTCGTCTATACGCCTCAAGGTATGCATGATGCCCTCAGAAAACACACAGATGCTGACCTGGTTTTAATAGATACTGCAGGCAGAAATCCAAGAAGTGATATGTCCATGGCTGAGCTCAAAGCAATTCTCGATGCATCTCAGGCTGACGAAATTCATCTGGTTGTAAGCATGAACACGAGGGCTTGCGATCTCTTTGAGATAGTAGACAGGTTCACTGCATGCGGGATAAACAGGCTCATTTTTTCCAAACTCGATGAGACGACCAGGCTTGGGCCGATGCTGACGATAGTGAATTTATATGATATTGCTATTTCCTATGTGACATACGGCCAGAATGTTCCTCAGGACATACGAGCAGCTGACCCGGCTTATCTTGCCAAGTGTTTGCTGGATACAGAGAGTGTATACCCAACTATGACCCATGAGTAGGTGGATAGAAGCATGAGTGAGCAAGCGAAATATCTCCGGAAAGTAGTTGAAGACTACGGGGAACGGTGTTTGCGCGGAACGCACAAATCGCCTGCCGGTCCTCAACGAATTATTGCCGTAACCAGTGGTAAGGGAGGAGTAGGCAAGTCAAACCTTGTCATCAATATGTCAATAGCCTTAGCTTCAGGCGGTATGCGAGTTCTGGTAATCGATGCTGACCTCGGCCTGGCCAACATTGACCTATTGCTGGGTATCCATACTCGACATACTCTTGAGCATGTAGCTACCGGAAAAGCGAGCCTGGAGGAGATACAAGTCACCGGGCCGGGCGGTATCAGAATAATCCCCGGCGGGTCCGGAGCTCAATGCTTGCTTCGCGCATCAGAGGAAGAGAGAAATGCTCTCATGGAGAGTTTGGAAACGCTTGAAGATCAGGCTGACTTCATCATCATCGATACAGGCGCAGGGCTTTCACCAAATGTTCTTGCATTTCTTGCATTTGTGGAAGAGATAATTGTTGTTACAACTCCTGAGCCTACTGCAGTAGCGGACGCTTATGCTACAGTGAAGACCATCGCTTACGAAAATCCCGGCGCATCCATTATGCTCGTGGTCAACATGGCAAAAGACAGAAAGAACGCCAAAGAGATTGCAGACAACATATCCATTGTGGCTAAGAGGTTCCTTGCCGTAGATACAAGTTTCTTAGGATTTGTGCCGAGAGATCCTATGGTAGTGAAAGCCGTGGCTTCACAGCAACCGTTTCTCTTGAGCTACCCTTCAAGTAATGCGTCGCAAGCAATCATTAGACTGACCGAGAAGCTCACGGGTGTAAGTCGGGTAGCAAGCGACGACATGCGGGGCCTGGCAGGGTTGTTCGCTAGGATTTTCCATCGTGTTGAGAGAGGTCATATTGAAGACGGATTGCAACAAGGAAGAAATCCAATAGGATAGTGGTATTTGTGAATGTGACGTATGTCGAGCGTATCCTAGATGTGAATAGGAAGGTAACCATTGTCATCTTGGAAGGGCATTACCGAGGTAGATATCCCAGTCGAATCGAAGATATGGGACAAGTATTGCTTTTGGCTGCGCCGACGCGTAAAGGCGCTGTGGTAAGGCTTAATGTGGGAGAGCCCATACGTGTAGAGATCTTAGCGAAGGGCGGAGTATATGCTTTTGATGCGTATGTAGATTCCATAACTTTAGAACCTATTCCTATCATCGGAGTAGGCGCACCTGAGAACTTCTCGCGGATCCAGAGAAGGGAATTTGTAAGAGTTGCTGTCAACCTCCCTGTAAAATACCGGCCTTTGAAACCTGCCTCGGAAGACCCCTCAGGATATAAGAGTGCGCATATTGTTAATCTTTCAGGAGGAGGGGCAAGAATCGCAATTTGGCATGTGCCGAAGGACGGGGACTTGGATGAGAATAAGAACCTGGATGTCGGCTCCAGGCTGCAATTGGAGTTTGAGTTGCCATGTGGGAGCAAGATCAAGGCGGAGGCAGTCATAATCCGCATAGCAGGCAAAAGAACGGAAAAAGGAATGTGCCACAATATCGCAGTAGAATTCACTGAGATAGATCAGAAAGAACAAGACGACATTGCCAGACATGTCCTTGAATGTCAGTATGAAATGCGTCGTAAGGGGTTGTTGTGAGGCATGCTTCATCCAAGGATCTGGCAGGATTATAAGCTTGCGCGAAAACCGGGCACGAGGCAAGAGCTAATCAAGGGGTACCTTCCGCTTGTCACCACTATTGCAGGTAGGGTCAGCATGAAATGCCCATCTCTGGTTGATTACGGGGATCTTGTCGGATGGGGGGTCATAGGACTTATTGAATCCATAGACAGATTCGATCCGGTCAAAGGCGTTAAGTTCGAGACTTTTGCAAAGTCGAGAATAAGAGGCGCCATGATAGACGGCCTCCGAGAAATGGATTGGGTGACTCGGTCGACACGGAAGAAGGCAAAACAGGTGGAGCGTGCGTACAGCGATCTCGAAAGAACGCTGGGCAGGGCAGCCACAGACAGAGAAGTCGCCTGTCGGCTTGGTGTAAGCCTTGGCGAGTTTCATCGGGTCTTATCAGACATATCCCAGGGTGCGGTGCTTTCTCTTGATGAGATGATTCAGGTCCGCCAAAAAGGGGGGACTATCACTCTTTTGGATGCTGTTGCGGATACGGAGAGTCCTGATCCGTACCTGGAATATGAGGCGGAGGAAATGAGAACGCTGCTTGCGAAAGCCATAGATGAACTCCCTCAGCGAGAGAAATTGGTTATCACCCTTCACTATTACCATGGCCTTATGATAAAGGAGATCGCAGATCTCTTGAACATAACAAATGGCAGGGTATCGCAGCTTCATACCCAGGCAACTCTACGGCTCAGGGCACGTCTTTCAAGCGCCAAAGATTGAGTAGGTGTCGCGCATCCCGCGCGGGTGTATGGATTGAAACAGAAAGGGAGGCGAGGGAGTGTCCATGAGATCAATCGATGTCCGGAATGTCATTGCAAAAAGCAAGGAAATCGAAGAAATCCAGAGGGCTCACAATAGAGTGACCACCACCGGACAGCAAGCGTTTGAGGCTGAGCTTTCGAAGCGAGCGGAAGAAAAGTCCAGCAAGGTTCAGTCGCCTCCGGAAACACAGCATGAGAAAATCCGCAGTGAGGATAAAGGACGGGGAGACGGGGCGGAGAAAGGCGAACAGGATGAGAGAATGAGTTCTAAGGGTGCTGTGGGCGGGGGAGACGTTGAGGGTAGAGGAGATGCCGGTGACCCTGACGGGGATTTCAACATACTTCCCCTTCCCGGCCAAATAATTGATGTGGAGGTCTAGTCCTGTGAAAGTCTGGATGATAGTACGAAGTATTCTTTTTGGAATAGCTAAACTGGCAGGAGCTCTTGTATTACTGGGTTTTTCTCTTGGCGTAACCGGGGGTGGCAAGCTGAAAGCAGATTCTTCGGCTTCTAGGGAGGACGAGGAATTGAAGACACAGGATACGGTGGAAGACATGACGAAGGCTATAGAGAACGCCGCAAAGCAGGTCATCAAGGATCTTGAGGAGCGTACTATGGTAGCAGTCAGGTTACTGGATGAAGCTGAGGAGAAAATTGCCCGCCTCAAAGGCATGCTGGATGTCCAAATCAAAGGCATGCCGGATGCCTGTGGGGAGCACGTGTTAGGCGAGGCGATTTTCCCGGAGATGACATCAGAGGAGCAAGCGCAAGAGGGGCAATCGTCAGTCTGCGAAGAAACAGGGCAGGAATTATCTGTGCCTCAGGCCTCCGAGACAGTAGTGCCGGTTGAGAAATCCCCTAACAAGAAGCATGCTCTTGTTTGTCAGCTGGCAGGTGAAGGACTGAGCCTTCAAGAAATCGCTGAGAAGGCCGGGATAGGATGCGGTGAAGTTGAGTTAATCTTGAACCTGAGGGGTATCGGCGATTAGAGGAGGTCTCTCTTAAGTTCAGTTATAAGCGCAGGTATAATCTCCAGAGCATCTCCTATTATGCCGTAGGTGGCTATGGAAAATATCGGCGCGTTGGGATCTTTGTTAATGGCGACTATTACGTTGGATGAGGACATTCCCGCTAAATGCTGGACAGCGCCGGATATGCCGCAAGCGACATAGAGCTTTGGTCTCACAGTCTTACCGGTTTGTCCTACTTGGTGCGCATATGGTATCCAACCTGCGTCTACTGCGGCTCGCGAGGCGCCTACTGCGCCTCCCAGCAGTTGGGCAAGCTCCTCCAGGAGCGCAAAATTCTCAGGTTTCCCAAGGCCTCTACCGCCTGATACTACTATATCCGCTTCTTGGATATTTGATTGCTGCCCGGACGTCTGGTGTGTTTCCAGAAGCCTCGCGCGTGGAGGCATTATTTCCCGGGAAAGCTTGACTATTTTACCGGTCCGGGCCTCATCACGCGTTGAGGTTTTCATGACTTTCGGACGTACTGTTGCCATTTGAGGACGCTTTTCCGGACAGACAATAGTAGCCATGATATTTCCGCCGAACGCAGGCCTGGTTTGAAGGAGCAGCTTGGTTTCTTTGTCAATGGCAAGTCCGGTGCAGTCTGCAGTAAGCCCGGTCTTCAGCTTGACCGCTATCCTTGGGGCAAGAGATCTCCCGACAGTGGTGGCTCCGAAAAGAAAAACAGAAGGCCGGTATTCCATTACAAGCTCGGCAATTACCTGGGCATAAGGCTCATCTTGGAAGTTGTCAAGGGCAGGATCGTCAACCAGGTATACTTTGCTTGCGCCGTACTTCATCATCTCCTCCGCCACGTGTTCAACGTCATATCCCAAGAGGACAGCGCACAGTTCTTCGCCTAAGTCCGATGCCAACTTCTCCCCTTCACCCAGCAGTTCGTACGCGACTCCTGCAGGCTTACCGTTGCGTTGCTCTACGAATATCCACACTCCGCCTCCTTGCCGGTCATGCGATTCGGACTCTTCCTCTTCAGCTTCAGAGCCCTTGGACGACCGGACTGGGTCGGTCACAACAATGGCTTCCGAAGGGCATTCTCCAACGCAGGCCCCACAGAGAACACAATTGTCCAGAAGATAAGCGATGCCATCTCTGATTTCTATAGCATTGTACGGGCAGGCAAGGACGCATGCCTTACAGCCTGTGCAATTACTTGAAATAATCTCAACTGACATTGGTTGATGCCCCCCGTTTTCCAAGTTGCGCAAAGGGTATGTAACTTGTCTTCTTAGAGTATACTGTCTGGCTTCTTACGGTATATAGCTAAGGTCTCAGAGTGTATGGCTTGCTTTCAGTTGAGTGATTAAGTTCCTGGCTTTCTCACATGCGGAATTTCCCTCTATGATTTCGCCTCCCGGCCTGATTTCCGGTGAGAAAATCCGCGCAACTTGTGTAGGTGAACCTGATAATCCCAGCATCAGTTCATCTGCTTCAAGATCCCTGGCAGTCCATGTGATAACTTGGGCTTTTCTTGCTCTTAGCGTGCCTTTAATAGACGGCATCCTCGGTTCGCCGATTTCCTTTACTACGGTTATGAGAGCAGGAAGAGATGACAAGATGACGTCATAGCCCTCTTCAATCATGCGGCGGACACGTATATGCCGGTTTGAGATTTCTTCAACTTTGCTTACATAGGTAACATGGGGAATATCCAGATGTTCTGCGACCCCTGGGCCGACCTGGGCCGTATCCCCGTCTATCGCTTGTTTCCCGCAGATCACCAGGTCAAACTCGCCGAGTTTCAGAATAGCTTTTGCCAACGTATATGAAGTAGCAAGCGTGTCTGCGCCTGCGAAGGCCTTGTCAGATAGAAGGATGGCCTCATCCGCGCCAAGAGCCAGGGTTTCACGGAGCGCAGCCTCTGCTTGCGGAGGGCCCATAGAGATGCACGTGACTCGTCCGCCGTGTTCATCTCGTATTCGTAGGGCTTGCTCCACGGCGTACATGTCGAAGGGGTTTACGATAGACGACACCCCTTCCCGAATCAATGTGTTGGTTTTGCGGTCTATCCTGACATCCGTGGTTTCGGGAACCTGTTTCACGAGGACTGCCAAATTCATTTACGTCTCAAGGCCTCCTTGATGACAGCGCCGCCTATGATGGACCGCTGAATTTGGTTTGTTCCTTCGTATATCTGCGTGATTTTCGCATCACGCATCATTTTCTCAACAGGATAGTCACGCATGTAACCGTAACCGCCGAATATCTGCACAGCGTCACAAGTGACTTTCATGGCTATATCTGAAGCGAACAACTTTGCCATAGCTGAAGCCTTAGTAATATGGCGTTCACCGGAATCTATCATCCAGGCCACATTGTAGACTAGGGAGCGAGCTGCCTCGATTTGGGTGGCCATATCAGCTAGCATATGTTCGATAGCTTGGAATTCTCCGATTCTCTTTCCGAATTGAACGCGCGTTGAAGCATACTCGGCTGCCTTATCCAGTGCACCCTGAGCAATCCCAACAGCCTGAGCAGCTACCCCCGGACGTGTTTTGTCAAGAGTGCGCATTGCAACTAAGAAGCCCTTGCCTTCTTTGTCCAGAAGGTTTTCAACCGGGACTTTACAGTCTTTGAATATCAGCTCAGTTGTGGAGGAGGACCTGATGCCCATCTTCTTTTCCTTTTTTCCGAAGTCAAACCCTGGAGTTCCCTTTTCAACAATGAAAGCCGTCATTCCCCTGTGGCCTTTTTCAGGATCCATCGTTGCGATAACGACATATACGTCCGCTTCGCCGCCGTTGGTTATCCACTGTTTGGTACCATTTAGTACATAGTGTTCTCCGTCGCGGGTGGCTGTGGTCCGTATATTGCCTGCATCAGACCCGGCATCGGGTTCTGTAAGAGCGAACGCTGCCAGTTTCGAACCGGACGCTATTTCAGGCATGAACCTTTGCTTTTGCTCTTCTGTCCCGAACATGAGAATAGGAAATCCTCCAAGTGCGCTGGCTGCGTACGATACTGCCACTCCTGCGCAAGCCCGGGACAACTCTTCCACTACAAGGCATTGCTCGAACACACCGCCGCCAAGGCCTCCGTATTCTTCCGGGACCCATACTGCGAATAAGTCTGAATCTGCTAGGATACGAATGAGATTCCACGGGAACTCTTCACTTTCATCAAACTCGGCTGCCCGCGGCGCGATTTTTTCGTCTGCGATCTTTGCCGAAAGCTCCTTGATGATCTCCTGCTCCTCAGTGAGAAAGTAGTTCACTTCGCGTTCCCCCTCTCTGCAGGAACCAATTAGCACCTGCTCATAATATGAGCTACTAATCGCAGTTTAACATTGGGCTTAGGGGCTGTCAAGGAGACGAATTGCCTCCTCAAACAAGTACTCGCAATTGATTTGTTGCCTCATATCAAGAATGTACCTGAAGGAAGTGAGTGGAAAATACCCAAGACCCAGTATTTGTGATCAACTCTATATCACCCATCTGACACATCTAGTCTAAAGAAACGCCCTTTTGCTTTGAGCGAAAAGGGCGAACAAGATAGTCTATCTTTTCATGTGGTTTCTCTTTCTTGTAGAGTGACAGGGAGAATATTCTCTACAGTGACCTTCTCTTTATTCATCTGCTTAATCAATATCTCCATTGCTAACTTACTCATCATTTCAATCGGTTGTCTTATTGTAGTAATTTGAGGAGTAACTAACGATGCAATACTAATATCATCATAACCAACAATTCGCACCTCATCCGGTATAGCCTTTTTTAGTTGATAGCAGATTTTGATGGCACTAGCTGCGATTAGATCACTACTAGCAAAAATACCATCTAGATTAGGATGTTCACTAAATAAGTCCAATATTAGACGTTCATACTGTTTGGTCTCAAAGACATTAATGTCTGTTTGCACAGTATGAAACTTGATACCCCGCTCTTGTGCAGTAGCTACAAAGGCTTCGCTACGTTTATTAGCCAAGAGATCTAAGCTAAGATTACCACAGATATGGGCTATTTGCTTACATCCCTTGTCAATCAATAGGTTAGTCGCCAGTTTACCTCCTTGGTAGTTATTGGAAGATACATAGGGAATCTTCTCTTTGATCCTCCGATCAAAGGTAACAATAGGTAAATTGACTTTAGAATACTCATCTACGTCTATGGTGTGACTAGCCATAATAATCCCATCAACCTGGTGCCTCTTAAGCATCTCAATGTATTCTATTTCCTTTTCCCGCTCAAGTTGAGAATTGCAAAGCAATATTTTATAGCCTTCACTATGAGCGTCCTCTTCAATATAAGCAGATAACTCTCCAAAAAAAGGATGTGAGACAGTAGGGATAATTAACCCAATCAGATTAGACTTCCCGCGAAATAAGGATCGGGCAAGCTCATTAGGCTGATAATCTAATTCTTTCATGACTCTATATACTTTTTTTCTAGTAGCTTCACTAATGTATCCACGATTATTAAGAACTCGGGAGACAGTAGTAACTGTGACTCCTGCTTTTTCTGCTACATCTTTGATTGTCGGCATTTATCTCCTCCTGCTGTGCAAAACTCTCCAATCTCATTGACAATATCAGCACATCCATCAATCAGTCACTTGTAGATCCCACTTTTCTAGGCTCTCTACAATGCATTCTCCCTTAGCGAATAGTTTTATTCCTATCGCATCTTGCCTGGGGTAAATCCGACCAGTCATTACTTTTTCACCTTCGTTAATGAAGATCTCAACAGAACTTCTATCCACAAAAATCCTTAGTTTCAACTTACCACTAATTAATGAGATTCCAGTTCTTCTTTCTCCTTGTGGTTCAAGGCCTGACTGATCGCGATTAAATCTTAATACTTGTTCCGCTGAGTCATACGAAATTACTGTCTCTTCCTTGGTACTGACCCGTACTTTTAAGCCAAATTCCTCCGCTTCCCGTGCGACAAAAGAAACTTGTAATTCATAACAATCACCTTTGGTCTCTAATACCTTTTCTCCGCAAAACGTAAAGTCACGCAAGGTAAATCGCTCTTGCCTATATGTTTCGATTTCTCTCACCGGTTTGAAGTATAACCTTCCTTCTTTTGAAATAATTTCTCTAGGAAGTGTCATCGCCCCTGCCCAGTTATGCCCCAAAGTTTGCGTGGTTTCTGCTGTACCCCACATATTCATCCATGCAATCAAGATTCTTCTCCCTTGTTTATCCAAGAGTGTTTGAGGAGCATAGAAATCAAAACCATGATCTAATGGATAAGATTCAGTAGCATTAAATGTTCCGTTTCCAAAATTCATCTGACCTACAAAGTATAGAGACGAATGAAGATTTTGAAAGTCGTTTCCCCGCGCCTGCATAAGCTGAGGACAAACCAAGAGATAATCATGGTTTTCCAAGTGGAAAAAATCAGGGCATTCCCAGGTATTGCCCATATTACCATCACTTCTTGCCGCAACACTCACGAATTGCCAATTTAATAAATCCTTTGTTTTATACAGCAACACTTGCCCATTTCCTAACCTGTCTTCTGACCCGATAAAAGCGTAGTAATATTCGTCAAGCTGTATTAGTCTGGGGTCGCGAAAATCTCGTTTATTGGCTTCATCTGGTATTAGATCGACCCCAATGACTGGATTGCTCTTAATCTTCTTAAAAACCCTGCCATCCTCAGAATAAGCCAGACATTGAGTTTGGCGATAATCGTTTTTTTTGTTAGGACCAGTAAGAGCAAAACCTGTATACATAAGATATAATTTGTTTCTTATCTCCAAAGCACTACCAGAAAAACACCCGTCCTGATCATACGGACAGTCTGGCGCCAAGGCAATTGGCAAATAGCGCCACTTAACCAAATCTTTACTCACAGCATGCCCCCAATGCATCCTTCCCCATACTGGTTCATAGGGGTTATGCTGATGAAACAGATGATACTCCCCACCAAACTGAGTAAATCCATTGGGGTCATTAATCCAACCGTACTCGCCCATAAAATGATAGTTTAATCGATATTCAGGATTAACCTTTTCTTTGTTTTCCAGAACGAACCTATTCGCTTTATCGATTTGCTCCATTATTTAAGACACCCACATTCGTGTTGCAATAAACAAATCACTGTTTGTTGCAAATACTCATTCATCGTTTTCGCAGAATCCTTTTGCAGCATCCCGCAGGGAATTTGCGTATGAGTTTTCATGAGTAAATTCTTGATCCCATAACTCGGGCCGTCGAAGAGCAGAAGGTAGCTGTGATGGACCAGATGGTCAATCATGGCGGCAGTCATCTACTCATCGTGGAAAATGTTTACCCATTTGCTGAACTCCAATTCATGCTCTCTTGCTCGTAATTACCGTAAAGTCTCAAATGCCGTCTGATCTCGCGACAGTTTTCATCGAGGACGGTGACCTCATGCGCTGTCAATCTCGCAAACAGTTGACTATTGGTGCAACGAGGCGTTGCTTTGAGTAATGAGGCCTTAACATGTCCTGATCGCACTGCTCCAAGAGATGCAAGTTTGCGATTTCCGGTAATCCCCCAATTCTGCAATCCCCGGCAGTTTTACATTACGACAAACACAAATCACTTGAAATCACTTGATAGCTCCCTGCATTATTCCGCTTATTATATGCTTTTGCATCAAAATGAAGAAAACAATCACAGGGATAATAGTTAATAACAAACCAGCCATTAATAAGCCATAATCTGCAGTGTAAGTGCCATGAAAATAAAAAGTTGATAAAGGCAAGGTTCTATTTGCCTTAGAAATCAGGACCAAAGAAGGGAGAAGAAAATCATTCCAGATCCAAAGTACATTTAGGATTATAAGAGTTAATGTAGTCGGCCTTAAGAGAGGAAATACTATATTGAAGAAGGTCTGTACCCTTGTGCACCCATCTATCATGGCGGCTTCTTCTAATTCCATTGGAATACTCTTAATAAATCCATGATAGACAAAGACGGAAAGGGAAGAACCAAAACCCATATACATATAAATCAAAATCCATTTATTGTCTAGCAACTTCAAATTTGCCCCATAAATTCGTACTAACGGAATCATGATTGACTGAAACGGAATGAGCATAGAGGTTACCATCATGAAAAACAAGAACCTATTAATTTTCCATTTAAACCTGACAAAAAAGTAAGCTGTCATCGAAGAAAATAAGGCAATGATTAATACGCTAATAGAGGTAATAATTAACGAATTAATGAAGGCATCCAAATAATTCATTTGTCTAAATGCATTAACAAAGTTGGACACATTCGTTTTACTAATAAATCCTAGAGGATTGGAGATGATTTCTGTTCTGTTTTTGAATGAGTTTATGATCACCAGATAGAAAGGGCATAAGTATATAAGTAACAATATGCATAAAAAGCCGTACTTAAAATAGCCAAGAATACTCTTGTCTCTTGCTTTTGCTTTTCCGTATTTCATCACATCTCCACCTCCAACTTCTTACTAAAGTAAACCTGCGTAAGAGTTATCGCAGCTACCATTACAAAGAGGATAAATGCTTGAGATTGTCCTATTCCATATTCTTGAGCCAAGAATGCTTTTTTATAGACATGCATGGATATTAGCTCAGTACTTCTAAAGGGGCCTCCATTAGTAAGAGCCAAGTTAACATCATAAACCATGAAACCTCTCTGCAACGTCAAAAACATAGATACAACAAACGATGGTGCCATGAGTGGAAGAATAATTCTTATTATCCTTTGTCCGTCATTGGCACCATCTATGAGGGCAGCCTCTATTACTTCTTTGGGCATATTTACCAAACCTGCAATATGTATTAGCATCATATACCCTGAATACTGCCAAACGCTGACAATAACTAATGTCCATAATGCTTTTTGTGGATTTGCTAGCCATGAATAAGAAAACAGTTCCAAGTTCAAACTCTTACCTAGAAAAACCAGAGCGCGCGAAAAAACAAAATGCCAGATGAGCCCTAAGATTATCCCACCAATAAGATTAGGAACAAAAAAACCTGCTCGCAGAACTTTTTCCCCTTTAATACCACTAGTCAGTAAATAGGCTAGGGCAAAAGCAACAAGATTAACAAAAACGACGGTATACAAGACATATCTGACTGTAAGCAAAAATGAATTCCAAAAGAACTGATCTTGAAAGACCGTTAAGTAGTTGCTAAAACCAATAAAACGGTAGGCTGATGCTATTCCATCCCAGTTGGTCAAGGATAAATAAATACCAAAGATAAAAGGAAAAATAACAACAGATAAGAAGACAAAAGTAGTCGGTCCAGCAAAGATTAAGAATGTTCTTAATTTCTTAAGAAAGCTCTTTGCCGTATCCATCTCTCTTAACTCCTCATATCATACTTCCGGCAGACGCTCGTTATCATAAGATTCTATTTGGAATCCAATAATTTATCAGGCATTAAATAACGGGCATGATGCCCGTTATTTAATGCCTTTAGTCTAAAGTTTTACTGCAAATTACTCCAATATGCTTCAATTTCATCAGCTAGTCCATTTCTGTCAATAGCGCCAGCTAAATATTTCTGCATCGAAGCTCCTACTACAGACCAGTGATCTGCTGGTAATTGAGTCATGAACTCTAGAGTTTTACCATTCATAACATATTCCAATATTGATTTAGCCAGGGGATCTTTAGGTTCTACTGTAACGTTTTTGAAGGCTGGAATGACATTGGCTTGATTTACAACATATTCTTGACCTTTCTCATCATATACCAACCAGTTCAAGAAGTTCCTTGCCTCTTTCTGCTGTGCTTCAGTGCTCTGTTCTGCATCAACAATGAAATACTTGGTTACTCCTACCGGAATCTGAGAGTTGCCATAATCATCGGGGTTATTGCTGATCGGAACCGGCAAGAAACCATATTGGCCATTAGCAGTATCAAACTCATTTATGTTTGGCCATGCCCAGTTACCCATAAACCAAATACCAACTTTACCTTCACCTAATAGTTCTGGTCCCCTGTCATATGTTCCAGATAATGGATCGTTTTTGTCAACATTATATTTCTTCATTGTATCAAAGGTGTCCATTAAACCAATGAATTGTCTGTTTGCTGCTAGATTAGCTTTGCCGTCTCTAAGTTTTGAGAAAAACTCATCAATACCAGAAGAATTGGCGGACTGGGTTGTATAAGACACAGCCAAGAAATGTGCACCTAAAGACCAATCCATAGGTGAAATAACTAAAGCTCCTGTACCTGAGGATTCGATTTTTCTGAACAATGCTTCCAAGTCAGCGGTGGTCTTAATTGACATAGGATCAAACTTGCCACCCACCGCTTTGTCCACTACTTGTTTGTTGTAGATAAAACCATATGCTTCGACCGTAAAGGGAAACCCGATTACTCTGCCATTAGGTAAGGTTGACCTGTCCAAACTTCTCTCAATTGCATCTCTTACCCATTGTTCTGCAGTAAGGTCTAAAGCTTTATCTTGGAATCTCACTACATCTGCAGGATCCAGCATAGCGATGGTAGGCGCATTACCTGCAGAATACATAGCCATAGTCCTCTCAAAAGGCGATTGCCCAACCGGACAAGGTACGATCTCTACTTTTACTCCAGAAGTTGCCCTGTTATAGTGCTCTGCAATCTCCTCCAATTGAGTTTGAATCTCACCTTTAGAATTAAGTACGGTTACATGGACAGTTGTTTGAGCAAACCCCAGAGCGGATGAAAGAGAAAACATAAGCATTAAACAGAGTGCTAACGTTAGGAGTCTCGCTTTCTTCATGCTTCTTCCTCCTCAACTCGTTTTTTTTTGGGGCGGCCGCTTCCCTTGGCCGTTGTTGAAACGGTTTATTACCATTATATAACTGCTTTGTAACATATGTCAACGGCTTGACATATTATTGTCTCATCAAAAAGGTACTCGAAATTGACTCGAGTTGGGTAACTGCTGCCTGTGATTTAGTATCATTAGCTGACATATTTGGAAGAGTTAATATTTGGATGTGGAGCACGTATAGTGAAGGCAAAGAAAGCAGAGCATCTAAGAAAAGGAAGATATCCTTATGGATATGGCCAGAGTATCATCCAAGGGTCAGGTCACGATTCCGGTGGCGATTCGTAGGAAACTCGGGCTGAAGGAAGGCAATAAGGTTCTCTTGAGAGAGAAAGGCCAGGATGTAGTCTTAATGAACTTGAACCGTATTGCTTTTTCTGAGTTCTAAAAGGAAATGGCAGGTGAAGCCGAAAGGGTTGGCATCACTGGCGAACATGTAATCAAACCCGGTAGTGCAAGGTCGCAATCTCTTCCTACGAGTCATGCGTTCTCCGGTGGTATAGCACTCTGTCCTATTATTCTCGTCCACCTAAGCCTCTTCAAGAGGCTGATTCCCTGCCACATGTTCATGATTACAGTTCATTAGAGGCGTCCGTAGCCCCTATTGACAAAAGTTTCTTGACGAGGTATATTATACCCCGTAGGGTATATTAAGCAGCGAAGCATGACTCGTGACAATATCTGGAGACCCGCGAACTGTCTTTTGGGTTGCCTATTATGTTTTACCGTGCTGCATAGTGCATAATCCAGCAAAGCAGGGACATCGCCGCGAGGAGGTGTGTGAGCGAGAGTGAAGCAAAGCAAATTATCGACGAAACAGGGAGTCATTGAGCCTGATGCGCCGACATTGACTGACGATGCCCAGGATACGCTAATACTAAGTGAAAGCGCAAAAAATGATATTGTGACAAGACTAAGGCGCATAGAAGGTCAGGCCAGGGGAGTCCAAAGAATGGTTGAAGAGGGACGGCCTTGCGAAGATATTATCATCCAGGTTGCTGCGCTAAAGGCAGCTGTTACTCAAGCAGGTGTCGCCATAGCAGGATCGCACCTAGTTGAGTGTGTTGCTCATAGTGTCGCCTCCGGGGAAGGGAATTGTCGCGATAAACTAGCAGGTTTCGCAAGACTTTTCAGCAAGCTTGCGTAATTACATCTCAAAGATATATGAAAAGCTCAAATATGACAAACTCGTAAAGGGAAGAAAGGAAGGATTAGATATGGCAGGCGAAGTAATTGAGGTCAAGGACGCAACATTTAAGGACGAGGTTCTAAGCGCTACTGAACCTGTGCTTGTAGATTTCTGGGCCGAGTGGTGCGGACCGTGCCGGATGATGGCTCCGGTAGTAGAGCAGATGGCACAGGCGTACTCAGGCAAAATGAAGGTAGCGAAGTTGAATGTGGATGAGAATCCTGAATCAGCTGCTGCGTATGGAGTAATGAGTATACCTACACTTATTCTCTTCAAAGGCGGAGAAGCTGTGGAGCGATTCGTAGGGTTCAGGCCTAAGCAAGAACTGGCAAGGCTTGTCGACGCCAAGTTATGAGAGGGTAATTGCGCGGGAATCCAGTTGTCAACCAGCATATGCCGTGCCCCCTGGGAGCGGGTGCACGTAGAGATTGTGGTTCCCAAGGATCGATATTCCTTGGGGTGCTTGCAAAGGTGGTTCTTAGAGATCGACATTTCTTCCTCCTCGATAGTGAACTGAGCTGCTTGTAGCGACTTATCTCGGGATTGGTTGACTCAACGGGTTAGTTGACACATAAGATAAGTTCAAGGCGCCGCATCCAGCGTGTTTACAAGCTGAGTACCGGCGCTTTTTTGATGGCCATATGCCTTTGAATTCTGCTCTGAAGCCGTTATATGGGGTGATTGCGTTATTGATGTCCGACCGGAGAGAATGAAGACGCGAGTCGGGGAGGAAAGATGATTCCCCTGGCGAAATAAGGCGTAGACACCATGTAGGAGGTAAGATGGATCCTATGAAAACCAGAATTGTGGAGTGTGTTCCTAATTTCAGCGAAGGACGAAGACCTGAGGTGGTACAGGAGATTGTCGATGCAGTAAGGAGTGTTCCCGGAGTAAGACTTCTGGACCGATCTTCTGACGTAGACCATAATCGGTCCGTCCTGACCTTTGTGGGTGAACCAATGGCGGTAAAGGATGCAGCATTTAGGGCCATAGCTCGTGCTGCTGAACTTATCGATATGGAGAAGCACCAGGGAGAGCACCCACGTATCGGCTCTACAGATGTAGTTCCTTTTGTGCCTGTAAGGGGAGTCACAATAGGTGATTGTGTAGATCTGGCACGGGCGTTAGGCAAAGAAGTCGCAGAAAGACTCCACATTCCTGTATACCTTTATGAAGAAGCGGCTACCTCGGAAGACCGCCGAAATCTCGCTAATATCCGGAGAGGAGAATACGAAGGCCTCAAGAAAGAGATTAGTCTTCCGGAACGACATCCTGACTTCGGCGAGCCTGTTATGCATCCTACTGCAGGCGCTATAGTCATAGGAGCCCGCAATTACCTGGTTGCTTACAACATCAATCTCAATACGCCAGATGTGGCTATTGCAAAGAAGATAGCTCGGCGAGTCAGAGCAAGCAGCGGCGGCTTGATGTATGTGAAAGCTCTCGGCATTATGCTGGAGGACAGGAATTTGGCTCAGGTCTCCATGAACCTTACGAATTTCCGGAAGACTCCTATACATGTGGTTTTTAACTTAGTAAAGACAGAGGCTGAGCGTTACGGGGTATCTATCGTCGGTAGTGAGGTGATAGGTCTTATACCTATGGATGCTCTCTTGGACGCTGCCCAACATTACCTTCGTCTCGAGGATTTCTCCGGAGAACGGGTGTTAGAGGCCAAAATATGGGGTGAATAGAGCCCAATTGAAATATGATGATTGCTCTCCCGGCAATGGAGGTTGATGATATTGATGAACAGAGAGGGTTCGGGCATTCGTGCCGATCTGCTGGTCGAAAACGCGTCCGAACTTGTTACTCTTGCGGCTGACATACCCGCGAACAATGTCGCCGGGCCGCGCGTCGGCTCTTCCATGAGGGACTTAGCGATAATCTCGGGCGGGAGCGTAGCTGCTTTCAACGGATACATCGTAGCTATGGGAAAAACCCATGAGGTCAGGGAAAGAGTTCAGCTAACGCCAAACGCAGAAGTAATAGACGCTACAGGCATGGTGGTCTTACCGGGATTCGTGGATTCTCACACCCATCTGGTTTTTGCGGGATCCAGAGAACAAGAGTTCATTCAAAGGGCTGAAGGCAAGACCTATCTTGAGATATTAGGAGGCGGCGGTGGAATCCTCTCTACAGTCAGAGCCACACGCGAGGCCTCTGAATCCCATCTTCTGGCCTTGGGCCTTAAGAATCTGGACATTATGATGTGTCACGGAACGACTACTGTGGAGATTAAAAGCGGTTATGGGCTGTCTGTTGACGACGAACTCAAAATTCTTCGCGTGATAAGAGATCTGGACAAGGTTCACCCGGTTGATGTGGTCAGCACGTTCATGGGCGCGCATGCCGTACCGACCGAATATGCGGGAGATACGGAAGGATATGTAGAGCATGTAATAGATTCCATGCTTCCCGCAGTCAAAGAGGAGAGCCTGGCAGAGTTTTGCGATGTATTTTGCGAAAAAGGAGTTTTTTCGGTCGGGCAATCAAGACGGATATTAGAGGCAGGACTTGCTTTGGGCCTTCTCCCGAGAATTCACGCAGATGAAATGGCATCCTTGGGCGGAGCTGAATTGGCAGCGGAAATCGGAGCTGTCTCTGCAGAGCATTTGCTGTACGCTTCAGAAGAAGGCATGCGCAAAATGGCTGAAGCCGGGGTAATAGCGACGCTTCTTCCGGCGACTTCGTTCACTCTCGGGCTGAGGCGGTACGCTGATGCCAGGGCTTTTATTTTGGCTGGGTGTCCTGTAGCTCTGGCTACCGATTTTAACCCGGGTACCAGTCCTACGTTATCTATGCAGTTTGTCATGAATGCAGCTGCCCTCGGTATGAAGCTCCACCCGGCAGAGATTATATGCGCGAGCACTATCAATGCTGCGTATGGATTGATGCGCGGAAATCTTGTAGGTAGTCTCGAGGTAGGGAAACTTGCGGATATGGTTGTTGTGGACACTGACACATACCTAAAAATTCCGTATCAACTAGGCGTTAATATTGTGGACAAAGTAATCAAAAGAGGAAGGCTTGTTGTGAGCGAAGGGAGGCGAATCTCATCGTGACCTTTAAAGAACGGACTGTCTCTGAGTTTATCCAAGCTGTTGCCGAAGGGTCCCCCACCCCCGGCGGAGGAACTGTCTCCGCTTTGATAGCAGGCCTTTCATCTGCTTTGGTGGGTATGGTAGGCTCTTTATCTGCTGCTCGATTACAGGCTAAGACGGCAGGAAAACGCGATGGAAAGAACAGTGACACTCAGTGCGAAAATCGAGATCCCAAACACCTTATGCTCGATATGGTAAGCACTGCTAATCATCTCCAGATGCGTTTTTTGGCTCTTGCTGACGAGGATTCTACAGCTTATAACAGGGTAATTACTGCCTATAGATTACCTAAGAGCACTGAAGAGGAGAAGCAAGCCAGGTCTCTTGCTATCCAGGATGCGCTCAAGGAGGCGTGTCTTGTTCCGGCTCAAGTCGTCAAGTTTTCACTGGAAGTATTGCGTCTCACAGAGATCATGGTTGAACACGGGATGAAGAGCGCTATGTCAGACGTTGCAGTTGCCTGTCTTGCTGCCTGGGCCGGGATGAGAGGCGCGCATTTCAATGTAAGGATTAACTTGCCTTCCATTAAGGATGAGTCGTTCGTCAATCAGGTAGAGGGCGATATGGCAATTTGCATGTCATCAGGCAGTGACATTTTTGAAGGGGTTATGGCGCAAATCGAACAGGCGCTGTAGGTTCGCGCGCGTTACATAACGTGTGTTATGCTGTAATAAGCCGAGTAGGCGCGTGAGACTTGTAGGCGTAGAACGTATTATACTGCAAGCGGCATAGTCGTTCGAGATTCGTGGGTGTAACATGCGTTATGCTGCATGTGGAATGTATCGCGCCAGGGGAGGAGTGATATGACATGTCGAAAAAAGCGCTTATGGTAATAGATATGCTACGAGATTTTATTGAGCCTGACGGTAGACTTTATATCGGCACTACCGCAAAGAATGTAGTTGAAGCTGTCGGGCGGGAAATTGAGAAGGCCAGGTCTTGTCAATGGCCGATAATCTACGTATGTGATACGCATAGCGAGGACGATTCGGAGTTTAGGATGTTCCCTTCTCATTGTGTTATGGGGACTCCCGGCGCGGACGTAGTTGATGAGCTGAAGCCTCATCCGGGAGACAAGATTATTCCCAAACGCAGATACAGTGCCTTCTTCCAGACAGACTTGGATCTCACCTTGAGAGAACTTGATATAGATGAAATCGTGCTGGTAGGTGTTTGCACCAATATCTGTAACTTGTACACAGCAGCAGACGCCAGGATGCTGAATTACAAGGTTACAGCGCTTAGAGATTGCATGTCATCATTCGACGAAGCAGCACACGAGTTCGCTCTCAAAGAAATGGAGCAGACTCTGGGTGTAACCGTCGTATAATACCTTTGGCGTGCCTAACGTAAGCCCGTGGCATGAAAACAAACGCAACTATATAGAGCCATATTCATGGGCTGCAGTCTGTTTGTTGACGGTCTGACCCCGCGCGGGCCTGCGTACCAAGAGCAAATCAGCAGACAGACGGGGAAACAATCAGACCCATGTAATTGACTAAGGCTACATTTAACTAATGCTATCAACGAAGTTGCCAAGGAGTGATAACCCTGAAAGAAAGCAGTGGATTGCAGCAGAATAGACATCATAATGCCCGCGCTCTGATAATTGAATCTAAACGCGACATAGCTTCTGAAATGGAGAGAATCGGTGTCTCCCCTGAAGGCATAAGGATCATGGCGAAAAAGGGTGTCTTTCGGGTAGTATTGCTTGAGCAAGTATCCTTGAAACAGGCAACAATCATTAAGCAGGAAATGTTGTCAAAAGGGGGAGACGCTGCTGTAAACGCCAGAGTAGCTTCTCTTACCGGGGATTTCACAGATATCCTGCTCATGGGCACAATCAGTCAGCTTCGCAGGGCCTCAGAGGGACTCATGCGCCAACCTTTTGGCTTGCGTCAAATCGCAGAAGAGATCCTGGAGGCGATCAATGCCCAGGAACCCTCCACAGGCAGGATCCTTCAACTCGGAAGGCATGCTTTGACATTAGGCAACAAGACCTATATCATGGGCATTCTCAATACGACTCCTGACTCGTTCTCTGACGGAGGCACACACATGACTGTAGACGCAGCAGTAGAACATGCGTGGCGTCTTGTGGAAGAGGGAGCGGACATTATTGATATCGGCGGCGAGTCCACAAGGCCGGGTTCCGCTCCTACGCCTTTAGCAGAAGAAATCCGTAGGGTGGTCCCTGTTATCGAGGAGCTCGGGAAGGATTTTCCGGCGCCTATTTCAGTGGATACGTATAAGAGTGAAGTAGCTGAAGCAGCTCTCGCCGCAGGCGCCCACATGATTAACGATATTTCAGGTCTGGCTACAGACCCTCGTCTTGGGGAGGTTGTGGCTGAGGCCAAAGTCCCAATCGTGCTCATGCACATGAAAGGCCGGCCAAAAGATATGCAGGAGAATCCTGAATATGAATCAGTCGTATCTGAGGTGGCGGGATTTCTCCGCGCTTCTGTTGCCCGGGCTAAGGAATATGGAATACTCTCTGAGAATGTGCTCATTGATCCGGGAATCGGGTTCGGCAAGACTTGCGCCCATAACCTTGAACTGCTGAGGCGCCTGAAGGAACTGAGGAGTCTTGGTTATCCAATACTCATAGGCACATCCCGTAAGTCGTTCATAGGAAGGACGCTGGGACTTCCGGTGGAAGACAGAGTCGAAGGCACGTCTGCCACTGTTGCCCTTGCGATAGCGTCCGGTGTCGATATTGTCCGTGTTCACGATGTTAAGTACATGGCCAGAGTGGCTCGGATGTCTGATGCTATCGTGAGGGGAGGGAATGTCTGTGAAGGGTGATAGGATAACCCTAAGTAACATGGTGTTCTATGGGTATCATGGGGTGTTCGAAGGCGAAAAGGAGCTTGGGCAGAGATTCGAAGTGGATGTCGAATTGCACATGAGCTTCTCGGGTCCGGGACAAACCGACGATTTGGAGCAGAGCGTCAATTACGTTGACGTGTACACAATTGTGCAGGATATTGTCCAGGAGAGGACTTACAACTTGATTGAAGCTGTAGCTGAAAACATTGCAGGGGAGATCTTGTCAGCATACTCAGTGGATTATGTGGTTGTAAGAGTGAGAAAGCCCAGTGTCCCAATGGGTGGCGTGATAGACCATGTTGAGGTGGAAATCACCAGGCACAGCCGGGGGTGACAGCAACGCGCGCACACGCATATTTAGGATTTGGCTCCAACTTAGGAGAAAGGCGAGAGAACATCGCTAAGGGTCTGGCCGTGTTACATGAGTCCGGGAGGGTAGAGGTTGCTAAGGTATCTTCTCTCTATGAGACAGAACCTGTGGGCTACACTGAACAGGGGCTATTCTTGAACGCTGTTGCCCGGGTTGAGACCGATCTTTCGCCTCAAGACTTGTTGTCCCTCTGCAAAGACGTAGAAGTTCAACTTGGCCGAAAGGCAACGGTAAGATGGGGGCCGAGGATTCTTGATATCGACATTCTCATGTACTTTGTGAAATCAGGCGATCCTCCTCCGGACGATAGTGAAAACAGCACTCAGATAAAGATAGATACTCCGACCCTGACCCTTCCTCACCCTCGGATGTGGGAGAGGGGGTTTGTCATTATTCCATTAGCTGAGGTAAATCCCAATCTCTTGATGCCTGACGGACGTCAAATCAAATCCCTTATCCGAGACCTCAGTATCTGGACAGGCCTTCACTTATTTGAGACCGGACATTGGCGGCAGGGAGGCGGCCTAAACCGTAAGGGCCGGCGAGTAGTGCGGTTTACCGAGGTAGAATCAACAAATACCGTAGCTGCTAATCTTGCTTCTAGTGGTGCCGCTGAAGGCACTTGCGTCATAGCAAAAACCCAAAGCGCAGGTAGGGGAAGGCGAGGACGACTATGGCATTCGCCCCCCGGTGGACTATGGCTTTCCCTGGTGCTGAGGCCTAAGGTTCAATCACAAGACGTGGCCTGGCTGTCTCTTATCGCCGGTGTTGCTGTGTCTTCTGCCATTCGGGATACGTTTAGGCTTCCTGCAGTAGTCAAGTGGCCCAATGATGTGCTGGTCTCCGGGAAGAAGGTATGCGGGATATTGCCTGAGACTAGGTTTATCGGAGATAAGATGGACTTTGCCGTTGTTGGAATAGGAGTTAATGTCGCAATTGACATAGATTTGCTTCCACTTGAGGTTCGGGAGACTTGCGCAACTTTGGTAAGTCCCGATCATCCTCATGCCTCCGAAGCCCGGGAGGCATTGATAGTGTCCATATTGGACAACTTTTCTCTATTGTACAAACAGTTTTTGTCCGAGGGTTTTTTGGAGATACTGCAAAAGGTAAGAGAGTACTGTGACATGCTTGGACGGGAAGTTACCGTCTCGCGACTTGGAACGCCTATTCAGGGGATTGCAGTAGACATAGACTCTGATGCCGGGCTGATTATTCGCACTAAGTCAGGGGAAGATGTTCATGTAGTCTCCGGGGAGGTAAGCGTTGGGGTTCCAGGCGCAGGTTACGCCTGTGAATGAGGGGTGGCATGTGGAATGTCTCCAAGAATCCTTGCTCTTGTCATCGCTTTGGTGGCCGGTGTATCCATGGCGATACAGGGATCAATTAATACCAAACTCGGACAAGTTATTGGTAATTGGGAGGCCATTTTCGTCGTGCAAGTAGTGGGCCTTGCCACTATTTTGATCCTCTTATTCGTGTTTGGTATAGGGAAAGGGAACCTTGGCCGCATGGCCCAGGGGCCCTGGTACTCTCCGCTTGGCGGTCTGATAGGTGTCCTCATTGTCTGGGGTGTTGTCTTTAGCATACCTAAACTGGGTGTGGCGGTAGCGACTACCTCCATTATTGTGGGACAAACCCTTACAGCTCTCATCATAGATCATTTCGGGCTTTTCGGTCTAAGTCCGGTGCCTTTCACATGGCTTAAAGCGCTGGGCTTGGTTCTTCTCGCTGCAGGTGCAGGGCTGCTTTTAGGCTGAGTATGGGCCGGTAGTTTGCGTCGCTGTTCCTGACTACATTTTTTGAAGCCTCATAGGAACCCGTTGAGATTTGTGCTACATTTGAGAAATACCATAAAATGAGGAGAACCGTTAAAAATTAGCAGGAAATACCACAAACTCATCGAAGATTGAAGTGCTGT
>DGZL01000075.1 GCA_002398515.1 Firmicutes bacterium UBA4981
GTACCCCCTTGCATAATCCCTACATTAATCCTGGAGGCTCCCTGGCCGTGACGGGCTATGGCATGCAGGTTGACTAACGCGGTTGCTGCAGCCAGGAGAGCATTTTTACCGACTTCCGGCGCCAGTCCGGCATGAGAAGGCTTTCCTGTGAAATTGGCGTCCAGTTTGGTTGTAGCCAGAAAACCACCGGAATCACAGGAGATTTGTCCAAGTCTCCTCAAGCTGGTCCCTAGATGAAACCCCAACATATAATCTACATCATCAACGATACCCTTCACCATCATGGCTTTGGCCCCACGCACTCCTTCTTCCGCCGGTTGAAAAATTAGCTTTACTTTTCCGGCCAAATCCTCTTTGAGCAGGGCTAAAATCTTGGCCACCGTAAGGCCGATAGCGGTGTGCCCGTCATGGCCGCACCCATGCATGGCGCCTTTGTTTACCGAAGCAAAGCCTGCATTATAAGGTCGGTGGTTTTCGCCCTCCGCTTCGGTCAGATCATTGGCATCAATGTCAAAACGCAAAGCCACTGTCGGACCGGGCTTGCCAAAATCCATTACCCCCAGGACCCCGGTCTTGCCCCCGGTCATCTTTTCCAGCCAAAGGGGATCCGCACCCTGTGCAACAGCCCTTTCTTCATGGCTTTTTAGTTCCGGAGCATCTGGAACTCCCATCATAGCTTCCTCATCAATAACTTCACAACCCGCAAAGACCTGATACCCGAATTCCGCCAGCCCTTTTGCAGCCATAGACGCAGTCCGATATTCTGTCCAGGCGGTTTCGGCGTATTTGTGAATGTCCCGCCTCATATTAATTGTGTCTTCCTCATACCGTAAGGCCAGTTCTTTGATTCGAGCCAGCATAATATATCACCTCACTCTTCCCCGGCTAATTGATAAGGAAATGCCTTACTTCAATCCAATTGTTCCTACACCATCTTTTATCGTAATTATCGTGCCAAATTCTACCGATAAATTAGCAATATCACGCAAAATGCGTTCTCCGTTTTCTTTATCGGAAAACTGTGGACGACCGCGCCGCGATCTACCATACTCAAATTCCAGTGAAAGCGGTTTTAAAGTAATTTCAGCGATTTCCCCATCCGTTACTGCAAAAGAAACCAGCGCCGATTCAAATACCCTGCGATCGGCAACCAGTCCTCTCGTTTCATTGGCGCTGCGAGCGTCCAGTCCGTCAGAAACCGTATTTTCTGCGCCCAAATCATAAAGATCATAAAACTCGGTCGGCTGTCGTTCTACCGAATCATTTTGGAAAATAAAATCGCCCAAGCTATAAAAAATCGGACGGTTTTTGTAAGTTTCAATACCGCGCCAAATATGCGGACCATGACCAATATAAGCATGTGCACCGCTATCAATGCACAACTTTGCAAAATCACGGGCAAAATCTGCCGGACGGTCTTTCTCCAAGCCTTTACGCTCATGTGTATGATGACTAACCAAGACAACATCTGCCTGCCGCAGAGCCTCGCGTATAGACCGCACAATGCGTTCGGCATCTTTGGGATTCATCTTGGTTACCGTCCCCGGCTCCTCACCCGGTTCAAATCTGATACTGCCTACATAATAGCCGCCTTCAACCGGCTTTGAGAATCCTTCTCTTTCATTTAAAATCCTGTTGGAATTTACCTCAGTCTGCTCAACGATTTCTCTTAATTTCTCAAAATCCTCCGGGCGTACCTTATTAATCGCCTGATAGCGCAGAACATTCGCCCCCGGGCGACCGAGCACATCAGGTCTCTGCGCACTGGCCATGCCCCATTCCGACATTGTGGAAGTACAACCAATCAGTGCCACCCGGCCTTCCGGAGTATCAAGATACCGTGGTTGAGAGGCTTCCGCCAGATTTATGCCAACACCGGCATGGATGCATTTGTTTTCATCCAGGTGCTTCATGGTCGTCAAAATACCACCAATATTCCAATCAATCGTATGGTTATTTGCCCAAGACATCATATTAAAACCAAGCTGCTTGATATCCTGCAGAACTTCCGGGCGTGCAACCGCCCATGTACCACCACTTGTCGGTGCCGGATAGACTTCAAAATCATGCAATAAAATCTCAAAGTTTGTAAATCTAACATCATGCGCTTCTATATAGTTTTTCAATTGAGCAAAATGAATATCTTGCGGTAACCGTTGGGTAATAAAAGAATCCCCTGCGGCCACAATAGAGATTTTTGACATATCAACTCATCTCCTATCTCACAATTACCGCTCCTAGTTCCACCCTATCTTAGACTTTTTTTGTGTCAAAAGGGGTAGACGTTCGCCTACACTATATTGAGATAAAGTTGTTCAAAGGAATGTGAGTGCAACTAAGGCTTCCGACGGCCGCAGACGGCCAGTGCCGCGGTGCCATGGGTGGCATGGAGCGGCCGTCGGTAAAAAAACCTGCCTCACTCTTCGTCGGCTAATTGCAGGACCGCCTCTAAAAGGACCTCTGTTCCTCTGGCAATATCCTCGAGGGGAGTATATTCAGCAATGTTATGGCTAATACCCTCTTGGCTAGGCACAAAAATCATGCCGGTCTGGGCCACTTCCGCCATATACATAGCATCATGTCCGGCTCCGCTGGGCATGAGCCGGTAGGGATAGCCCAAGGCTTGCGCTGCCATTTCAAGAGTATTGATGATCTTACCGGATAAGGTGACAGGAGCTTCATCCGCCAGAATCTCGTAGTCTACTTTGACCTCTCGTCTACGGCCAACATCCTCTAATAGAGAGATGACCTTGCTTACGGCCAAGTCTTTGCTATTCTTATCGATATCCCGGATGTCAATGCCCAATTCTACCTGGCCGGGAATAACATTAAGCACCCCGGGGCTGGCGTTGGCATATCCCACAGTCCCCACTGTATGAGGTCCGGCTTCAACGGAAGCAATTCTTTCCACACCAAGAATAACTTCGCCGGCAGCCACCAGGGCATCCGCTCTTAAATCCATGGGAGTGGCACCTGAATGATCAGCCCTGCCCGTAAGATGAACTCTTATTCTGGTAGGCGCAGCAATGGATGTTACCACCCCCAGCGGCACACCAAGAGACTCCAGAACCCGTCCCTGCTCAATGTGTGTTTCGATAAAGGCGTACACGTCCCCCGGTTGAATTCTGACACTCTCTAGCCCTTCCGGATTCAAACCAAATAGTCTCATTGCTTCATAGAGGGACAGCCCCTCTTTATCTTTGTACATATGCAACTGTTCTCGGGAAAGGTGCCCTGTCATGGCTTTACTCCCCAGAGTACTGGCTCTGAAACGGCTGGACTCTTCTGCCGAGAAGTTGATGATATCTATAGGCCGCAGCGTTTTAATACCCTGTTCATCCAGCACCCGGATCACTTCCAAAGCCGCCACTATACCCACCACACCATCAAAGCAACCGCCGGAAGGCACGCTATCCAGATGAGAACCAATCATGACCGGAGCCAAATTCCGTATCCCACTCCTCCTGGCTCTCATGTTGCCCATGGCATCCTGTGTTGTGTTCAACCCCTGTTGGGCCAGGGAGTGCTGCAGGTATTGTCTGGCTTCCCGGTCTGCGCTTGTGAAAGCCAGGCGGCTGATGCCGCCGCCTTCAAGTTTGCCAAAACGGGCCAGATTCTCCAGGTCATTTTGTATTCTCTCCGCCTTTACACGCATTCGTCTATCTCCTTACAAGTGGTTATAATAGGATAAAGATAGAGACTATTGCCGCAATAATCATCCCCGGCGCATTGCGTTTAGCAACTTCCAGGGGGTTTACTCCGGCCATGGTAGCTACGATGATAGCCGCCCCTGCCAGAGGTGACATGGTACGTCCCAGGGCTCCGCCTAGGGCTGCTATAGACCCCATATTAATGATTTCCAGACCAAACTGGGCGGCCTGCGGGGTCACAGCCTCATTAAAAGCAATAGCGGCCGCATCGCCGGATCCGGAAACAACACCCAGGAGGAAAGGTCCAAAGGTAGCCGCAATTTTTACAATCCCCGGGGCTCCAATCATAGCGTCGATAAAAGATTTGATAAGGCCAATAGTCTCCAGCCCTTTGACAAACACAGCCGCCGCAATTATGATGCCCATGATATTGGCATAAGCATTGCCCATCCCGTCAAAGAAGGCTTTAGACACTTTTTCCAGATATTGCTTATTCAGCTTCGTATCTGTTAACGACGCCAACACCCCAAAGAGGGCACCAATCAGCATAGCCGCCGGGATAGAAACCTTAGCAAAGGCAGCAACTGTTTTTGTGGCGCCCAAAATGAGAATAAGTATTGGTATAACCGGGACAATAGCTTTTAGATAATTAACCTTGACGGTAGTGATTTCCAGGTTCGCTGCGGATATCTCGGCACCGGAACCTCTGCCGTCTTCTTTCAGAATAAAGGCCAGGACGGCAAGGGAAAGACCACCAATAACAACTGACACCACATCTGCCGTATAATGCACGGCAATAACATCCATAACTTCAACTGACGCAATGTTCGCAATAAAAGGGTTATGGGAAAGGCCCGGGCTGATCATACTTCCAAAGGTACCGGTAAGGACTGCCGCAGCAGCCATAGCAGGACTAATACCTGCTTCCATGAGAACAGGAATCAAGATAGCTCCCACGGCTGCCGCTGCCCCAGCCGCGCTGGGCAAGGCAGTATTGATGGCAAAAGTAGCCAGGGCTGCCCCGGGAATTAGGATAGGGCGAACTTTTATAAGCCCTTTGGAAAGAAAATTAACCAGGTGTTTATCACATTCCGTGACTTTCATGACGAAAGCAAAACCCATTACGGAGAGTATAGGCTGAATCAGACCTCCCGTGGTCATCCGGGTTGCAAAAGCCTCGAAGGCATTCATAGGGTTACCGCCGATAATACACAGTAAGAGTCCTGAAGCAAATAGAATCATTTTGGTTTCATACTGCTTAACTAAGGCAAACACAGTAGCCAGCAAGATAGCAATGCCCAAAATAATCATTCTACCATCCTCCTATTTCTCCATAATCTTAGACCCAGGAACGCTTTCTCTTTAAAGCCCCCTTTCAAGACAATCTCTCCCGAAACGGTCGTCTCTTGTTTAGGCCACATTGTGTCAATTTCGACATTAAATGTATATATTCGCAAACTCTTTGAAAACTCCTGCAAGTCATATCTGAGTATTTCATTTCACTGCACGAACAACTCTGACGAAACACCCTAAAACCGTTTTATGGACGTATTAACGCTGAACACCACCAACTGGCATTAAGCAGTGCGTAGTCACAAAAAAGGACGCAAATGTCCACGGTGACGGGGTTTGGGCTCTTTTACATTAGAAACGGGTTGTAGCTGCGTGCGGTCGCCGCTGAAGATGTGCACATGAGGGCTAGTCTCGCCACTCCCTTGGCCACTCTGGCGAAACATCCGATTTCCTCCGTGAGGCTTCAATGTATGCCTTCATATCTTCCCTTGTGCCAATAGCGAGTATGGTAACGGTTTTTCCCGGTTCGTGGGCATCTTCTCCCGGTTCTTGCTTGGTAAGAGCGTACACTATCCTTATGCCTAGTCCTTTTAGCTTTGCACATAGCAATGGTTTTAAGTTCCCGCTACCCTTTCGCTTGCCTAGACGATTACCGGCGCCCCCCATGTCTCTAGGAAGCGGGTTTCGGCAAAGCTTGATGATGGCAGCCACTACTGCATTACCCTTGCCTCTATCGCTTTTCAGCATTGCTTCCAACTCATTCAAAGCCTTAGGATGAAAGATGGGAATGTACGCACCCTCTTCTACAGCGTGCTCAATAAGCTTCTCCCATGTCATTCAAATTCCACCTGGTCCACGAGTTCTCTTACTTCTGCTTCATCTACATCGAGTCTCTTCATAACTTCCACAAAGCTCATCAGCTCATCTGAATCTCGGAGCCTCTCTTCGCTCACCTTGTAGACTAGCATGTCAAACAAGTGCTCCAAATGGTCCTTAGCTTTGACGAGCTCTTCCAGTTCCTTGACAGGGATAATAGCAGTGGTTATGCCTCTGCTGCTCTGAACAAAGTACCAGTTTCCGTGGTCAGCTTCCTCATGAGCCTTGACAGCTTCTCCAAGCCTACCGCGGTTATATTCTGTAGTATTGAACACCCTGCGAAGCGCAGAAAACAGTTCTTGATTCTCCATAGTCACCACCCTTGACATAGGCTATTCCTCCAATAGCAATATGCAGCAAAAGAGATTTCATGAATAGATTACCATAGAAAACCACGGAAATCAACGCGGCTACGGACGTTTAAGTGAACGTCATTATCGCGGTCGTATTGAATGCTGCCAATCAGTTCTTACGGGTTATTCAAGGTAGGCTTTGGTGACTGCGTCACCCTCTCGGAAGTCTGATACAGCGCCTGAAGCCACAACACGTCCTGAACGAAGGA
>DGZL01000035.1:0-337 GCA_002398515.1 Firmicutes bacterium UBA4981
TCTCTTTCGGATCAAGCTGCGTTATCTCGTCAGTGTTCGTCTGATTGAACAGGCTGCGGTATGTTATTCCCCAATTGACCTTGTGCTCTAAGGGTTCAGTCTCACTCTACAGGCATTGTTGCCCCATCCTCAGACTGCTCCTCAGGTTGCACAACCTCTTCAGGCAAGGTTGCGGCATTGTCCTGCTGCCTGTCCGGTTCTTCAGCTTGAGTCACGGTGTCTTCCGGCCCTCCCGACACCTGTGATTGCCGATCCCTACGCCACTGGAAATACGACGCTATTCCGGTTACGATGCCTTGGGCAGCCTTCTGCCGGAAAGCAGGGTCAAGAAGGAGCA
>DGZL01000035.1:523-15491 GCA_002398515.1 Firmicutes bacterium UBA4981
GAAAGCAGGGTCAAGAAGGAGCAATTCCTCTTTGAGGTTGGACATGAAAACCACTTCTACAAGACATGCCGGACACTTGGCCTCCCGAATCACCATGAGGTCGTTCCTCTCCCGCGCCCCTCGGTCAAATTGTCCAATCTGGCTTACAAGAGCAGTCTGAACGTATTCCGCCAAGACCCTGCTCATAGACACTGTACCTGAATACAGAGTCTCAGTGCCTGTAGGCTCTCCGGTTCTCGATGCATTTGCGTGGATACTGATAAACGCGTCAGCACGCACGTTTGAAGCAACCTTCACACGCTCAGGCAAGGTGACACTCATATCATCCGATCGGGTCAGAACGACCTCTGCCCCCATTGCCTGAAGCTGCGTTGCAACTTTCTTCGAAATATCAAGGACCACAGCCTTCTCCTGAAGGCCTGTAGGGCCAATGGCTCCCGGATCCGTCCCCCCATGGCCGGGGTCTATGACTATTACCGCTTTCGCTATAGGCGACTTGAATACTTCGACTTTTGACCCTCTTTCACTCGGATCGGCCGGCATCGAATGTCCCACATAGTAATTTAGATCCAGCACTACACGGACAGTCATAGGGCTGTGCTGTGCCAGGCGAATCCTCTCTACTACACCGTCCCCGACTGGAATCACTCTTTCCGTTGTGTCCAAAGTCGAGTTTTCAAAATCCATGACAATCCTATGAGGAGCAGCCAGCACCATGGATTTGACTTCCGGATTACCGGAGGACATCACATCAACTGTTGCTGACTTCTCATCGCACTTGAATTCCGCCCCGAGGATACGATAACCCAGATCAACAACGACTTCTCCTGGCCTGTCCGATGAGGTGGATACTGAGTAAGTCGTCGCTTTTACAAGATCTAACACCACTCGGACTGTGTCAGGTTCATATTGGTTTGCTCTGACACAAGTCACCTGAGGATGAGAAACAGGTATCTCTATGGCATCTGAGACCAGCACCGTTCCGGGTAAATCCACGACAATCCGGGGAGGACCGGACAGGCTTGAAGTCTCGTGCTGCATGCTGCCCTTTCCAAAGATAACAGCTTCCCCCCGTCCGTCTCTGTCGAAGAACTCCACACCCGTCACGCGCTTAGGGAAAGAGACGCAAATAACGTCAGGCTTGTCCTCTGTTTGAGCAACAGTATACGACGTAACCCTCGATAGGTCAAAAACCACCCTCGCTACCGAGGGATTAAACTGGCCTACTCTCACCCTGTCGATTATACCGTCATTAATGGGTATCGGATCAGGCCGAGACCGAAGAACAGCGCCTTCTACGTCTAATACAAGCCTCAACGGATCTGACAGAGTAAATGAGCTACAGGACGCCCTACCGCTAAGGGAAATCTCCACTGTAGTGCACCCGTCCTTGTCCGATGCGCTGATTTGAAGAACAGTAACACGTTCCGTAGCGGCAGGCTCAGTAGCGGATGCCCCTGAAGCCTGAGCGACGGACACAGAAAGCTCCGGAATCATATGTTGCCCTTCTGCCGCACCGGTTCTGCCCACGATTGCACACAACGAAAGGGAAATGACCCCCAGAACGACAAGAAAAGCACGGATGCTTGCCTTAGAAACCATGAATCGCAACCATGCACCCCCAGATCTTCGGTAGCTGCTAAATCCTGTTTCGACTCTGTTTGCCAATTTCCTCTTCCAATTAGCAGGAAAGGACCTGCATTTATCAATTTCAGTAGAAACCTTCCTGCCTCGAGTTGGCGCCACCTCATAATCAAACCGCCTGCTGCGCTCTGAGCAAGGGTTATTACGGTCACTACGCGCTGTGTGCTCCTTCACTTACCCGTTGCATGCTTGTAAGATTTACTCTAGAGGTGGTAACTGTGGGCGATACCTTCGCTTCTGCAGGAGAGCGAATCAGGATATTAAGGCAACATAAGCATCTCACCCAGGAGCAATTAGGAGAGCTCGCAGAACTGAACCCAAATTACGTCGGTCAAGTAGAAAGGGGTCAACGCATCCCGTCAGTACAGACGATTCATGCTCTGGCAGAAGCCCTCGGAGTAGATCCGGGGTTTCTTCTGTTGTCACCCGGCAAGGCTGATTCTCCCATCAGCAACCTTATGGCCCTTGTCGCCCTGGCCACACCTGAACAGGTTGAGCTCATCACAAAGATCGCGGAGACCGTGGTATCCTCCGGGTACCAAGTTAGTGAAGCTCATGATAACGAGAAATAGCGATACTCTTCACTTCAGGCAGTCGTAACAAGCTCCTTATAGAGATCTACAGTCTGCCTCGCAATAGAATCCCAGCTGAAGAAGTGTTCAACTCTTTGTCTTCCTGCCTTCCCCATACTACGGGCCAATTCCTCATCGCCAAGAAGCTTGCAAAGAGCAGAGGCAAGCTCGCCTGATTGGCCCGGCTCAACCAAAAACCCTGTTTCGCCGTCCACCACGACTTCAGTTATTCCTCCCACTGCTGACGCCACCACCGGAGTTTCACACGCCATGGCTTCCAGATTAATGATACCGAACGGCTCGTACACAGACGGGCAACAGAAAACCCGCGCATGGGAGTAAAGCTCAATAACCTTATTCTTGGGTACCATTTCTCTTATGAGCCTTACGTTTGGCCATTTCGAAGCCGCCCTGACAACCTCGCGCTCAATTTCCAGAGTGTCAGGTGCGCCTGCACACAGGACTATCTGCACATTCTCGGGGAGATTCGGGACTACGTCAAGTAAGTGAAAGATACCTTTCTGCCTGCTCATTCTGCCCACAAACAAAATGTAGTCTTCCCAGATTCCGTATTCGTGCCTTACTATGTCAGACTCGACACGCCTATACTCATCGAGGTCAATTCCGTTATGAATCACTCGAACTTTCTCTTCATCAATGTCATAGCACTTCAGGATGTCCTTTTTCATTTCTTTCGAGACTGCGATTACACGGTCAGATGCCTCCACACCGGTTTGCTCCATCCAGCGGCTGAGCCTATAGGCGTTTCCCAACTGCTCCTCTTTCCAGGGACGCAAAGGTTCCAGGCTGTGGATTGTCGTCACAAGGGGTTGTCCGTAGAGTTTCTTTGCGTAAAAACCCGCCATAAACGTATACCATGTATGACAGTGCACAACATCAGAGGTTATCGGCTCTTTCATCATTGCCAAGCTGACTGACAGAGGAGACAGCGCTTTGGCAAAACGCCTGTCATCTACCTCTTCCATCAAATCCCATGGTTCATATGCCTTTACCTCTACTCCCTCCGGACCGGGCCTATCCTTACCGAAACACCTCACTTCCACTCCCACTATTTTCGCAAGAGACCGGGAGAGATAATCCACGTGAACCCCGGCTCCCCCGTAGATATCCGGCGGGAATTCGCAAGTCATGATTGTTACGCCGAAGTCTTCTTTCTTAAACCCTGATACCATCAGATCATCACTCTCCACAATCGAAAGTTGACCGGATTTCGTTTATGCTATCGAGAGTTCCTCGAAGTGCAATGTTGACCCACCTGGGCCTGTTACGAATTTCATATCTTACCTCATATAGGGCCTTCTCCAGCTTGAAACATAATAGAAGGAGCTGGAACTTGAGAGGATCCCGGGGCAAGAGAAAAGCGCAAGACCCACGCATTGCCTCAAGGTACCCTTCAAGGAATTCCTCCCCTGTCCGCCTACCCCACTCCTTTGCAGTTTCCATGAAATGTTCCTTCTGATCCGGGAAATCGTCCATACGAAATGCTGCGGAATACCCTGAATAGTCAAAGGACCTTAGCATTCCCGCAACATCCCTCAAGGGACTCGACTTTTTCAACCTCTCACAGACAGGACGCAAAGGTTCTCCTTCAAAGTCGATTATGACGAAATCATGAGAAGACTTGTCTCTGACTTGGAGAAACTGACCAAGATGGAGATCTCCGTGAATCCGGATCTTCATACCGAGTTCGTCAGCGTTTATGAGGACCTGCTCCACTTGACGCAGACACTTGAGAATAGCCTCTTCCTGTATGAATGATTGATACATACTGAGTGTCTTCTCCAGGGTCTCCGAACCCAGGCTTGCCTGCCTCAATTCCTCAATCGTTATAGGCATGGCAGAAACTATATTGTCAACCAAGCTGACCACATCTTCAGGTCTCATAGCTTCGGGAGTGAATCCGTCCTCCTTGACGCCTGACGACGCACAATGCAAGCCTGCGGTAACCACACCGAGACGACCTTCGCGTAAGCCGAAATCCCGCCTGTAACCATGGATACTGCGCTCGTCACCTACTTGAGACAAGGAATCCTCCAGTTGTCTTTTCATAAACTGTAATGCGTCGCCGCACAGTATGTCCCACGCGTCTCCTTCATTTTCTATGAACTCCTGAATAAAGAAAGCAGGACATGTCACGCCCTGCCGTGCTGAATAGACACCGCACCCTAAAGGACGTGGGATATTGGAAAAGCCCACCGCGTCCAAGCCTCTGCTTATCTCAATATCCAGGGACGTGCCTGCCTGTAACCTTCGATATACCTTTATCACCTTGGATGAGTCTACCATTATCACGGTGTTTGTCGTATCCCTGTCCTCAGTTACTACAGTATGTGCCTGTGAATCCCAAATGCCCGGTCCCGCACGATCAAACTGAAAATGACCGCGCTCGGAACAAAGCACCGCCCCTGTCCTGACAGCGCCAAGCAGCGCGGCTGCGAAAGCCCTTGTACCGGTGGCATCATATATATACGCCCTGAAATCTGCTCCGTTGACGACAACAAGGGGTTCGCTCTTAATCGAGGGTTCTGACTTGGTCAGGAGAAGCGGCACATTGTACAAATCCTCATCGGCCTGCTCTCGAGACTCACCTTCAGCTTGCGAGGTCACTCCTCTCTCGAAGTCGACTGCAATAACGGCCACACCGACAATGGAGCCTTCGTCTTCAAGCAGCGTAACCCAATCATACAAGGCCACTTTGCCAATAGAGGCATCCTTTCTCTGAAGCCATCTTGCATCTGCAAACCAGTCTAAATCCATCAACGGCACTATGGAAGCCATATCATGAATGACTTCATCAAAGGCACGCTGAGTTAGCCAGATTCCCGGCACTATCCTACCTCCTCACAAAATCCGCCCACACCTAATCCACTGATCTAGTTCTTCCCCGGATGCATACTCCCTGATGCGGCAACTTCTTGTTTAACGCCATACTTGAGCCATGCAATGACCTGTTTTACTCCGAGCAGGAACCCCATACCCAAGCCAAAGAAGAAGTAATCCCAGGAGCGTTCGCATAGGCCTAGGAATACCCCCACCGCTAAACAGCTTACCACTGAGCTGAAATACTTGTGCCTCGTTATTATGTATGCAGCAGCCCAAAAGACAGCCATATATACAAGGGAACCTGTCGACAACACCAGCAATGCACCCATAGATGTCGCCAATCCGCCGCCGCCGTGAAAACCAAGCCATATCGGCCAGTTATGACCGATAATCGCGGCAAGAGCAGCGACAAAATGCATGACAATAGATTCCGGGGCGACGGCCTGAGCAAGGAGAACAGCGGCAACTCCTTTACCCAAGTCTCCTATACCCGATAGAAGGCCTGGAAGAAGGCCGGATGACAGAACCACATTCGTGGTTCCTACATTCCTGGATCCTACTTGCCTAATGTCAACCCCGCTAAACACCTTAGCCCATATGTATGAAAACGGAATTGAACCCATGCAATAACTCGTAGCTGCAACAGCAATTACATTCATGCAGTAATCACCTCACTATGAACATCAGCTCTTCGCTGTCCTGGAAATGCCACATTCCTACGTCAACTGCCATGCTGTTACCTTCTATATTTTCGCGGTTCGCCTCATAATTTCCTTCCTATCCGCGTTCAATCGGCAATATCCCGCAATACATCATCCCGAAGAGCCCGTAGAGCCCGTCATTTTCTTCGGAAAGAAACACCTAACATTCTAAGAACATTGGTTATCCGGTTATAAATGGTAGACTTATCGGACCCTGCAAATAGGAGGCCTACCGCGTTCATCTCCTCGTCCACAAGCACTGAGCCTGAATCACCCCCTGCACCCATTTTGTCTGTGAGAATCTGATCCGTAAATGTCGCTGTCACGTCGTCAGAATAGATAACATTGACCGTGGCATCAACTACCTGAATCTCTCCTTCGGTCACTCCAGTCGTCCGTCCGCTCTTTCTTACACGAAGCCCCAGGTCAGGCTCGCGGGAACCTTCTATCTCGCCCAGCTCCAGTATTTCCGGACTAATCAGCCTGGGACTCAACGGACGGCCGAGCGCGGCATCCACCAGATTGGCAGAACCCGCCAGAGACCTGGCCACTACCTCCACTCTAATAGGAGACCTGCTCGCGCTGAGCCATTTATTCATCGCCAGCTCAACAGATCTTGTTGCGAGACACACAGGAACCCGCCCGCTCATCTCAACAGGGACAAACCTTTCAAGGTATGCGATCTTATCCCGTTCCGGTACACCTCCGTCAGCCGCCCCGGGCTGAAGAATCGGATCTCCCGGTCGAGCCTTGCCGTCCCGCCCGGATGTGGCATTGGCTAACACGTGATTGTTGGACAAAATGAACGGTTCACCTGTTTTCTCATCCCATACGACTGCGCCGAAAGTGCCTGCTGTAATCTGATAGTGTCCGCAACTCACCCCTGGCCGAGCAGGTCTCATCTGGGACCATCTTTCATTAAGAAACCTAAGCTCACCTACTTCAATGACGTCTGTAGGCACACCCCGAAATTCACCGGGCACTAAGTCCTCGCGTCTGACGCGCAGCCTAGGAAGTTTCTTCTTCACCATAACAACTATGCATTCAGAAGAAGTCCTAGTCCCCGCAGTAGTCTTGAAACCTCGGCCCACGCCTACAACGTTTTTCATAGACATGAGCTGCCACGTAGCATCCTTCAAAACATCAAAGATTTCGTCCATAGACAGCTACACCCCCTTCTAAGTCCAAGGATCAAGGCCTGTTTTTGACAGCGGAAGCCACTGCCGCCTCGGCGTTTACTAAACCTGCGCCTTGCTGCTCCCGGGGAAATCCGCTGATAGCTGTTGCTGTCTCACAAATGTGCCCCTCTACCTCTTTCGCTGACAACCGAGGAACCGCTGAGAGCACCAGCGCGGCAACGCCTGTCACATGTGGACACGCCATGGAAGTCCCGCTAAGGGTCTTATACCGTTGACCTGTATACGTAGAGTAAACATCGGTTCCCGGCCCTGCAATATCAACCTCCGGTCCGGAGCTGCTGAATGCAGCGATTTGATCGTCTTCGGTAGAAGCTGCCACTGCCACCACATGGGGATCCCGCGCCGGATATAGGACGGTATTCTGTCCGCCTGTATTCCCTGAAGCAGCCACCAAGAGAATTCCTGCTTCAGCCGCCTTGCTAATGGCCAGTTCAAGGGCTTTGCCGGAGTCGACAGTCCCGAAACTCATATTGATTATGCGGACGTCCTGATCTATGCACCATGCAATACCCTGGATGATATCTGAAGCCATGCCTTTTCCCTTTGAGTCAAAGGCTTTTACTGCGTACATGTGAGCTTCCGGGGCAACCCCGACAACCCCGAATCCGTTGTCAAGGGCTGCAATTATGCCTGCTACATGCGTGCCGTGTCCGTTATCATCTCCTACACCTTCAGTCTCAGAAATAGCGTCAAACCCGGCTTTTACATTCTCTGCTAAATCCGGGTGGCTCATATTTACTCCTGTATCCACCACCCCTACCCGAACTCCCTTCCCTGTAGCGTGCGCCCAGGCTGAAGGAGCGTCTATTCTCGTTACACCCCATGAGATCCTTTGCGTAGAGAAACCCGGACGCCGCACTCCAAAACATCGCACGTACTCTCTCGCGTTAGGCGCCGGTGTATCCACTATCGCAAAGACGGTATCGTCCTCTATCCATTTCACCTCTCCGTGGCGTGCAAGAAGCGCCATGGCCTGATCCTCTTCCGGGAATACACAAGCAGCCGCGTTAATTAGAGGAAGCGCTTTCTTCACACATCCTCCGCAGCTTTTCACTATAGAATCGTGCTCCTTGAGATCTGTGTCCGCGTCAAATATGACAATCTTTCGGTGATGTGAATCATCAGTAGGCTTAACAGCCCTACGAGCTAAGGAAGCGAGCGCTATAACGTAGGCTATGACAACGGAGAACACTTGAAGTTCCCTCCTTTATGCCGATTATCGGATGATAAATGATATTCCACGGGTTCATAATGCGTGAGTAGATGCTGCACAGCACTGTGCGTCGGAAGACCAAGCATATGCGCACCTGCCGGGTAATCGGGTAGGAGTATGAAGCGCCATGCCCGGCGCACATAGAAGAGGCCACGACTTATCCGCCGTGGCCTCCGGTGTGAGGAGGCTGCGAGTTGGTAGCCAGGCCATATCATTGCGTTTGAGGGCTCTTACGCATCACGACTATCTTAACGATACTGATTAGCTGCGGTATCATTAGGATGAACAAGAAAACCACCAGCCACCAGTTGTCCAGTTGAAAACTCACATTTCAGCCCTCCCCTATATTCCCGCTCGCTGAAACAGCCTTACACCTTCTTTGACCAGATCGGGAAGAAGACTAGAAATATCGGAACGAGCAAGATGAAGAGCAGTATGATTATCCACCAGAATTCCAATTCCTGTGTCATTTAATTGTCCTCCTTTCACAGCATGCCTAGCGTTTATGATATACTGGGTGTTCGTCATTTTCGAGACGTAGGACACATCCTATATACACATGAAGATCAGGAACAAAGGAACAAGCAACACAAAGAGAAATATGATTATCCACCAGACTTCCAGTTCCTGTGTCATGAGAAACGCCTCCTCTCTTGATAACCCCAAACCCCAGAGAGGCTGTGGTCTGTACTATAATATGGAGTCATGCCTCACTTTGCTCCCGGAGTCTTACGGATACTGCGTCGGGTCCCTTGCGCTTTCATTCATAGACCGTGTGTCACCTTCAGGAGTAGCCGCACCCGGGACAAAAAACGCAAGGATAGCACTTACAAGGAACACAACACTCCCAATGAGATTCAGGATATTCACAATGGACGATAGATTGTTCCGGTTATCTCCGGCATAATGGACCGACCTCTTAGCAAGAACCATGACCTTGTCATCTCCCTATGCGCATGCCCGGGAGACCCGGGGAATTAGCTGTTACGTTTCATCCTCGGACTTACCGGGATTCCCGAAAGCATCATGGGATGTCTCAAGAAATCTACGGATTTCAGGTGGGACTTCTCCAAACTCCAGGTCGGAAATAGCCTCAATTGCCATATTCATGATTTGCTTTCGAGTCTCGTCAGGCATTGATGCCAGAAAATCCTGGGCCATCTGTGCCATCTGGTTCACGTCTTCCAGCTGAGTATCAGTGCAGCCAAAGTCGTGTAGCATTGAGCGGATTTTCTCAGTATCTCCGGTGGATACACCGAACTCGCGAACTAACTCGTCGAGCGACGCGTTGTCTCGTCTGTCTCTTCCGGCGAGGAACCTAGACAGTAGATCATCAAATTCACTCATGAATCTTATGCCCCACCTTTCAGGCTTCCTATTCAGATTAGTGCCGCAGGCAACCCCGATGGCTTTTGGGTCATATATTATCGATAGATCTTATTCTGATTAGGCTTCCTTGGTGATTTCCGCATTCTGTGGTCAGGCGATAGGTTAAGCTTAATTGGTCTTGCCCGGCACAGAATCGTAAACGGAGGTCATATAATATAATGCTAATTGAGACGTATAGTCCCCAATTTTGATAGTGGGGTGGTCCTATGGATTTACAAGCGATCCATGACGCAATATCCCAACAGAACTTAATCATGCAGAGACTGGAACGCAACATGAAGCGGATCGAGGACTCATATGGCCGTGTATCCTCGAGACTCGATGCACTGGAAGCTAAGGCTGAGACACCGCCTACGGATATCGGCGACAGCCGCAGATTCAGAAGGGCGCAAGCGAGTTCTGTTCCGGAGAACAAAGAAACCGGAGACACTGAAAAAACAGATGACAGACTGGAAGGGGCGCCGAACGATACTGCGGAAAAGGAAGAGAAAGCCACGACTTTGACTGCACGTGTGAAATCGGCTATCCGTGGCTCTGTTCAAGACGGAAGTGTCAATGCCGCACTGGATAAGTTTCAGGCGTCAGTGAAACTAACAGACGAAGCTACCGGCGCACTCTCAGAAATTGCGTCCCTTGTCAGAGCATCGCTAGATCAAGATCAAAACGTCATGCAACTGGGCTCAATGCCTATTCCCGGAGGCTCGCTTGCCCTGCTTTTGGAGATGGCGAAAACACCGCAGTTTCAGCGCTTCATCGCAAATGTAGTAGCTCAAACACTTAAGGAAGTTGAAGCTTAGGAAGCGTGCCATTGATTCGCGCCTCTTTTCCAGAGGATATCAGGGTAGCAGGTGCTTGCGTGAGGGGGCGCCCCGAATTCGGCAAGCATATGGATAGGCCATATTCGAACGAGGCGCGCGAGAAGCGCGCCTTCGCCGGAACGCAACACCTGCCACCCCCGACATGAGACACCGCGGACAAAGCCTGTCCACAAGAAAGTAAGAAATTATATCTATCCGGAGCAACTCCCCTGAACAGTCATAATCAAAATAGGGGTAGCCGCGGGAATCCCGCCGTCCACCCCCATAGATCCTACCCATTTTCGGGTTCTCTCTCAGATTCATGCCGAATCGGCATTTAACTGCATCAAAGCAGTCCGGAGATTATGTCCACAACCTCATTTACCGTGTCTGCCACAGGAACGCCTACTTCCATAAACGCCTTTACCTTAGACTCAGCTGTCCCCATGGAACCTGATACGATGGCGCCTGCATGTCCCATTCGCTTTCCAGGAGGAGCAGTGCGACCGGAAACAAACGCCACAACAGGTTTTGCCATACTACGGATGAAAGCGGCAGCTTCTTCCTCATCGCGTCCTCCGATTTCACCTATCAACACCACGGCTGAGGTGGCATCGTCCTCCTCAAACGCTGCGAGACAATCCACGAAAGTCGTGCCGATTATCGGGTCGCCTCCAATCCCAATACACGTTGACTGTCCGATCCCGCGGGATGAAAGGAGCCCTACCACCTCATAAGTAAGGGTGCCGCTCCTTGAGATTACTCCGACAGGTCCAGGCTGGAAGATCTGCCCCGGCATGATTCCACAAGACGCTTCGCCGCATGTGATAATGCCTGGGCAGTTTGGCCCAATGACCCTGCACCTCGATCCTTCATTCTTAGCCCGATCCAGCATATCAATGACATCAAGGGTGGGAATACCTTCAGTGATACATACTGCAAGTTCGATTCCGGATGCGAAGGATTCCACAACTGCGTCCCTGGCAGCTCTCGACGGCACGAAGATACACGACGTATTTGCCCCTCGTTGTTCCACCGCCTCAGCCACGGTATCAAACACAGGGATGCCTTCTACGTCTTGCCCGCCTCTCCCGGGAGTCACTCCTGCAACTACCGTATCAGGGTTGTAGTCTCTCATGCGGAGCGCATGGAATTTTCCCTCGCGGCCTGTAATTCCTTGAACAACAATCCTCGTGCGCTTATCTACGAATATACCCATCTTACATCCCTCCCCCTGCAATTGCCACAATACGCCCGGCAGCGTCAACCATGGTGTCTGCTGTCACCACAGGTGTGTCGCGGAGGAGAGCCCGTCCTTCCTTCTCTCTGGTGCCGACCAGCCGCACAACGACCGGAAGATCCAGGTTTACGCTTTCAATAGCTTTAAGGAGGCCTTGCGCTACTTCATCACAGCGAGTTATGCCACCGAATACGTTGATGAGGATTGCCTTAACACCTTTATCCATGAGGATGAGTTCCAAGGCGTTTTGGACTACTTCCGCCCTTGCGCCTCCGCCAATGTCAAGGAAATTCGCAGCCTCTCCGCCTTCAGCCTTGATAGCGTCAATTGTCGCCATTACGAGGCCTGCTCCGTTTCCGATAACCCCTATATCGCCATTGAGCTTCACATATGTAAGCCTTCTCCTCCTGGCCTCCTGCTCCAAGGGGTCATCGCCTTCCGCCTCCCAGAGGCCCCCGTACCCGGGATGCCTGAAAAGAGCATTGTCGTCTAGGGTAATCTTCGCGTCAGCAGCAACTACTTTCCCGTCCTTTGTCAGCATGAGAGGGTTAATTTCAGCGAGCTCAGCGTCTTCTTGTATGAACAAGCGGAATAAGGAAGAGAAGTACCCGCCTACCTGCGTGACAGCGCTTCCGTCAAAACCTGCCGCTAAAGCCAAGGCCCTTGCCTGCCACGGCATAAAGCCTTCTCTCGGAGTTGACCATACCTTAGCGATTCTCTCAGGGGTCTTGGCAGCGACTTCCTCGATGTCAACCCCGCCTTCACTGCTGGCTATGATCGCAATTGATTTTCGTGACCTGTCAACCGTCACGCCCAAATAGTACTCCTTCACTGCTTCGACAGCCTGTTCTACCAGGACTTTCCGGACAGTAAGCCCCTTTATGTCCATCCCGAGAATTCGTGAAGCCGCGTCCCTGGCTTCCTCTGCGGTTTTCACCACACTGATACCGCCTGCCTTACCCCGCCCGCCGACATGAACCTGGGCTTTCACCACAGCATGTCCTCTGAGCTCAGACGCGATTTCATAAACCTCATCCGGGGTCTCTGCAACCCTTCCGTGAGGAGTGGCAATTCCGTAGCGCCTCATAATCTCCTTTGCTTGATATTCATGGACTTTCATGTCTAGCTCTTGCCTCCCTCCCTTTTTCGAGGCCGACATTGAATGCCTTCATGTTCAGCTCTTCAGTGCCTCGTGGGACCCTGGACAGAATTGCCTTTTCCATAGCTTCAGGCGTCACTACGTCAGTTACGCCGACAAGCGCGCCGAGGGCTACGACATTAGCCACGACCTGCCTGCCCACATCGTGTCTTGCGATTTCGGTAATGGGTAGAGTCACGACGGAAGCCCCTTCCACAGAGGGTATGGAACTCACGTTAGTATCGTCCACAAGAACTATCCCGCCTGGTTTCACCAGGCGCCCATATCTGTCACATGCTTGCTGAGACATGACGAGAACGACGTCAGGGAAAGTGACCTTAGGGTAGTCTATTACGTCATCTGAGACTATGACCTCAGCCCGACTCGCGCCTCCGCGCGCCTCAGGCCCGTATGACTGTGTCTGGATCACCTCATGACCGTCATGGACTCCTGCAGCCTCAGCCAGGATTAGGCCTGCCAGAATCAAACCTTGTCCTCCGGTTCCTGAAAGCCGAATTTCTTTATACATTGTCATCAGTCTCCTTGGTAGCGGCTTCGATTATCGCTTCGTAGCGCTTAGTATATTCAGGCCTGGTCCTTGTTCCAATCTCGCCGATAATGAACTTGTCAGCCATTTCATCAGGTGAGAGTCGGGACGCAGCCTTTTTTGTCACCGCATGTTCTTTCTGCCAGTCCAACATGACCAAAGCATTTCTCATCTTGTTGCGGCGTCCGAAATATGTAGGACACTGAGAGACAGCCTCCACGAAGGCAAACCCGTCTGTGGCTATTGCCTTGGCTATCAACCGCGAAAGGGGTCCGGCATGGTACGCAGTTCCTCGTCCCGCAAAACTCGCTCCCGCAGCAAACACCAGATCGCACAGATCAAAAGGCTCCTCTATGTGACCGTAAGGCGCAGTCGTCGCCATTTTTCCGGTGGGAGTCATAGGCGAATACTGACCGCTTGTCATCCCGTAGATGCTGTTATTGAAGCATATTGTTGTAAGGTTGATATTCCGCCTCGCTGCGTGTATTAGATGGTTCCCGCCGATAGCAGCAAGGTCCCCGTCTCCGGCCAGCACAATAACGTCAAGGTTAGGCTTCATCATTTTGATGCCTGTGGCAAAGGCCAAGGCCCTGCCGTGAGTTGTATGAAGGGTATCAAAATCAAGGTAACCCGGAGCCCTGGATGCGCACCCGATCCCCGATACTACACAGATATTGTTCTTATCCAGATCCAGTGAATCAATGGCCCGAAGGACAGCGCCCAGCACTATTCCATGGCCACAGCCTTCGCACCAGATATGCGGCATCTTGTCCGCTCTGAGATAGTAGGTAATAGGTCTTGCCATGTCTTATACCTCCTTCAGCGCAGAGAGGATTTGCTCCGGAGAAATGGGCTCCGCATCGACCCTGGTAAGGCTTACGACTTTCGTCTTACCCTTGGAAGCCCGCTCAACCTCACGGACTAATTGCCCCATGTTCATCTCAGGGACAATTATTGCTCTCACTTTTGACGCGATTCTTTCCACATGTTCTTCTGGAAACGGCCATAATGTCTTCGCTTTTAGGAGGCCTGCCGAGATTCCCGACGCCCGTGCGTCCCGCACCGCCTTCGCGCCTGCACGGGCAGTAATGCCATAGGCGAATACTGCGATATCCGCATCTTCAGTCATGACCTCATCAACAAAGGTCACCTCTTGTTTCGCCTTATCTATCTTGCTGCACAGACGCCTTATTAAAGCATCCACCTCAGGCCTTTTCGTCGTGGGAAACCCTGTCCGGTCGTGGGTCAGACCGGTCAGGTGGTACCTGTACCCTGTTCCGAAATCAGCCATAGGCGGAACCACACCGTCCCCTGCATCAGCGTCAAACGGAAGATAATCTTCAGGCTTGCAAGTAGGACGCGACCTGTTGATTATCTTCAACTCACCCGAATCAGGAATTACGACCTTCTCACGCATGTGTCCGATGCCTTCATCCATAAGGAATATTACAGGAATTCTCCATCGCTCCGATATATTGAAAGCCTCAACTATCAAAGTATAAGTCTCCGCAACAGACGTCGGACATAGGACAACAACAGGATGGTCCCCGTGTGTTCCCCATCTGGCTTGCATGACATCTGCCTGGGAGGGAGCAGTGGGAACTCCGGTGCTCGGTCCGACCCTCATAACATTCACAATAACGCAAGGAACCTCTGCGATAGCGGCAAACCCAATACTCTCCTG
>DGZL01000035.1:15793-35242 GCA_002398515.1 Firmicutes bacterium UBA4981
GATATGCTTGCGATTTCATCTTCCATCTGTATGAACTTCCCGCCGACCTTCGGGAGTATCGCTGACAGTTCCTCCGCAATTTCCGTTGAAGGAGTTATGGGGTACCCGGCAAAAAACCGGAGGCCTGCCTCAACAGCCCCTTCGGCACATGCTTCATTCCCTTGCATCAATCTTATCTTCGTCTTACTTCCCATCGACACTACCTCCCCGGGTACCGGATCTCTCTTTCTTCCTGTCACCGGCAGGCGCCACTTGGATAGCTAAATCCGGACACATAATCTCACAGATTCCGCATCTCGTACAGTCTTCCACGCGCGCTACCTGCGCCTTTCCCCCCTCCGGCCTCTCCAACACATTCTTTGGACAGAACGAGACGCAAATATCGCATCCCTTGCACCATCTGTCGTTGATAATCACCGGCCGGCTGTTTCCATTCACAGCCGGACCGGCATTACCTGACTTCTGCATTGACACTCGCCACCTTTGTTTTATGATTCAGAAACACTTATCTCAAACTGCCGGATCAGCGCCGGGAACAGATTGGTAACGCGTGTAAGGAGGCAAGAGGATAGGTGAGATCTTGTCTTTCGCAAGTCCTGCTTCCTCCAGTTCCTCATGATACCTTGATACATGAGCCAGTGAGAGAGGCCCGGGTTTCACATGTCGTGCCCTCTCCGAGGCAGCGATACCTGCTCGCCTGCCAAATACCACGACGTCAAGGAGAGAGTTACCCATGAGCCGGTTCCGTCCATGGACTCCGCCGGAAGTCTCACCTGCAACGAATAAATTGTCTACTGTAGTAACCCGGGTGTCATCCCTTATGTCGACCCCGCCATTTTGATAATGCAATGTGGGGAAGACTATGATAGGTGTTTCTCTCATATCAATGCCAAACCTTGCATACTGGCGATACATGGCAGGCAAGGATCGGAGGATCGTTCCCTCCCCGTGAATCTTCTCTATCATGGGAGAATCCAACCACACCCCGGGCTGTCCGGTTTCTGTGACAATCCCCTTCTTCCTCTCAAGACACTCACGGATTATGGCGCTTGAAACCGCGTCTCTGGTCTCCAAGGGGTACACGAACTGCTCACCGTAGATATTGACCAGTTGTGCCCCGAGGCCCCGCACCTTCTCAGTAATGAGAAGGCCGACAATCTGCTCAGGGTAGGCAGCGCCCGTTGGATGGAACTGGGTCGCATCAAGGAATACCAGGCGTCCGCCTAATCGATAAGCCATAACCAGTCCGTCTGCAGTCGCGCCATAGTGATTGGTGGTTGGAAAATCGTTAATATGAAGCCTTCCGAATCCCCCTGTAGAAACCACAACGGTTTTGGCCCGGGCCACAAAGAACTCCTTGGTTTCGAGATTCATAAGAACCGCCCCTCGGCATGTGCCTTCACCGTCAGACAAGAGCTCTACAGCAGGGGAGAATTCCAATACAGGGATTTCCCTGTTTCTCACTTCGTCTCTCAAAGTGCGCATAATCTCTGCGCCCGAATAGTCCCTTGCAGCATGCATGCGTTTTCTGCATGTGCCACCACCATGTTGAGTGACCATGGTCCCATCCGGCTCTTTGTCGAACATGCACCCCAGGTCTTCAAGCCACCTTATTACCAATGGAGCGTCATAGACAAGGGCCTTCACAAGCTCCGGCTTATTGGCGAAACCCCCTCCGCCCATTACGTCAAGGTAATGGAGGTTTGGCGAATCATGGGCTTTGTCTGCAGCCTGAATCCCGCCTTGAGCCATCATGGTATTGGCGTCACCGAGCCTCAGTTTTGTTGCCAAAAGAACGTTTGCCCCTGCAGCATTTGCCATAAGCGCAGCAGATGCGCCTGCGCCGCCTCCGCCTATGATCAGCACGTCAACATCGCAATCTATCTTGTCTAAGGGAAACTTGTCCGGATCCAGCCTGCTCCAAGATTCCAAAACGTCTACAAGCTCATGCGGCATGACTGCTCCCTTTGAGACACCGACCTTGATGGGACGCATTGTATCAGGACGATAGTCAGGATGAAAGCCTTCAAGAAGCTGTTGCTTTTCTTCGGGACTGAGTCGTGCGTGCCTTTCATCATATCGTCTCTGCCTCGTGGCTTCCACAGCCTGGATGAACTCGTTCATTTTCGGGGTATAAGACACATTCATCCCCTCCCTACTCAGGCTCGATGTCCCTCTGGTTGTAGAGGGCTTCAAGTTCTGCCCGGGTGAGTTTCGTCATGTCATCGAGGCTTTGGTCAAATGCCCCATCCAGGATCTCCCCGACCCGAGACGCGAGATGCTTTGCCCTGGGCGCCACGTGCCTCGCATAGAGTCTCCTCGTAAGGATCGCAATGTTATACTGGACAGTCTCCGCCGGGCAGCGCGCTGCGCATAAACCGCACATTAAGCAGTCAAAAGACATATCTGCAGCTTTGGTAATATCTCCTCTCATGGCGGCTGCCATATAATTCATGACATCCAGGTCTTGGGGGCATGCTTTGGTGCAAGTATTGCACCCTAAGCACCTTGTAAGCTCAGGATATAGTTTTACTATATCACTCAGGCCGGGACGGAGCTTCTCCACGTCATACGTGGCCTTATTCGCAGGGAAAACAGGTATTTGAGTCAGGTACATGCCGTCCTCAACCACTGTCTGGCATGCCAGCCCCACCATGAGCCTGTAGTCGTCAGGCATTCGGTAGACTGTGCCACATGCGCCGCAGAACCCTCCGCGACATCCACAACCGCGGATAAACTGATAACCTGCATACTCCATGGCCTTCATTATTGTAAGGCTTTTTGGAACCTCATAAGCCTTACCCATAATGAAAATTCTGACTTTCTCTTCTTCCATCCCCTCACCCCCTCTACCTGGGCTCAAGCTCGTCTTCTCTAAATGTCGTGAATGGGAGTTGATCCTCTTGGCTCCTGCCGGGGACATACTGAAGAAGGCCTTGGGTCCTTCTAGCCACCCCGGCGAATAACTGGAACAGCTTAATATTTACAGGGCACGCATCTTCACACATACCGCATGCCACACAAGACAGGGACATATGATTCATACGTGTCAGATGATAAAGAAGCGTCTCTCCGGGAATTTTGAGGCCACCCTTCCTCCCTGCCCGCCCCAGGATTTGCCTTGTCTCGTAATCAAAGACATCCCCGTCAAAAATACACTCCCTGCAATAGCAAACCGGACATGCCACCCTGCAATTGCGGCAGCCTATACATGCTGCCAAAAGCTTGGCGACACCTTCAATTCCTTCGCCATCCAGTTCAGCGTGGGCCTTCTGTAAGAACTCCCGGTATGCGTCGTTGCGCTCTTCTTTAAGCGTGGCAAGAACACCCTGGCGCTTGCCCGCTAAGACATCTCCTCTTTCAAATCCCAGCTCTTCTATGACTCCTGCTATACCAGGGTCGAGTTCCGGAGATAAAGAAGCAAGCAAGCCACTTTCGTCATCAAGGCCTATGTGTCCTATGTTGATACCGGGGAAAGCTGTGTCAGGAGGATTAGGGTTCAGGCATACTCTGCATGCGTCGCGAAACTGAAGCCTGCTCGTATCAGAATACGCTTCTTTGTATTCCTCTCTGTCAACCGTCCCAACACAATCAATACCGATAACAAAGAGATTGTCAGCCTCAGCTTGCTTGAGTTTCACAAGTTCCACAAGGGCACGGATCTCACACGGTTTAAGAAGGACGCCGATTCTGCCTCGAGGTTTCTTTGAAACAGCTCGAGCCACAGGAGAAGCTCCGTTAACCGGCATCACCGAAGCAAACGGTTCAGCCCTCTGTCTAATGAGCTCCGGATCTTTCGCCATCAGGTACGTGATAACCCCTGGCACAGGCATTACAGGGACAACCATAGCATCCACTACGCCGAGCTCGAGCAATTTCGCGAGAAACTCGCTGAGCGCTCTGGCTCTACCTTCTTCTCCGACAGGGATCACAAGGTTATTCATGGCTGAAGTCACACCCCGATCTGGTCATCCGGACCGCTTTCACGTAAACCACACAGCCTTCGCAGGATTGGGACCCAGGGCCTTCAAAGAATCAACCATCTCTCTGACGGTTTCTGCAAACAACGCGCCTTCACTTGCGCTGATAAACTTAAACCACACTCTCTCGCTACCGATACCCAATTCATCCAGAACTTCTCGCAAAACCGCCAAACGGCGTCTGGCTTTGTAGTTCCCGTTAACATAATGGCAGTCGCCTTGGTGACATCCGCCCACCAGGACTCCGTCCGCACCATCAAGCAGCGCCTTGAGGATGTACATGGGATCTACTGATCCTGAGCACATGACTCGGATCGGACGTATGTTTGAAGGGTATTGAATCCTCGATACCCCCGCAAGATCAGCCCCGGTATAAGTGCACCAATTGCACAAGAAAGCGACAATTCTCGGCTCGAAGTCCACGGAAGCCTCCATCTCGGTTCCCCCTCTTCCAATCCTCGGTACACCCCTATGCACGCGGGGACATTGGCAAAACCACAGCCTGGAATCGCCAAATGGCCGATATCATAGGACCGCCGCATCCAGCGCGGCCAAGAGCCTTAGCGCTTCAAACCCAACATGTTCCGCTGCCCCTCCCGGACAAGCTACCTGACAAGACCCACAGCCCTGACACCGAAACTCATCCACAACTGCGACGCGCAAGTCCTCATCAAGTGATCTGGCATCGTACGGACATGCTTCTACGCAGACTCCGCATCCTCTGCAAAGCCTGGTTCTCACATTTGATGTATTCTCTTTGGAATGCTCCTCTCCTCCCCGCAGCCTGACCGCCGCCCTTACAGCAGCTGCCTCCGCGGAAATCAAGGCTTCCCTTACCGTGGTCGGAGCTCTTGCAGTTCCGCACACGTAGACTCCGGGTGTGAGAAAGTCCGTAGGCCGCGCCTTTATATCGGCTTCTGTGTAAAAGCCGTGTGGGTCGAAATCTATCCCTAGTCCGGAAGCCAAAGCAGCGTCACCTGAACCTTCAACTCCGACGGACAGCACTACAAGGTCTGCAGGAATGTGAAGAAGTTCGCCAAGGCCTTCATCGAAAGCCTCCACCAAAACAGGCTCTCCATTATCACCCGGCAACACCTCGGGCACGGCATTCTCCGGGTATCTTATGAATACCACACCCATATCCCTGGCCTGTTCGTAGAAAAGCTCGCAAAACCCGGGCGCCCTCATATCTCGATGAAGGACGTATACTTCCGTTTGAGGACGGTGAGTCTTCATGCGAATAGCGTTCTTCAAGGCCTGCAAGCAGCATATTCGGCTGCAGTAAGGCCTTTCGGCATCACGGGAGCCCGCGCATTGTATCATTACTACACTTCTGATCTCACCCTGCAAATCCTCTAACATAAGGCCTGCCTGATTAAGTTCAGTCTCAAACTCTGTTTGTGTGATAACCCCTGACAAAACCCGGCGCGTAAAGGTCTTGGGGGCTTCAGCCTGAGTACCGCCGGTAGCCAGGATAACCGCTCCGCACTCAATTTCCCCCACGAGGCTCTTTGAACCTGCCTCTTGACTCTGAATCCTTGCCCGAAACCCTCCGCCAACACGGGATATACAGGAAATCTCAGACAATACATGCACTTCAATAAGAGGATCTTGCCGGATTTCGTTACTCAGCGTACTAACAAGGGCTTGGACGTCCATACCCAGGAGAGAACGGGTCATTCGGCCTGCCCTTCCTCCGAGAATAGGCGCCTTTTCTACCAAGTGAACCTTATGGCCTAAGTCAGCCAAGGCTTTGGCTGCCCTCATTCCTGCTATACCTCCACCAATTACCAGCGCACCTTCTTGGATAGGCCGTGTCTTTTTGGTGAGGGGTTTTCCATGGCGTGCTTGTTCTATCGCCATTGCCACAAGATCCAAGGCTTTTTCCGTGGCGGATTCATCATCTCTATGTGGCCACGCACATTGCTCACGGATGTTAGCGATCTCCAAGAGCCCTTTCTTTATTCCGACGTCTCGAAGCCTCTCCTCGAAGACTAAGGCAACGTCTCTTGGTGAACACCCGGCTATGATCACTCTGTCTACATGATCTTGGTTTATGCCGGCTTGTAGCGCCTCAATACCCCAGTCCATACACATGTCAGGAATCTCCATTGCAGTTACGACTTGGTCTTGCTCCTTTGCCCATTTGATAATCCTGTCAATATCCAGGCCGTCCATGGAGGCTTTGCACCTGCACACAAAAACGCCGATTCTTTCCCCGTCTGCCTCTCGTTCGTCGTCAACGTCATCTGCGATCTGCACGTGTTCAGGCTTCGGCGTCGGAGAAGTCTCTGATGCACAAGGAGACTTTGCCTCGGTAAGCGTGTCTTTCAAGGCGTGAAAGGCGCACGCCCCGGACCACAAGATTGCAGTTGGAATATCCTGAGGCTCAACACCTCCGCCGCATACGTATATTCCTTCCCTCTCTGTGGCAACCGGAGAAAACCCGGTAACATCTGAGCCAAGATAGCCGAACAGTCCCTTCTCAATCCCCAAAGCCTCTGACAATTCGTCTATTCCGTCAGGCGGGGTGAAGCCTGTTGAGAGCACAGCCAAGTCAAATTCCCCACGAGACACTGCCCCATCCGTTTCCACCGAGACATACACATGTTCATCCCCTGGCTCAATACACGAAACTCTACAAGGCACAAACTCCACACCCAGACCTTTGGCTTTTTCGTAGTACTCCTCGAACCCTTTCCCACACGCCCTTATGTCGACGAAAAAGACCTTTACAACTGCGTCAGGCATCAACTCCTTAAGCTTCATAGCTTCCTTAATTGCATACATGCAGCACACAGCTGAGCAATACGGAGTCTCGCCCGCCCTGTCACGAGAGCCTATACATTGGACAAAAGCTATTCTTCGTGGAATTCTACGGTCAGACCCGCGAATTAACCTGCCTCCTGTCGGGCCGGACGGACTGATTAGCCTTTCCAATTCCAGCCCCGTAATGACGTTTTCAGTGCGGCCGTATCCATATTCCTTGCGCGTCAGAGGGTCATAATGGCCCAGACCGGGGCCGGCAATTACTGCGCTTACCGAAAACTCAACGTCACAAGGCTTAGCGTTAAGATTGATAGCGCCTGTGGGGCATGCCTCTACGCATTTCCCGCACCTGTCACAAGCGCTTTCGTCCAAGGCGAAAACACCGGGAAGGCTCCGGTGGCCCGGGCGGTATATTGCTTTGTGGGAAAGCATGCCGGTATGGGCAGGCACATCTACCTCAACAGGGCAGACCGCCTCACACTTCCCGCAAGAATCGCAAAGCGCCCTCCGGACGTATTCGCCCTTTTGCCCCACAGTAACAGTGAAATTGCCTACTTCCCCTTGGACACTCTTTACACGACTATCAGTCAGTAGAGTTATCAAAGGGTGACGAGAGACCTCTATCGTCGGGCAGTAAGCCTGCTCACTGATGGCCATATTACATACCCCGCAACTCGCAGTGGGGAATGTCCTGTCCAACAGCGTGACCAGCCCACCGCATGTGGGAGATGAGTCAACAAGGAATACCTTGACCCCTGCCTCAGCCAGGGTCAGCGAGGCATGCATCCCTGCTATTCCGCCTCCCACAACCAAAACCGCACTACCATTATTTCCGTGTCCTACTTCCAGCATAACTCTGCTCACACCCTTGCTCGAGTAGGTTATATCACAGCATCTATCATCGACATTACCTGAGCAGTATCCATGTTCCTCTGACATGTGGCCCCGCTTGGGCAAGCGACTTGACACGCGCCACATCCCTCACAAAGGACTTCGTTTACCACAGCCAAATTGCGCCGCATGTCAAGAGTCCTTGCATCGTAGGCGCAAACCTCAACACATAACCCACAACCTCGGCATATTTCTTCATCAACAACTGCGACTTCAGGTGTATGGGAAAGCGTATCAGAGGAGAAGAGCGCCAGAACCTTCGCTGCAGCGGAGCCGGCCTGTGTCACCGAATCCGGAATATCCTTGGGCGCCTGGGCGCACCCGGCAATATAAATCCCCCTGGTAAGGCTTTCAACCGGCCGTAACTTGGGATGGGCTTCAGACAAGAAGCCCCACTCGTCAGTGGAAATCTTAAGGAGTCTGGCAAGCTCCGTTTGACCGTGAGCCGGAACAATGGCCGTAGCCAAGACTACCATATCCGCATGGATCTCGACTTTCTTATTGGAGAGTGTGTCAACACCGAACACCACTATCTTACCGTCTTCTTCAAAAACCCTGGACACCCTACCCCTGAGGTAAAGGACTCCTTCTTCCTCAGTGGCACGCTGCACGAACTCCTCGTATCCTTTGCCTCCTGCTCGAATATCCATGTAAAATACGTATGGTTGCCCGTCCGGGACTTTATGCTTATACAGGCGGGCATGCTTTGCCGTATACATGCAGCAAATCTTTGAGCAATAAGGGTACCCGTTTTCCTGATCCCGCGACCCGACACACTGGATGAATACAACCTCCTTGGGTATCTTCCCGTCAGAAGGGCGCCTGATCTCGCCTTGGGTCGGGCCTGAAGCTGAGTTCAACCTTTCGAATTCGAGCCCGTCTATTACGTCCTTTGCCACTCCGTACCCGTATTCTCCCACTCTAGTCTTGGGATGAAGATCGTAGCCTGTAGCGACTACTACCGCCCCGACTTTCCGGTCAATAATGGCATCTTCCTGCCTGAAATTGATAGCGCCGACCGGGCACACTTTTTCACAAACCCCGCATTTCCCCTGCGTAAAGTGTCTGCATACTTCGGAGTTGATTACAGGTCTATTCGGCACAGCCTGGGGAAACGCAATAGAGACAGCCTTTGTTTTCGCAAGCCTCAGTTCAAAATCGGAGTCTGTCTTTACAGGGCACTTCTCCATGCAAAGCCCGCAGCCATTGCATACGTCCCAGTTCACATAGGCTGCCTTTCGTCTTATCACAACGTCGAAGTTGCCTACGTATCCGGAAATCGCATGGATTTCGCTGTTTGTAAAGAGGTCTATGTTCGGATGGGATCCCACTTCTGAGGATTTCGGTGTCAGAATACATTGGGAGCAGTCCAGGGTCGGGAAAGTCTCTGAGAGTTGCGCCATATGACCCCCTATGTAAGGAAGTCGCTCCACGAGCGCAACATTATACCCGGCGTCAGCAATATCCAAGGCAGCTTGCATCCCTGCAATGCCGCCGCCGATCACCAAGGCTTGCCTAGTAACAGGTATAGACAGAGGCGACAGCTCTTGGTTCTTCCTGACCTTCTCAACGGAAGCCTTGATAATCTCCAAAGCCTTTTGCGTAGCCTTCTCCGGTTCACCCCTGTGAGGCCAACTGCACTGTTCGCGTATGTTGGCCATTTCGCATCTAAACGGATTCAGGCTAGCGGCTTCAGTCGTTCTCCTGAAGGTAGACTCATGCATAGCAGGGGAACATGCAGCAACGACTACACCGGTAAGGCCCTTATCACGTATAGCGTCCTTGATTAGCTGTTGGCCCGGGTCAGAGCACATATACCGATAATCAGTTACATGGCCGAGACTGTCATAGCCGGAGAGCGCCTCCAGGACTTTGGGGATATCAACAACTCCGCCGATATTCAGGCCACAGTGACAGATAAAAACACCGATTTTCATGTCAAGCCACCACATCCCCCTACCCCGACAGACTGAAATATCAGCCCTGGGGGAACTATGTGTCCGTCAAACTGTAGAATCTCCTCACCAAACCCGAGAGCGGCAGCCAGAAGTTGAGTGAAATAAACAACAGGAACAGCATTTTCCCCTCGCTCGACACTACCGGATTGCGCATAATCCAAATTGAATTGACACAACGGGCAACTCGTGACAATAACCTTGGCGCCTCGGGACTTTGCTGATTCCACCACGAGCCTGCTGGGGCTCATAGCCGGTTCTCCGGGTTGGAGCACCACATAGCTCCCGCAACACTCTGTCTTGTAAGGATAATCCACCGGGTCACATCCGAGAGCTAAGAGAAAATCCTCCAACACCTTTGGCGCCTCAGGATCATCGATTCCCACTTCTTCTGGGGGACGAAGCAAGAGACATCCATAGTACGCTGCAACAGGAAGCCCGGAAAGAGGTGCAACAACCTTCCGGGCCAGTGCTTCGAAGCCTATCTCGTCTCTTAGAATTTCGAGAAAATGCAGGACTTCCACTTCGCCTGAATAGTCCTCTTCAATGAAAGCGCACACCTTCTCCCGCTTATCAAGGTCTTCACGTATTACATGATTCGTCCGTTTGAGCACGTTCAAGCAAGCTGAGCACAAAGTGACAAGCTCACGTCCTGCCTTCTTGGCAGAAGCAAGGGTACGAGTAGGGGATACCAGAGGGAAGGAATTGTCAATCTGTAGGGGAAAGGTGGCGCCGCAGCATTGCCATTCCTCCAGTTCCTCCAGACACACACCTAGAACCTCACAGGAAGCAAGGGTCGAGGACTCAAATCCCTTTGCCTTAGCCCGAAGTGTACAGCCGGGGAAGTACGAGTAAACCACAGGAGTTCACCCTCCAGACTGCCGCAATTATCGGAATGCGGCTTTACAAGTCATGGAATCGCAACAAGGCTGCTGCGTTATGTGTACTTTCGAAATGCTGCTACTAAAGCTTGTTCCGGGACTATTTCCAGTAGTTCGTAAGGAATTTCAGCAGGGTTCAAGCATCTGTCCCCAGGACGAAGGAATGTTGACCTTAAGGATTCCATTACGTTCGGTAGACTCATGCCTCTGGGACAACGGGCGCTACATGCAAGGCACGACGCGCACACCCAGATGGTTTTGGAATCCAAGGCCTCTTGTACCTGCCCTAACTGCAAGAGTCTTATGACCTGATGGGGAAGGAGATCCATCGCTGAGGTCATAGCACATCCTGCAGAACACTTACCACACTGGTAACATGACAGAATCTCTTCCCCGCTGATATCCTGGAGCTTGCGCTTATCCTCGGTATGGATTACCTCTCGTGATAGCTTCAAACCCCATCTCTCCTCTACTCATAAACCTACTTGTCAGGTTCGGGCCTCACATGTCACAAAGCTCTTCGACAAAACCTTTGCAATTCCTTCAATATTGCGTCATGTCTCTCCGATCAAGCAGACGCGATGGTTTCAGGGCTTTTCCGTGCTACGCGCACTTTTTGCATGAAGTATACTGCACCTATGAACACAAGTCCGATAACATCCGTAGTTACGCTGGGATGAATAAGAGAGAGACCGCCTACGAGAAGAAGGAGCCGTTCAATACCTGTGGTGTTCGTGATCAACCAGGCCTCCACACCTGCGCCCAATCCTAACATTCCTAAGAGCGCGCCGGCCACCACTCGGAGCGTGTGCGTCCATGGCACATTCCCGAGAAGCAAAAGAGAAGGAGAATACACGAAGAAATACGGCACCAAGAATGCCGCGATTGCAAGTTTTGTAGACTCAACAGCGGTCTTCAGGGGATTCGCCTTTGCTATCCCTGCGCCTGCCATGGCTGCAAGAGCTACAGGCGGGGTCAGATCAGCGACTATGCCGAAATAGAACGCGAACATATGAGCAGCGATAGCCGGAACCCCCAACTTCAAGAGCGCAGGGGCGGCTATTGTTGATGTTATGACATAGTTGGCTGTAGTAGGCGCTCCCATACCAAGCACAAGGGAAGTCAACATAGTAAACATCAAAGTGGGCAAGAGCTGGCCACGGGCAAGTTCTATAAGACCATTGGCCAGTTTAAGTCCAAGTCCGGTCAGGGTCACGGTTCCGACTATCATACCTGCAGCCGCGCAAGCGATTACTACTCCTAAAGCATTTCGGGCTCCCATTTCCAGGGCAGATATGATATCCCCCCGCTTCATCCTGGTAGCGCTTGATAGGAAGCTGGAGAGCACAGCGACGACAAGTCCCCAGAGAGCTGCCTTCATCGGAGTGCTACCTGTAACAAGCAGATAAACGATGATCACAAGCGGGAGAAAGAGCTGACCTCGTTCGCGCATAATTCTCCAAAACCTAGGCAGCTTATCGCGTTCCAACCCTTTCAGGCCTGTCTTCTTGGCCTCAAGGTGAACCACAATAAACACGCCGGCGAAATAAAGAAGCGCCGGGATGATTGCGGATTTCACTATCTGAAGATAGGGAACCCCAATGAATTCTGCCATCAAGAACGCGGCAGCGCCCATGATAGGAGGCATTATCTGTCCACCGGTTGAAGCGGACGCCTCTACTGCGCCTGCGAACTCCGGCCTATAGCCTAATCTCTTCATCATGGGAATAGTGAAGCTTCCTGACCCCACCGTGTTCGCCACTGAGCTTCCTGACACAGTCCCTTCGAACGCGCTGGTGATGACAGCGACCTTCGCAGGCCCGCCTGCGGCATGCCCTGCAATCGAATTGGAAATGTCAATGAAGAACTGGCCGATGCCTGTCTTCTCAAGAAACGCCCCAAACAATATGAAAAGGAATATGAATACAGAGGACACTCCCAGAGGAATACCAAATATTCCTTCAGTAGTATAAAACATATGACTTACAAGCCTTTGCAAAGAAGCACCCCTGTGCTGAAAGAAACCGGGTATATAGCGTCCGAAGTAGCAATAAGTCAAAGCGACGCATACCACTACTAGGATAGGTATGCCAACAACTCTCCTTGTGGCCTCCAGCACAACCAGGATTCCGATTGCACCGATTACTATATCCATCCTGGTGTAGGCCCCTGCCCTAATGAGCAGAGGATGAAAATTCCATACAGGATAGCTCATGACAAAAACAGCAAGGACAGCAAGGGCAACATCGTACCAGGCAAGCTTATGCACACCTTTTCGTGTCGCAGGATAAAGGAGATATGTCAAAGCAACGCCAAACCCTAGATGAACAGCTCTTTGTATCTGCGCAGGAAGCACACCGAAGGCTGCAGTATATAGGTGAAACAGCGAAAACGCGATTGCAATTACGGAGACTACTATAGAAAAAATGCCCGGGATCCTTCGATAAGCTGATTCCCTGTCATACTTCATCAGAATCTCTTCAATTTCCTCATCACTTACGACTTCGTAAGCTCCTACCTCTACATTTGTGGTGTTCTTTAGTTCTGTCTTCTCATCCACTCATATCTCCTCCCTAGAAAAGGTACAACAAGGGGTTCTCGCACCACTCTTATCCGAAGGCCGGTCCCTGGTTTGGCAAGGCTTGCTAGTACTACTTCTTTTCCTCCTACAGTAAGGACATGGCCTGGAACAGGGCTCACAGCAACCAGGAATGGTTCAATTTCCCGGCGCATCCCGGTAATGCGGATCTTCCCGCCTTCGACCACTGACTTTGCGCCTTCATCCGGCATAGTGGGCAAGCCGGCCCCGAAGGATTCATATTCTGTCTCCATGAGGTATATCTTGCCGTCTCGCTCAATTCTAAAGACTTCTTTAACAGGTGTCCTTTGAACAGAGTGGACAAACTCCAAAGAGAATTCATCTCCCTCTTTCACCGGCACCTGATACAGCCGGATTCCGGAACGCATCTCCTCAACTCTAAAGGCCAGGCGCGGGGAAAAGAGGGAAATCAAAAGGATAGCTCCAACGGTAATTACAACAATAATTCGTCTTAGAATCCTCATGACATTATGACAGATGCGGCGCTCGTTCCGACAACCGGGCGTGCCTGGTAATTATCTCTGCACGCCCGGCTAATGACCGCGGTCCCCTCCAAATTCCACAGTACATCCAGTCGTATAGATCCACTGCTATACGTTACTACTTTACAATACCCTTCTCCTTGAAGTACTTCTCAGCGCCGGGGTGTAGAGGTGTACTGACTCCGGTCAGTGCGCCTTCCAAACTGATTTCTTTGCCTTTGGCATGACTTGTGGCAAGCTCAGGCAGGTTATCGAATAGCGCTGCGGTCATGTTATATACAACATCAGTATCCAGGTCTCGTCGTGCGATAAGCACAGCTTGCACAGCGACGGTCTGGACAAGCTCAGTCTGGTTAATGTAGCAATCTGCCGGAATTATGGCTTGGCCGTAGAACCCATACTTGCTATGCAGCTTATTGAACATCTCATCAGTGACAAAGAGAACCTTGATCTTATGCATCGTAGCGGTATCCTGTATACCTGCGTTGGGTATACCTGCGGTAACAAAGAACGCGTCAATGTGTCTGTCTTTGAAAGCCTCTGCGGATTCTGAGAAGCTCAAGTACTGGACCTGCGCCAGGTCCTTATATACAAGGCCATAAGTCTCCAAGAGCTGCCTTGCGTTAGCTTCAGTCCCGCTGCCGGGGGCACCTACGGAAACCTTCTTGCCCTTCAGGTCAGCAATGGAATTAATCCCGGATTCCTCCCGTACCACGACTTGGATCAACTCGGGATAGAGGGATGCTATGACCGCAAACCCCTGCAGGTTCCCACCGTCCTTAAACATCTCAGTCCCGTTCCACGCGTAGTCTGCGATGTCAGTCTGTACTAGAGCCAGGTCAACTTCTCCGTTTTCGATCATCCTGATATTCGCGACAGAAGCCCCTGTGCTCTGAACGCTGACACTGACATCCTTTACTTTTGAATTGATAATCTGAGACATTGCCCCGCCCAGGGGATAGTAAGTGCCTGCAGTGCCACCTGTAGCCATGACTAGTTGAGCGGTGGCGGCCAAGGAGGGAACAGCCATAATAAGAACAAGACACACAACGACACCTGACAGTAGAAGCCTTCTCATCATCTCAACCTCCTAATTCTTCTACATTCTAATTCTTTTCCATTGACCACTGTTTGCCATTGCATTCTGATAATAGATCACTTTCATGCAATTACAATTTTTACATTCGACAACTCTGCATAAATTCCTTCCTTGTGGCTACTATCTTACTCCCTTCTCCCCTATGCATCCGGCCGCCCGCCTCTATTCAAAGCCTTGCCTTAGAGCGACCTAAATGTTAGTATTTGCTTATAAGGGGTATTGTCTCATGTATTGACGTTAATTTCAATACCCTTGATATTGCCTTGATATTCCATTGCTATGCGGTGAGATGCCGTGATACACCATGTTGCGGGTTTTTCATGTTGCGTGATTATCGTTCTCTTGAAAGGAGAGAGCTTTCGGTGAATGCAATACTCAAACGTCTTTTCACTCTTCTTTCCATAGTCCTGGTGGCGCTGCTCATAGCCGGCTGCGAGAATCCTTTCATTGATTCCTGGTCCGGGGAAGCTGTGGATGACCCTCTCATTACTTTTGAAGGCGAGAATTATAACCTGGCTACGCTCCGGAAGATGAAGATCCCACCCGGTGATTATGACATAATTGTAGGTTCGCCTGAACATCACTCCATTGAAACAATAATCCCACTGGGATCCCGTGATATACCCAAAGTCGAGCTGATCCCGTATTCCCGAGTTTACAGCCCTTTCGTAATCGAGGCTGCTCTCTCGCCCACACTGGACATGCGGGGACAGCCTGTGACAGCAAAGTGGAATTACTCATCAGAGGATGTCCAAGTTATAGCGTGGGTCATGTGGAACATGCAGGATGACTCATACCATTATCAAACCATAAGGTGGTATAGGCCGGATGGGATCCTCTATCGCGAGGAGGAGCTGCCCAGGTTTAAATCAGTGCCTGGCTCGCCGGTTGCCACGGCACCGGGTCTTCCCTTGCACCTGCAGCCTGGATGGGCTGTGCCGGCTCCTGTTGATTTTCCCGGTATTTGGGTTGTGGAAATCATCATGGACAGCCTCTGTGCGGTGAGAATGTCCTTTTCAATCTAGAGCACGACAAGTCTCGGATTGAGATTGCTGCATTGCTTGAATAGAGCCTTTGCTGCTCGTCAGCTTCGGTGGGCGATATTGACAGCCGGGCTGGACATGCATATACTATTTAATTAGATACAATTGTAAATGCACCTAAGTGGCGTACGACAGGTGCCCGGTATGTAGCACCTGAATGCGCCACATTTGTTGAGGAGGGATTATCGCGACATGCCAACCTACGAGTACATGTGCGAGAAATGTGGACAATTTGAAGAATTTCAACGCATGTCGGATGAGCCTCTCTCACACTGTCCCAAGTGTGGCAGTCCTGTCAGACGGCTCATCAGCAAAAATGTAGGCATTCTCTTCAAAGGATCGGGTTTTTATGTTACTGACCATCGCAGTGAGGACTATAAGCAAAAAGCCAGAAGCGATGGTAAGGGCGCATCCGGCGCCAATGGCTTAGACGCTACCGGTAGCTAAGGACTTTTGGAATTTCTTTTATCGGGCGCAGAACCATTCCTTTGACAGGTTCTGCGCCCAGTGCTTACCATCTTCTTTTCGGCTATGTCCGCTTCCCCGTAGCGTCAATTGACCCCATAGGATAATATGTACATATGAGACATAGCATAGGGCGTGGCATATGTCATGCGTAGATTAGACCTGAAAGAAACTCTGAAGTTGACTGATGTCATACTGGCAGGCCTGATAGTGCTGGCCGCTATTGTGCTTGCGGCTATGCAACTTCGGGCAGGACAGGCAGAACATCAGCTTTCCGGCGCCGGGTACCGACTAATTGTGGAGGTTTACGGAAAGAGAACCCATGCTATTCCCTTTTCCCGGATTTCAGGCTCATCAGTCCTTAGGATAGAAATAGGAGACGGCCGCGAAGCTACATTAGAACTTTTGGAAAGCGGTAAGGTCAGGGTGACTGAATCCACTTGCCCGGACAAGATTTGCGTACGAACCGGTTGGATAGGCCGGCCCGGACAGTCCATAGTCTGTTTGCCCAACAGGGTAGTCGTGCGGATAGAAGGCAGCGAAATCAGGTACGACCCGGGGTCAGATCTGGATGCAATAACATACTAGCGTTGGTTGTAGCAAACTTTAAGTGATTCTCTTTTTTACAATGCCTTATTCGAGGCGACCCTTGTCAGGTTTCAGTCATATCAGAATTCATGACAGGGGTCGAATACAGGGGTTGAACACACTGAAAACTCATGACGGGACATGGAAAACCCAAAGGATGACGAGGCTTGCGCTTCTTGTAGCTCTGGCTCTCATCCTCTATGCTGTTGAAAGCATGATACCGGCGCCTCTACCTGTGCCCGGGACTAAGCTGGGTCTTGCCAACATCATAACTCTCATAGTCATCGTCCTCGCCGGTGCCGGCGACGCTCTGCTCGTAGTTGCGCTTAGGACGTTTCTTGCCTCTTTGCTGTCGGGTAGGCTGAGCAGCTTCGCTTTCAGCATTGTAGGAGGAGTCCTTGCTACACTGGTGATGTCCCTGGCCTATAGAAAACTCCGGCATGTCCTTGGACTAACCGGCATCAGCATACTCGGAGCAGTGGCTCACAATATCGGTCAGCTTCTTGTCGCATGTGTCGTCCTGGGGACGCCTGCCATATTCAGCTACCTACCTGCCCTACTCGTTACCGGCGTTGCCACAGGATTCTTTGTGGGCTTGACTGCAGGATATGCACTGCAATACTTACTGCCTGGTGAGTCCTTCACCTGCGGCAGGCCTGAGCTCAGCAGTACCGGTGGACTCACCGATAAGCTCGAGGCCGTTTATGACAAGCCTAAACGTACACCCTAACAGGGCTGCAGCTTGTCGGCACATCTCCATCCTTGTCAGGTAAATAGTGAAGTAATCCATAATCTGACACTCTGTAGTGTCAAACACCAGCTTCAGAGTAATAGTGGAATTATCACTGTTCACCACGAGAGAAGAATCAGTAATTGCATGGTTGACTCTATCATGAATGTCACGACAGGACTTCCTACCCACACGGGTCCTGTGGGCGTCACTCTTGTCAGCGATTACCAATGCGGCGCAAATTGGGCTCACCGGAACGCCGATCTCTTCCTCGTGATTTGCGATGCTCGTGGTTATTTCGCAGATTTCCTCCAGTGGCATCCCGATCCTGCGGAGCTCGACATACACAATGTTAGCGCCGGTAGGCCCGTGGTACTTGCGATTGTGCATATTGCCGATGTCGTGCAAGTATCCTGCTATTGAACCCAGCTCAATAGTGCGTTGGTCATACCCTAACGTTTCCAGAATGTATGCGGTCATTGTTGAGACATATGTGACATGGCGAAGGCCGTGTTCAGTGTAGCCAAGTATGGATAAGTACTCATTAGTCCTCCGAATGAGGGTTTGAAATGTAGGATTTGCCTGAATATCTTTTAGCGATATCATGTTTCTCCCGCCTCCCGTAACCTTTAACCTTCTCTGCGCTTCGGCGTATCTTCCCATACAGCGCAGCGAGCCTTCTTCAACCCTTCTCAGCTTGCTAAAGATTACATAATATCATAGCACATCATTGTAGTACATTGCTACGCTTGCCAAAGGTTTCAGAAATTCACGTCACCGGTTCGCATTGCTCTGCTTAGCAAGGGCTGCAAAACTTCATATCGCAGGCTCGCATTGCTTTGTTCCGGCTTGCGGACGACTGCAAAAACCCATGTCATAGGTTCATGTTGCTCCAATTGGCAAAAGGCTTCACGAATTCATGCCGTCAGTCGACGCTGCTCTCATTTACAAATGGCTTCGAGAATCCATGCCGTCAGTTCCCAACCCGGCAACCCTGCCGGGCCACCCGGTTTTCAGGCACACACGCGAACTACTTGCACAAATACAAAGGAAATCCCATATCGTGTTATTGGAGCACTCTAGCAAATGCCGAAGGCGGAGGACTTCGCAAGTTGTACCACGGAAGCAATTCACAAGTTGCGTTACTGGGAGCAATTCGCAAGTTGCGTAACGGGGAGGCGCTCCCTTGGAATACGAGGGACAGGAAGTGGAACACCAAGGACGGGAGGAAAAGGTACTGCAGATGGCTATCAAAATCCAATGGACCGTAGACAACATACGAGCCCTTGGTGTCGGAAGCATGTACCATCTCGCCTATAGGCCTAACGAAATCTCCTATGAAGTCCTCGTCCATGTGAATACAGGTGAAATCAAACCGGGAACCAAAGCCGAAATTGTATTCATTGGCGGGCCACACCCGGTGAGAATCGCGGAAGCCATTATTGAAAACATCGTGATTTCCAAAGGTTTCAGAAGGTTTGACTTCAGGCTGCAAAAGATCATTACCCATCCCGAAGAGACCACCGCGAAAAGCCATATAGGACTCCTCTGCCGTTATATCCAGCAGTAGAATACAGACAAGGACAGCAACCGGCATGCCTGCAGGTTTTCAAGTTGAGCCTTCCAGGTACAAGTCATTTACTGCGCAGACACGAGGCAGGCACAGCTCGCTACCTTGGATCCCTGCGTGCAGGACTCCCAAGCCTTGTAAGTTCAGACAGAGGCACCAACCTGAAGCCTTTCCCGCGCAACCCGTCTATTATGAGGGGAAGGGCATCCTGTATCTGCTGGCTGGAATCACTGGCATGCATAAGGACAATCGCCCCGGAAAACGTGCGTCCCAGAACGCGTTCCACCATGAAATCCACTCCCGGATTCTTCCAGTCCAGTGAATCAACAGCCCAAATCACTGTTTCATACCCTAAGGACCTGGCGGTATCCACCACTACATCATCATAATCTCCGTT
>DGZL01000035.1:35551-41000 GCA_002398515.1 Firmicutes bacterium UBA4981
ACCTCATCCCTGGAGTAGTGGCTCAAATCCACGTGGGCATCTCCGTGGCTCCCTATGTCATGACCTGCTGCTGCTATTTCCTGTACGAGGTCCGGGTATCGCTTCGCCCACGGCCCTGAAAGGAAGAACGTGGATTTCACATTTTTCTCGCGAAGAATCCCCAAGACTCCCATAACCTGCTGCTGTCCCCAGCTTATGTCGAAAGTCAGTGCAACCGCAGGTTCCTTGGTTTCCACGTAGAATATGGGCATCTTAACCCTAGGCACTATGGCAATCATTTCAGTGACCGGCTCATCAATGAGAGCTTCATCCGGAACTCCCTTGTCAACGATCGCTTTTTCCGCCGGACTCAAGTCGGCATCCAGGGTCCCGGTCCTACCTGCAGTAGCCACGTCAGAGGCGGATTTATCGGTTGAGGCCTCTTCAGCCTCATGGGCTAAAGGGAGTTTCCTTGCCTGTTCTATCCTACGGCCTAAGACAAACCCCATTCCCACTGTGACACATATGAATAATGCTAACGCCATCAAAAGCCGGCGTCTCGTAACTATTAACACTCCGCCACCTCATCTCAGTTCCTTATCTCAGGCACTCATCCTAGTTCCTTGCTGTCCGCAAGACAGTGTGAAGGCTCCTTACCACATGTTATGTGCGTGCAAGGAGCCCTATTCCCTATCGGAATCTTTCTCCCAGTCACCCGGTCATCCCACACCCATTATTGCCCTGGCGACTTCAAAATAGACTATGAGGCCGACGACGTCCACGATGGTTGTGAGAAAGGGCCCGGCCATTACCGCAGGGTCGACCTTAAGCTTCACAGCGAGAATGGGCAACAACGCCCCAACCAGATTCGAGATGAGAACCACCACGAATAAGGAAATACCGACTGCAAATCCGATTAGCGGGTCTCCTTGCATAAAATACGCTCTCACATAAGCAAAGGCCCCCAGAACTACCCCTAGAATCAGGCCGGTTGTCATTTCTCTCAAGAATATGGTTCTGCTATGCCCTTTATCAATCTCTCCGGTGGCGAGGCCACGCGTTATCAGGGTCGACGACTGCGTACCTGCGTTGCCACCTGTATCAATCAGCATGGGAATAAAAAACGTCAAAGCTATCGCTGTCTCCAACGAGGCGGAGTATGTCTTTAGGATATTGCCTGAGAAGCTCTCCAGTAAAACAAGTAATGCAAGCCATCCTCCTCGTCTTTTGACGTCCTCAGCTATGCTCAAGTTGAAATATGTCTCTTCAGGCGCACCGAGACCACCCATCAAGTGAATGTCCTCTGTGTCCTCTTCCCTAACAATGTCTAAGACGTCGTCGTGAGTAATAATCCCCACCAGACGCCCTTCTCTGTCAACCACCGGGAGGACAATGAGGTCGTAGTCTTCGAATATCCTGGCTACATCCTCTTGATCAGTATCTGTAGAAACATTCTTTATCTCGGGATTCATTATGTCCCGTATCAAGCTGGATCCCGGCGCAAGAATCAGCTCTCTCAGGGAAAGTCCCCCAAGGAGCTTTCTATCCTTTGATATTACATACAGATGATAAATGGTTTCCTTATCAGGGGCGGTAGCCCGAACATGAGCCAAGGCCTCGTCGACAGTCTGATGCTCCTTGAGATCCACAAACGCTGTGGTCATGAGCCTTCCGGCAGAGTCATCCGGGTACCCCAAGAGCATGTTGGCTACGCGCCTCTCTTTCTCAGAGAGTAAAGACAAGTATCCCTTTACGACTTTCGCAGGGAGTTCCTCAAACAGTTCAGTTCGGTCATCTTGACTCATTTCATTGAGGATGGTTGATACCATATCGCTACTGAGCGAGTGAAGGAGCATCTGCTTGCCGTCTACATCCATGAAGTCGAAAACATCAATTGCCAGATCTTTAGGAAGAAGCCTGAACACAAACCCTGCAGCGTCAGGAAGCAAATCCTCCAGCGCTTTTGCGATATCGGAAGGGTGATTCTTCTCTAGGACTCTCTTGATTGCCAGGTAATTTCTTTGAAGCAAGAGATCTTGGACGTTTGTTGTAAGTTCGTTAGGCATGGACGTCCCTCCTTTCCTCCACGTTAGACACGGACTCATCATTCACAGTAGAGTCTCCTCGTGACATGCGTAAACCTGAGTCATGTCTCCCTGGAACAAAGGGTACGCCTGCTTAACAAAACAATACCCCTGCCCGTTCAAAGTCCGGGCAGGGGTACAAGACTCAGCAAAATCAGGATGGCCCCTCTCCGGGAGACACACATGACGGGCGTTGCATGCCATACAAGAACACATCGATTACAGGCCGGACCCTACTACTACCTCCGGGGTCGGCATCCAACCTCATCATCTCCCTTCGCGGAGTTTTCCGGTTATTCAGAAGTCGATTAGGTAACACCAGAGACTTCCCTCCATATTTTACAATAGGCTTTAACTCCGTATTTGTCAAGGTATAGGCCACACAACTTTCTCATGACCCCCACGATGATCCTCCGGTTGGCTCCTGAGTTATCTCTCCCGTTGGTTCCCCGGTTTACCCCTTAGTCAACTCCTCAGTTGACTCCCTGGTGCCAGACTCCGTATTGTGGCTTGTATCCCTTGTGACTTCACTCAGTGACATGTGATGTTGTGCTGCTTGCAGAATTCCTATAGTAGCGAGAAACGTTTTCTGTATCTTGCCGCGCTAGACTTTTGCCAGCTTCCATTTGCCACTCCTAAAGCGCAAAGAGATAATGGCTGATCTGGCCAACTGGTCAACTGCCATCCCCATCCAGGCGCCGACAAGTTCCATACCCATGACGACCGCGAGCAGATACCCTATTGCTACCCGGAACCCCCATACACCTATGGCAGTGGAGTATAGTGGCCACTTGGTGTCCCCTGCTCCTCTGAGGCCTCCTGCAAGAATGAACTGGGTGGATTGGGCAGGCTGAACAAGGCCGAGAATCCTCAAGACAGTAGCAGTCCTTGAAATCACCTCAGGATCATTTGTGTACAACATGGCAATATACTTGCCGAACAGAATAAACAGCAAAGCCATGCAACCCGAAACAAAGGTCCCCATTCTCCTTGTTTCTCTTGCCCAACTCTCCGCCACGTCAGGCATACCTGCGCCAAGACCCTGGCCAACCAGAGTTGTGGCAGCTATGGCAAATGCCATCCCGGGCATGAATGAAAGATTCATTATGTTCATTCCGATTTGATGCGCCGCTATTACCGTAGTTCCAAAGCCGGCCACTATCCTCACGTAGGTTAATTGGCCTGCGCGTAACACTACTTGCTCGGCGGCAGATGGTATACCTACGCGAATGATCCTTCCAAGAAGCTTCCGGTTAGGTTTGAAAGGACCGGTTAAGTGCAAATGGGCATTACCTAGAATGACTACCCTGAGGAGAAGCGCAAAAGCGATGACCCTTGAGATGGTAGTAGCTAAAGCAGCTCCGGGCACACCCAGCTGCGGGAAGCCGAATTTTCCGTAAATCAACAGATAGTTGCCGATAACGTTACTGATGTTAGCAACCATGTTGGCCTTCATGGGCGAGACTGTATCCCCCGCCCCTCGAAGCGCTGCGGTAAGGCTCATGGAGACTACCATGAACACACCGCCTGACGCAATAATTTTCATGTAGCCTATTCCCAACGGGAGGACATCTGTCTCGGCACCCATGAAATGTAGGACGTTTTCTGCAAAGGTGAAACCCAGAACGCTTACTGCGAGACCCATCACTATGACCAGCATGAGGCTTTGGCGCAGGGCGTCGTTCGCCACGTTATCCTCACCTGCCCCTATGGCGCGAGCAATGACTGCAGTTGTACCTACGTTGAGAGCAATGAAGCTCGCCATGGCAAAGAATACCGGCTGGTTCGTGAGTCCCACTGCTGCAATAGCTGCAGGTCCCAGCCTTCCGACCATTATCATGTCTGCCATGTTCACGAAAGTGACTAAGGCCATTTCCATCAGGGATGGCCATGCAAGTTCAAGAACCTGCTTACGCGCAGCGCTGGATGAATCCGGACGCAAAAGTCCTCGACGAGTCTCTGCTTGATCTTGATATGTCATTAATGCAATCACCATTGACTTTCTATAATCGAGTCCTACAAGATTGAGCCGGCGGTCATGCCACTGTCAACATACTAAGCCTGCGGTCTTGCTACAGCCGACTTACTGAGCCAGTGGTTGTGCTACGGCCGGTATCATACTATGCTCAATCACATAGGCCACTACAAGCACGAGGTATAAGCATTGACAGCGTGCCCTTAAAATGCGGGATAACTGTGAGGAAATACCCCAAGACATGAACACTAGCTTAGATTATACATTTATTGCAGCCTTTCGGCAAGCAAGCCCTCGCCAACTCTTTCATAGCTCTCCCCCCTCAAGTGGCTGAAGCTCTGTCACTTTTCTTGAACTGAACCCGACAGTGCCACAAATTCGACCACGTCCCGTAAAGAAGGGGTAGATGCTCTGCCGGTTTGCGAAAATCGGTGGTAGAATTCCTGCCTCCTCGCTCAGGATTGGAAATGACGCGCCCTATTCTCGACCACCGATCGGCGTTTGGGCGGGCGCGTTTCTACCACGGTTCCTCGGAACCCCTCCTCCTCCCCACTCTACTTTACAGGAAATCTTGAGCGTATTATAATAATTAAGCAATTGCTTATATGATAAAATGTTTTATGTTCTCAGAGAGTCTTTGTTGAGGAGGAGTAATACATTTTCCGTTTGGAAGGACAGGTATGTCTTCCGCTTTGGGATTAGCGCTGCGTTTTCCGTTTGGAAGGATTGACATATCTTCCGGTGGGAAGTAACGACGCGTTTTTCGTTCAGAAGGATCGGCATATCTTCTGTTTGAAAAAACAACACTTTTCTGTCTGGGAGGGTTGAAAGCCATATGAGTGTCAGTGAATTTGATGATGCAGTAGATGATGCAGTATGTGAAACCTTTGAACCGTCGTCCATCGATATGCTTGAAGAGCTAAGGGACAAGCTCACTGAAGTTCAGGGGTTATCTCAGATATTTCGCGTGCTCGGGGATGAGACCCGGACCAAGTTGATTTACCTACTATTCCTAAAAGAGTTATGTGTCTGCGATCTAGCCGAAATTCTTCACATATCTGTTCCTGCAGTATCTCACCACCTCAGATTGCTGCGGGCAATGCGCCTTGTCAAGCACCGTCGGGACGGCAAGAACGTATATTACTCACTTGACGATCACCACATCATTACTTTGATCCGCCAGGCACAGGAGCATTACCGAGAAGGAACAAGCGCCTCATGTGAGTCATGACTGATGAATGAAGACACGGCAAAGCGCCGCAGCTGAGTCATAACAGATGAAAGAAGGAGCGACAGAATATTGGGCAGGCATAATAAGACGCGGCATACGCATGGCACAGCGGAACAGACACATGACCGCACATCACACGAATTCGATCTTCACCACGATGGCCACGGACATCATGACCAT
>DGZL01000035.1:41202-41425 GCA_002398515.1 Firmicutes bacterium UBA4981
GCCACGGACATCATGACCATCCTGATATCGGATCGGCATCAATCATCATATCCGCAATCCTTCTGTTGATTGGCATGTTACTTGAACCCAAGCTCCACGGGACGCCTTACGTATTCATGGAATATGCTATTTTCATCACTGCTTACTTGCTTGTCGGCGGTAAAGTCCTGCGTGCAGCTGTGACCAATATGCTGCATGGTGAGATATTCGATGAATTCTTCCT
>DGZL01000050.1:0-34114 GCA_002398515.1 Firmicutes bacterium UBA4981
CGGCCCGTAGGCTAGTGGCCGAATTTTGACACCCCTCGTTGCAATCACCGGCCTCAGAAAACGTACGTACCTTGCGGGGCCACCCAAGACCTCGGAAAACGAACGAAAACTAATGAACTCATACTTAGGCACCGAAAACCGGCATTCTATAGCCGACAGCTTCTGCTACATGGCGCACATGTACTCCTTGGCTTCCTTCAAGATCTGCGATGGTCCTTGCGACTTTCAAAGTCCTGGTATATGAGCGAACTGACAGCCCCAGCTTGCGCATGGCTGAGTAAAGAATAGTTCTGGCATCCTTCGTCAGTTGGCAGTGGGTTTCCATATCAATCGGACCCATCTCCGCATTGCAGCGGATCCGGGTCCCTAGAAACCGCCTGATTTGCATATCTCTTGCCTTGACTACTCTCTTTTGAACATCCGTTGATGTCTCCCTGTCTTTTGCTGCATGAAGCTCATGGACCTCAACTTGTCCCAGTTCAATATGGAGGTCTATTCTATCCAGAAGAGGCCCTGAAAGCCTACTAAGATAGCGTCTCACCACTCCGGGCGAACATGTGCAGGATGTCGTCCCTTCAAGAGTGGACCTTCTGAAACACAAGCATGGATTCATAGCTGCCAGCAGGGTAAATTGACTGGGAAATGCAGCTGCACCCCGGACTCTTGCCACTGTCACGAATCCGTCTTCCATCGGCTGTCTGAGGGCCTCCAACACGTGGCTGCCGAATTCCGGAAGCTCATCAAGGAAAAGGACTCCTCGGTGGGCCAGGGAAATCTCACCGGGCTTCGGAAGGCGGCCTCCTCCGATGAGGCCTGCAGGAGAAATCGTGTGGTGGGGACTTCGAAAAGGCCTCTTAGAGATTATGCTGCTGCCTGCAGGAAGCAGCCCCAGAGCGCTGTACACTCTGGTCACTTCGAGTGCCTCGTCTCGGGACAGCGGAGGGAGGATCGTCGGAAACCGTCTCGCCAGCATGGTCTTGCCTGAACCCGGAGGCCCTACCATCAGGACATTGTGACTTCCTGCCGCAGCTATTTCCAACACACGTTTCGCATGTTCCTGGCCGGCTACATCCGACAAGTCTACATCGTCCGAATTGGCATAGGACAGCTTGACGCATGTCTTCCTTGCTCTTTCTATACACTTCACGCCGTTTAAGTGTCTGACCACCTCTCTGAGTGCGCCTACTCCGTAGATATTCAGCCCATCAACTAATGCAGCTTCTCCCACATTCGCCTCAGCCACTATCATGTCTTCAAATCCCCGCTTTTTTGTAGCAAGTGCAATTGACAGCACACCGGGTGTTCCTCTGACACGCCCGTCTAGGGACAACTCGCCTATGAATACTGAGTGTGCAGCCTTCCTGTTGTCAACTTCTCCGATGGCGGACAGAATCCCAATAGCTATGGGCAAATCAAAACCCGCGCCTTCTTTGCGTATCATCGCAGGAGCCAAGTTCACGGTTATCCTTCGGAGCGGGAATTCATAACCGGAATTCCTGAGAGCCGCCCTAACCCTCTCCCTGGCCTCACGAATAGCGGTATCAGGCAACCCCACTATCTCAAAGGAAGGTAGCCCCGATGATACATCAACTTCCACGTAGACTATGTATCCGTCAACACCGAGTACAGCGCCACCGGGGACTTTCGCCAGCAATAATCTCACCTCCACCCATTGAATGCTCCTTTTACGTGCTCGATTATTTCCTCTCCCCCGGGCAATATGTCAATAGCCAATACATCAAATCTTACGCAACTTCCGAGAGCTCCGCATCTTCGAAGATACTCACCCGCTGCCTTCATTATCTTCCTTTGCTTTTCCTTGGTAATCTGCTCCACAGCCTTTCCGAATTGCCGACTCCTCCTGGCTTTGACTTCAACAAATACGATAGTATCACCGTCTTTGGCAACAAGGTCGATTTCGCCGAATCCGGAACGGAAATTCCTGCAGACAATAGGAAACCCCAGTACCTCCAGGTACTTTACAGCGATGTCTTCTCCGTGGAGGCCTACTTCTCTGCTTGATTGACACACTTTACGCACCCCTCTAGAGTATGTCGCTGACTATGGCGCCACAAATCCTTGCCCTTTTTCCGGCAGCGTCAGGGGAGCCGCTTCCAGTGGAAGTCCTACGCGTGGATGCGCTGAAGATCCATGGCGATCCGTTCACGCCATTACTTCTTTAGGGCACCCTGATTTTCCTTCCATATATTGGGTTAGAGCATTTGGGTGGAACCCTAATCGCACATATCGAGATCAAGGGTAAGGTTTGCATGTTTTAGCAGCAGTTTCCGTATGAAAGATCTCCTGTGGATTGGCGAAGGTCCGTGCGTAAGAAGGGCTTTAACATGTTCGTTTGTGCAATATCCTTTATTGGCGAGAATACCGTAGTCAGGAAATTCTTCATGCCACAGCCTGCACATTCTGTCCCTGGTGACTTTGGCAATGATGGAAGCAGCAGAGATGCTGTGAGATATTGCATCTCCGTGGATAAGTTTTGTCTGCGGAATGGAAACCGGGATTGTCTCCGCGTCGACCAGAAGATGGTCAGCCTCGATATCCAGATCTTCTACAGCAAGTTTCATAGCGAGTCTTGTAGCCTGCTTAATATTGATCTTATCTATCATCACCTCGTCCACAATTCCGATACCCCATGCCAATGCGGTATGTGTAATGACTTCATATAAGGCTTCCCGCCTATTTGCGGATAAAGCCTTCGAGTCACGGACACCGTCAATGAATGTCCCTTGCGGCAAGACTACGGCAGCTGCTACCACTGAACCTACCAGGGAACCCCTACCTGCCTCGTCTACCCCTGCTACCTTCACAAAGCCTTCCCGCCACAATCTATTCTCATAATCCAGCTTGCGATTACCGGAAATATCTCGGCTGCCGGCGCAGTCGTTCTTCAAGACTCCGCTTCCAATCTGTCATCTACCGCAGGATCCAAGGTTACTCTCCCAAAGAGCCCTTTCCTAAACTCTGATAACACTATTACCGCTGCCCTGGAAACGTCTATTGTACCGCCTGAACCTAAACAGCCCCGCTTCTCCCCTATTAATCGCAGAATCGTGTGACCGTCTCGATCTTGAATGTCACCTAGTTTGAAACGTGCGGTAAGAGCATGGTAGGCTCTGCCTCGAAGCGTTTCAAGAAGGCCTTCAGCTACCTGAACTGCATCAAAGCTTTCTTCTGTAAGGGCGCCGGTAGCAGCAAGCTTAAAAAGGTCCTCTGGATCATCCATTCGAGGCGACAAAACACCGGGCATATCCAGTAGCTCTATGGCTCTACCAACTCTTATCCACTGCTTGCCTCTGGTGATTCCAGGCTTCGCCCCGGTCTTCGCCGATCGTCTCCCGGCTATCCGATTTATTAATGAGGACTTCCCCACATTAGGGATACCGATAACCATGACTCTGAACGGCCGTGGTCTGCGCCGGCGGTCTTGAAGCTTCAGCATAATCTCTGAAGCTAAGCGCGAAATGCCGGACACAACATCTTCGACGCCTTCACCTGTTTCCGCATTTATCGCGTAACAGGCAAGCCCGTCAGCTCTTAGAATCTTAAGCCAGGCCTCCGTCTCTTTAGGATCAGCCAAATCTTGTTTTGCCAGCACCACAACGCGAGGTCTCATCTCAGTGATACCCCTGATGTCAGGATTCCTGCTTGTCCTGGGAATTCTGGCGTCAAGCACCTCGATAACCAAGTCGATCCCGGAGAGGTGCTGTTTCATCGTTTGTTTGGCTCTTGCCATGTGACCGGGAAACCACGGAAACTTCATGGGTTCACGAGACGAGCCTCAGGATTCCTGACAAGACTTATTCTACGCGGCGGCCACCAGATGAAACTCGCTTTCCCCACAATATTGGCCATAGGAACGAAACCGACGTCAGGGTATCTGGAATCATCACTGTTATTCCTGTTATCGCCTAACACAAAGTAGTGACCGTCCGGCACCGTCTTAGGCCCGAAGTAACCGTAAGTAAGGTCCATAGTATAATCCTCATCAAGGGTCATCCCATTGACAATGACAAATCCGTCCCGAACTTCCACTTCATCGCCGGGGACACCGATAACCCTCTTAATGAATCTACGCTTTGGGTTTGCAGGATATCTAAAGACCACAACATCTCCGTACTCGGGCTTCCTAAATCTGTACACGAGCTTATTGACAAGGAGTCTCTCACGATTATGAAGGCTCGGCTCCATGCTGCTCCCCTCGACCACAAAAGACTGGGCGATAAAAGTAATAATAAAAGCAGCAAGCACAATGGCAACAGCAAAGGCCTGGACATACTCAAGGATCTCCGCCTTCATTTCAGCGGACAGAATGGGCCTTGCTCCTGCTTCAGCCATGACTTCTTGTTCAATAGGCTCCATGCCGGATGCTAAGCATGTTTCAGAGCAGCTATTCCCGTCTTTGACTCCACAGTGCTCCGCATCGCAGTTTCCGGCCTTCGAATCCTCGCATTTCAGACCAGAGTCATCTGGGATCACTTTGGATTTCACCTTCTCCTCGCTTCTTTTACCCTAGCACGCTTGCCTACACGCTCTCTTAGGTAATAGAGCTTTGCTCGCCGTACTTTGCCGTGGCGCACAACTTCAATCTTGGCTATCCTAGGGGAGTGAAGCGGGAAGGTCCTCTCCACACCTATACCTGCTGATATCTTTCTGACGGTAAATGTCTCGCGGGTACCGCTCCCCCTACGGGAAAGCACGATCCCCTCAAAAACCTGGATCCTTTCTCTTCCGCCTTCAACTACTTTTGCGTGCACCTTAACTGAATCCCCGGGTCCGAAATCAGGGATGTCCTGGCGCAACTGTTCCTGTTCAATAATGTCAATCATGTTCATTTCTGGGATCCTCCCTCGTTAAGTCGGCCAATTGCTCTCTTAATGTCATCAAGCAACTTAAGGTCTTCACTACTCAAAGAAGCTTGCTCAAGCAAGTCAGGTCTCTTTTCCAATGTCCTAGCCAGTGCTTGTTTCCTTCTCCAAAGCCTGACTTTCTCATGATCCCCTGAGACCAGAACGTCAGGCACAGCCATCCCTCTGAACTCTCTGGGCCGTGTATACTGTGGATAATCCAAGATGTCACTTGTAAACGACTCGCTGATAAGCGCGTCCTCACTTAGGACTCCCGGCACAAATCTGGTTACTGCGTCCACGAGGACCATGGCAGGTAATTCTCCGCCTGTCAGCACATAGTCTCCAATAGATATTTCATCAGTCACTAATGCGCATCTCAAACGTTCATCTATACCTTCATAGCGCCCACAGATGATTACCATGTGCTCTTCTTTAGCAAGGCGCCTAACCATATCTTGGTCAAGAGTCTTCCCCTGAGGCGTCATCAAGATAATTCTGGCAGGCCCTCTTTTCGCTTCCTGAAGGACATGCTCAGCTGCGGCAAATATCGGCTCCGGTTTCATAATCATACCTACTCCGCCGCCGAAAGGGTAATCATCGGTCACCTTATGCTTATCCACGGTAAAGTCTCTTATGTTGTGGACGTTTATATCCACAAGTCTTCTCTCACGGGCCTTCCCCACAATACTCCCGGAAAGTGTCGCCTCAAACATCTCAGGGAAAATTGTGAGTATATCAATCCTCAATTCATACACCTACTCGAGGCCTGGGATAAGATCCACGATCATGGTACCCAGCTCAAGGTCAATGTTTTTCACTATCTCCCGTACCGCAGGTATCAATATCTTCTCTTGCCCGCATGGCTTACATTGCCCGCGGGCAACCTCATAGATGTCGTGTGCCACCCCGTTGATAACCCGCACTATCTTACCTAGATACCTTCCTTCAGCTGTTACAACTTTCAAGCCTTCAATCTGAAAAACGTAGTATTCACCTTCAGGGAGCATGATAAGTTCTGATTCAGCAACTTCAAGCAGCGCCCCGCGAAGGAGCTTAGCGTCATCTATGCACTGGATGCCGACAAACTTCACAATAATGAACTTCTTGTGGCGCCTTGCACTTTCGACCTCCAATACCTTGGCTACGCCTTTCTTAGTTGCCCGCAACCTTGAACCGGGCGAGAACTGCTCCGGAGAATCAGTAAAAGGCAAAACCCTTACCTCACCGCGGTTGCCTTGGAAGGTAGTTATCCTCCCCACTGCAATGAAATCTCCCGGCATCTCACTCCCCCGGCGCCGTTCCATTAAACAATCTCCACTGTGGCTCTCTTTCCGTGTCGTGCAGAACAAGCCCGAACCAGGGTTCTTATGGCTTTAGCTGTCCTGCCTGATTTCCCAATGAGCTTACCCTTCTCATCAGGGTTACATGAGACCTCGTACACAGTAACTCCTTCTTCGTCAGTCGTATCTACCACGGAGATCTCTTCAGGATTATCAACGAGACTCTTTGCGATATATTCCACTAGTTCCTTCATCCAGCGTCAACTCCCCCGGAAGCTTCAGTTGTCCGATTGATTACACCTGCTCTGACAAGAACTGATTCTGCGGATTCTGTGGGAAGCGCGCCCCTATCCAACCACTCTTGGGTTTTTTCCCGGTCAACCTGAATAGTCACCGGATTCGTCCTGGGATTATAGTGTCCAAGGATCTCAATAAACCGCCCGTTTCTAGGAAAGCGGGAATCAGCCACAACAATCCTGTACGAAGGTTGCCCCTTCGCTCCGGTCCTTGCAAGTCTTATTCTAGGCGCCAATGTTGTCACCTCCTATTTTCCACCATTGTTTCTGTTGCAATACTAACCTAACGTGTCACTGCATAAAAGGAATTATCCCTTTTCGCATGGCGCGACGTTGCGCTTTGCCTCCCCCGCCCAATTGCTTCAGGAATCCCTTTACTTGGTTGAATTGGCGCAGCAGTACATTGACATCCTGGACTTTGACTCCGCTGCCCCTTGCGATTCTCCTCCGTCGGCTCCCGTCGATAACTTCGGGATTCCGCCGTTCCTCAGGCGTCATGGAGCCTATGATGGCCCCCACTTGCCTGAGACGATGGTCATCAACCTTCATGTCGCCTGCACCTTTGATGCGGCTCATGCCCGGAATCATTCGGACGATTTCATCTAACGGACCGATTTTCTGCATCTGTTCCAATTGGTCTTGAAAATCCTCCAGAGTGAAATCAGCAGTTTTCAGCTTCTCCGTAAGTTGGACAGCCTTCGTCTGATCATAAGTAGCCTCTGCCTTTTCAATCAGACTAAGGATGTCACCCATGCCAAGTATGCGCGAGGCCATACGATCCGGATGGAAGGGTTCCAGGGCGTCAATTCTTTCGCCGACTCCGATAAACTTTATGGGTTTGCCTGTCACCGCTCTCGTGGATAAAGCAGCGCCTCCCCTGGCGTCCCCGTCAAGTTTGGTCAAAATGACCCCGGAAAGCTCCAATCGTTCGTCAAAGGCAGATGCTACATTAACAGCATCCTGGCCGGTCATAGCGTCTACTACGAGAAGAACTTCGTGCGGCAAAATCGCCTTCTGCATGCCACCGAGCTCAGCCATGAGTTCGTCATCTACGTGCAGTCTGCCTTGGGTATCCACAAGCACCATGTCACAACCTAGGAACTTCCCTCGTGCGACACCGGCAGACGCTACTCGAACCGCATCGTCGCCTTCGTGAGTGGAAAAGACTTCTACACCGATCTTTTCACCGAGAACCTGAAGCTGTTTTATAGCTGCAGGCCGCCAAGTATCGGCTGCAACCAATAAAGGCTTCCTGCCTTGCTTCTTAAGAAGATACCCAAGCTTTGCAGCAGTTGTTGTTTTCCCTGAGCCCTGCAGTCCCACCATCATAATGACAGTAGGAGGCTTTGGCGCATACTGTATCTTACTCTCACGCCCACCCATAAGCTGCGTAAGTTCAGAGTTGACAATCTTGATTACCTGTTGACCCGGGGTGAGGCTTGCTGCCACCTCGCTGCCTACAGCTCGCTCCCTGACTTTCGCGACAAAATCCCGGACTACTTTGAAGTTCACATCAGCTTCCAGTAAAGCTATGCGAATCTCCCGTAGGGCCTCGTCCACATCCGCTTCACTTAACTTGCCTTTCCCCCGCAGCTTGCGGAAGGTTTCCTGAAGTCTCGCAGTCAGGTTTTCGAACATGAGGCCCAACCCCCTTTTACTCACGCAAGTAGTATACACTTAGCCACTAGGAGCGTCAACTCAGTCCAACTATCTCGCTTAGGTATCTTGAGTATGAAAAATCGCGTCAACAAACTCTTTTGGATCAAAACCCCTGAGATCTTCAATCCCTTCGCCAATCCCGATGAGTTTCACAGGAATACCAAGACTGTCCCTGATTGCCAAGATAATGCCGCCCTTAGCAGTGCCGTCCAGCTTTGTCAGGGCAATACCTGTAACCTCTACCGCTTCCTTAAATGTCGTAGCTTGACTGAGCCCATTCTGGCCCGATGTAGCGTCAAGAGCAAGCAAGACTTCATGAGGAGCGCCGGGAACCTCCCTCTCAACAACGCGCTTAACCTTCTCAAGTTCCCTCATGAGATTCACATGAGTGTGAAGTCTTCCTGCAGTGTCCAAAATCACATAGTCGACCCCTCTTGCCTTTGCAGCTTGACAAGCATCATAGGCAACTGCAGCAGGGTCTGCGCCTTCTTCGTGGCGTATGACTCTGGCTCCGGCCCTCTTACCCCAGATTTCCAGTTGATCTATGGCAGCAGCTCTGAAAGTGTCAGTCGCCCCCAAAATGACCTCGGCACCGTATTTCCGGAATCTATGACACAGCTTTCCCACAGTTGTAGTCTTGCCTGTCCCGTTGACTCCTACAACCATGATCACCGTAGGGCCTTCCACTGCCTTTCCAAGAGGTTCAGGAGGCCCCAAAACCGCGACTATCTGTTCCTTTAGTCTTTTTAAGACATCTTCCCCACTCAAGGCCTTTCCCTGCCCACCTTCTTTCAAGCTCCGAGAAAGCCCGGAGAGCAGTCGCATGGTGGTATTAACCCCTACATCGGCCTGCAGTAGTATAGCTTCCAGTTCATCAAAGAACTCTGCATCAAGAACAGGCCTCCTTCCAATTAATGATTGCACCTGTCCCACTATGCTCTGGCGGGTGCGTGCCAGCCTTTCAGAAAGGCCGGCCAGTAGGCCTTTAGGGTGTCCGTCCGGATCGTGATGTTGGATTGGCTTCTCCAGCCTGTCTGCTGCGTTCATTCGGAAAGTTCACACCTTTACTGTTAAGCTGTCTCTTGGCGAGGGCATGGCGCATCCTCCAAATTGAGTGAAACCAGCCTTGACACGCCTGATTCCTCCATTGTGACTCCATAAAGCGCGTCAGCGCTCTCCATTGTGCCCTTTCTGTGTGTCACAACGATGAACTGACCTTCTTTAGCTGACTCCCGCAGAAGATCCGCAAATCTTCCCACATTGGCCTCATCCAGCGCTGCATCGATCTCATCCAAAATACAGCACGGACTCGGGCGAATCTTGAGAATTGCGAATACAAGGGCTATAGCGGATAAGGTCCTTTCACCTGTGGACAGAAGGGTAAGATTTTGAAGTCTCTTGCCCGGAGGCTCTGCCACAATTTCAACCCCGGGAAGGCCTGAGCCTTCAGAGTCAACCAGAATCAAGTCAGCAGTTCCGCCTCTGAAAAGCCTTGAGAACAGCGTGTTGAATTCCCGTCTCACTGCGTTGAAGGTTTCCTTAAAGCGCCTTTCACTTTCTTTATCGTAGCGCTGGATGATTTGCCCGAGGAATTCCATGGCGTCTTCAATATCACTGAGTCCCTCTTCTAAGTATTCCTGTCTTGATTTCATAGACTCATATATCTCAATCGCACCAAGGTCAACAGCTCCTATGGTATCCATCTTGTCACGGAGTATTCGAATCTCTTCTCTTACATTATCTCGATGCTTAATGTTTTCATATTGGGCAGGCTCCACCTGTCGTCTTGCTTCTTCCGGTGTCATCCTATAGATCCGCGCAAGCTCATCCACCATATGACGAGTTCCTTCCAGAACCTCAACTCTTCGAAGACGAAGGCCGGTTCCGTCCTTCTCAAGTTCTCCGATTTCTATCTGTAGCGCCTTCACAGTTCCTTCTTTCTCACTGATACTCCGAATTGCCCCACGGCGACGGTCTCTCACAGACGCAAACGTCCCATCAAGTTCAAGCCGCATCTTCCGAAGCGTATCCAGATGAGCCTTGCTCTCTTCAAGTCGTGGACGGACCTCTGAAATGAGGTCTTTGACTCTTATCATCTCGCGGCGGGTAGCATCAACTTCAGAGGCCAGCTCAAAAATGGAAGCTTCCATGGCTAAGATTTGCCTCTTCAGATTCTCAGCCTCTTGACTTCGAGCCGCAATTTTCACTTTAGTCGCGGTGATATCACGCATAGCCTCATCACGGGCAGAAGACAGCTCCTTTAGTCTCTGAGAAAGTTTGGCCTGGATTTCTGATAGTTCCTCGGCTGCTACAGTAAGCTCCTCATACCTTTTCTCCAACCTCGGCCCTGTGTCATCAGGGGATATACGCCTTTCCACCCTTGATTCCAACTCAGAACGAAGCATTTCCGCTCGGAGACGACTCTTATCCAGCTCCCTGCGTCTTTCAGCTTGCAGAGCCTGGAGTTTCGCATTTTCCAGTTCAATGCTTCTCCATTCTGAAGCCAAGTCATTGCATAGCTTCTCCGCGCCTCGAATTGTATCTTTTGCCTGTTCTGTCTGTTGCATTACTCGAAGGCCTTCCTCACGCAGACGCTTTTCATCAAGTTCCAAGGCACTAAGGCGTCGTCTGGCCTCGAGCAACCTCCTCTCCGGCCTTGCCACTCTGCTGCCGCCGGAAATCGCTCCTCCCGGGTAAACGATATCACCGTCAATTGTCACGATTTTCAGGGATCTGTTCAAGGCTCGAGCTGCCATGACGGCTACATCCAGATTGTCTGCAACCAAGATACGCCCTAGCGAAAACTCCACTGCCTTCTTGACAGACTCATCATAAGACACGAGCTCGGACGCGATACCGCGAACACCGGGCATCTTCAAAACATGACTATGCCTCGTGGGAAATCCGGAAGGGCTGATAAGGTCAAGCGGCAAGAATGTGGCTCTCCCCAGTCTACGCTCTTTCAGATATGCCACCATAGCTTTTGCATGGCTTTCTTTCTCTACAACAATGTTATAGAGGGATCGTCCTAATGCAGCTTCAACAGCATGCTCATATTCACCGGGAACTTGAATGACATCAGCAAGCGTCCCGATGACCCCGTCAAGGGCGTTACGCTGAGCTGCAGCCATAATAGCCCGAGTCCCTTCAGGGTACAACCGGCCTTTCATCGCCTGCAGCCTACAAGCTTCAAGTTCCAACGATTTGGCATGAGTCTGCCTTTCTAGCTCCCTTTGGACTTCATAGAGCTTTCCCAGCCGGTCCCTGGCGTATTGCAGCTCTTCCTCAGCTTTCGCTATTTCCTGTGACAGCCTGTGTTTCCTCGTGTTTAGTTCTTCCAGGCGCCGAGTATCATGTTCCAGTTGCGAAGAAAGGTTATCAAGCTCTTGTTGGGCGTGTTCCAGTTGCTGCCTGTCCCTCTCGACCTGACGCTCCTCTACCTCATCCGCCATCTTCCTTCTGGCCAATTCGTTCTTGACTTCAGCCAGCTCCGAAAGGACTTCAATAACATCTACTTTGAGGCGCTCCTCTCGCTCCCTCTCCTGGTCCAACTCTCCGGTGAGGCTCTCCTCCGAGGACTCTCCGGCCTTGAGATATTCATTTGCATCTTCCAGCTCAGCACTGATCCCTACGAGAAGAGATCGCGTTTTCTCAAGCTCTCGCTGAGAATGAGTGAGGGCTGTCATATCCTTCTCACCCGACGCTTCAAGGGAGACCAGCTGATCCTCTAGACTTGCCAGCCGTTCAGACGCCATTCCGACCTTACCTTCAGTTCTCTCTATCTCCGCTCCCAACTCAGTTAACTGAGTATGTATTTCTTCACGTGCATCTTCAAGTTCAGCAAGGCTCCCTTTTTCACGCAGGATCTCATCCTCCAGCATATTGTGCTGTTGCTTCATGTCACTGAGCCTGGCTTCAACGTGAGTCAGCTTGTCCAGAAGGTCATCCTTAACCCTGTCTGACTTATCGAGTTCAGTTAGGGTAAGACCTATCTCAAGCGTCGAAAGCTCACTACTGTAGTTCTGAAACTTGCGGGCTTCGTCTGCCCTCTTGGCCAAGGGTTCAAGTTGCCTTCCGAGTTCTGCAACAAGATCCCTCAAACGCTCCTCGATTTTTCCAATAGCCTCAAGCCGTCTTTCCGTTTCATTACGCCGGGTCTTGTATCTTTGAATTCCTGCAGCTTCCTCAAAAAATGCTCTGCGCTGATCCGATCCTGCAGCCAGTATCGCATCAATCCTGCCTTGCTCAATGACGGAGTACCCGGACTTTCCGAGCCCTGTGTCCATGAAAAGGATGTGAATATCTCTGAGACGGCATGGCACGCCTGATATGAGGAATTCACTTGCGCCTGACCGATAGACACGTCTCGTGACTTGAACCTCTAGAAAGTCAACGGGAAGATAGCGATCGCTATTGTCAAATACCAACGTAACTTCGGCAAACCCCAAGGGCTTCCTGGAGCCGGAGCCGGAGAAGATTACGTCTTCCATTTTGGAACCGCGGAGAGTCTTGGCGCTTTGCTCTCCCAGGGACCACCTGATTGCATCGGCAATGTTGCTTTTTCCTGATCCGTTAGGACCTACAATTGAGGTGATACCCGGAGAAAACGCAAGTTCCGTTTTGTCCGCGAAGGATTTGAATCCGTAGGCTTCCACTCGCTTGAGGTACAAGCAAAATCACCCTAGTTCTAATATGGCGCCACCTGTCCGTGCACTGCATTCTCATGGTGTCGGGCGGCTGATGACGCGTCAGGCAGCAGCATACTCCTGTTGAGCCTCATTGGAATTCGCCCTTTCCACATGCTTGCCGAATTCGGAGGAGCGTCCTGACATTGGCACCGACAACCCGAAAAAAGAACCGGTAGGCCACAAAATTGCATAGATTTGCCGTAATCGACTAAATGTACATTATGAATTCTTAACCAATTGTCCCAAGGTGCAATGGTATTGTATCATAGCATAAACCAAAAGAGAATGTTACAGCGCAATTACGGGCCCAAGGCATAGGTTGCGAGAGGATTAAACGGATGGGAAGATTACAGGCTTACCTTGACCTTCAGATATAAATCCTCGCGCTTTCTCATCTTTCGAGGGATCTCAGGATGAGTCAGCGAACCATATTTGCGGAGGATGCGTCTTAGTTTCGCCTTAACACGAGTACGCGCGTTATCGACTACTTTGAGGTTAAATCCCATAGCACGGCTAATCTCACTTGTCGTATACCCCTGACGTAAGAGGACGGTTACAACATACTCCAAAACAGAAAGATAATCTCTTAAGACTTGCTCCACCCTCATGCCCGTCCACTTGTCCTCCACAACGGTTTCAGGATTGACAGAATCCCCGGCAAGGAAATCCAGAATCGGACGACAGCCCTCTCTATCCATAACCGAATACAAAGACAACGCCTGGTTTAGCAGTCTGTGTTTCCCACTGCTCTGACTACGGAGGCTGTTGTAGACCTTGCGGATGATGCAGAGGTACGCGAAGGAACTGAACTTTACCCCGGGTCGTTCAACATCATACTGCCGAATAGCATCGATGAGGCCGAACAGGCCCTCTTGAGTGAGATCCTCGAATTCCAAACCGTGGATTCCTACAGCTGTGGTTTGGACAATGTGTCGTACCATAGGCAAGTACTTCCGTACCAGGTCGTCTTTGGCCGGTTCTTGTCCTTGCCTTGCTCGCCATAGCAACTCGAGATCCAGCTCCTGATTGGCAGCGGACATGTGGAGTCCCCCTTGACCGATTTTTACCGAGTTCGCTAAATGTATACTATCGGCCAAGGGATAATATTCTTCTACAATTGGACACGCAACCTTTATTAGTGGCACAGCCTGCTCCCGTTGAAGCGCCGGCTCCTGGGAAAACAGGCTGCAGGTCCAAAACCGGTCCCAAATTATGCGAAAGCTAACAGCGACTCAGAAAACGGCTAATGTTCACGAATACTCTTTGACTTGGCACTACCTGGGCTCAACGATGAATTTTATTGCAGTCCTCTCCTCCCCGTCGATTAGAATCTCAGCAAAAGCCGGAATGGCTATGAGGTCTATTCCGTTTGGCGCAACAAACCCTCGTGTAATTGCTATCGCCTTAACAGCCTGGTTCACAGCTCCGGCTCCAACTGCCTGAACTTCGGCAGACCCCCTCTCTCTGAGTACGGCAGCCAGTGCGCCCGCCACCGACTTGGGCTTGGACTGCGCTGACACCTTTAGTACCTCCACGCCTTCTACCTCCCGTTCCCAGGTTTTGGACCATAAGCCGCATCTCCTATATCAGTATTCAACATCATCCCAAAAGATCCTTTGTTATGCGAAATTTCTTGCTTTTGTCAGGGGATTAGTCGAATGTGACAGAGTTTAGGGCATCCTCGGCTGCAGCCTGTTCAGCCTCTTTCTTGGTTTTGCCAACCCCTCGGCCCATAGCGGTTTTCTCAGAATACACGGAAACGGTAAAAGTCTTGTCATGATCAGGGCCTTGTTCACTCACTACTCTATACTCAGGAAGCGCTTTTCCTCCTTTCTGGAAGAGTTCCTGCAAATCTGCTTTGTAGTTCCGAAAACTCGCCCCTTTCAAGCAGTCTCGAGTATCAATCGTATCAAGCTGAAGTTTATCTACAACAAAGTCTCTCGCATCATCAAGCCCTTGATCCAGGAAAACAGCGCCGATAACTGCTTCAAACGCATCTGCAAGCACAGAAGGCAACTCCCTGCCACCTGTTACTTCAAGACTGTGGCTAACCATAAGAAATCGCGACAGACCTACACGGACTGCGGCGGAAGCCAAAGATCTTTCACTGACGACCTGCCCGACTATGGCTGAGAGTTCTCCTTCAGCCAAGACAGGGTGTTTCTCGTAGAAATACCAAGCGCAAGTTACTTTGAGAACAGCGTCTCCGAGAAACTCCAACCGTTCGTTTCCGGCGGCAGGGCCTCCGCCTTCGAAAGAACTATGGGTCATGGCCTTTTTGAGCAAGTTCTGATCATGAAAGGACACCCCGAGCAAACTCTCTAATTGATGTAGAGAGCCTCCTTTGGAAGTCTCCTTATGATTTCTTCTACCTCTTTGTCCGGCCATTACACGATTCCTTGCTTATTCTTGAAATCTCCTGGTCACAATAACGCCGTTGTGTCCCCCGAATCCAAACGCATTACTCATCGCAACATCGATATTGGCATTCCTCGCTGTGTTAGGCACGTAATCCAGGTCACAATCCGGGTCAGGATCTTCATAGTTTATCGTAGCCGGAACAATCCCGGTCTCATGAGCGAATATACAAGCTGTTACACCGCAAGCTCCAGCCGCGCCTAATAAATGGCCGGTCATGGACTTGGTGGAGCTCACCATCAACTCATACGCGTGGACGCCAAACACCTCTTTTATTGCCATTGTTTCACATCTGTCATTCATGGGAGTTGACGTTCCGTGAGCGTTGATGTAATCCACCTCACAGGGACTCAGTCCCGCATCATCCAGTGCTCTACGCATGGCCAAAATAGCGCCTTTACCTTCAGGATCCGGCTCGACAATGTGATGGGCGTCATCACTTGCTCCGTATCCGACAATTTCCGCATATGGGCGCACCCCTCTCGCAAGCGCATGCTCCATTGTCTCAAGGATCAGGACGAGCGCACCTTCGCCCATAACAAACCCATCTCTTCCCTTATCAAAAGGACGACTGGCTGCATGCGGCAGGTCATTCCTCTGTGACATAGCCCTGAGAGCGCAAAATCCCCCAAAGCCGGCAGGGGAAATGCTTGCTTCAGTACCTCCTGCCAACATTGTGTCGGCGTCACATCTTTGAATGGCCCGGAAGGCCTCTCCGATGGCATGCATAGAAGCGGCGCACGCTGTTGTAACAGTGAGATTAGGCCCTCTTGCGCCTGTGAAAATGGCGATCTGTCCTGAAGCCATGTTAGGAATCATCATGGGGATGAAGAAAGGACTGATCCTTCTTGGGCCGTGGGAATGCATAAGCTTCACCTGGCCCTCGGTTACGTCGAGCCCACCGATACCACAACCCATCACAACGCCTGTTCTGTCCCGAATGTTCTCCGAAACCGCGAGGCCCGCGTCTTCCAAGGCCATTTTAGCACAGGCTACCGAGAACTGCGCAAACCTGGCCAGCCGGTGGGCTTCCCGCTCGGACATGAAATCTTCAGCCGCAAAATCCCGAACTTCGCCTGCCATCTGAGTCCTATAACCGTCCGGCTCAAAAGCCGACACCCGCGCTATACCATTTTTCGAGGTTCGGAGGCCTTCAAAGAAAGCCTCTTTCCCTATGCCAATGGGGGTGACCGCTCCGATGCCGGTCACCACCACCCGTGGTCTCATATCCTCACCCCACACTGTTTCGTGCGCCTTTCCTATGGTTTTGGATTGCCTATCTTCTATTAAGATTCTCCCAGTTGCTCCATGATGAAGTCAACAATATCCTGCACTGTGGTGTCTTCCGCAAGATCAACATCGAAAATCCCCAGTTCGAACTCTCTATCCAGCTCATCCCCAATGCTCATTCTCGTAGCAGAGTCAGCATAAAGGTCATTCATGGTAGCGTCAGGTGTTATGGACGCCTCATCCACCCTGGCCTCCCTGATTATTATCTCTTTCACCTTGGCAAAGACTTCCTCTGCCTTCCCCTTAATACCTGCCATCTTGTTCACCTCCCTCAACTGAAATTCCATGTGTTATCTCGCCGGCTCATCTACATTGCAAAGCCTCCGTCTACGCACAACACCTGGCCTGTTATGTAACATGCTGCGTCAGAAGCCAAGAACAGACAGGCTTCTGCCACATCATTCGCACAACCCGCCCTTCCAAGAGGCACGCCTTGTATCAGTTTCTCTCTGATTTCACGACTCAACTCGCTTGTCATACCTGCTTCAATAAAACCCGGGGCAATAGCGTTTACAGTAACCTGGCGCATGGCAAGCTCCCTGGCAGCAGCCTTAGTAAGGCCGATCACACCGGCTTTTGACGCGGAGTAATTACACTGACCCGGATTGCCTAGAATACCTGCCACAGACGAGATGTTTACCATTCTACCGGATCTCTGCCTGAACATCCTCTTACCCACTGATCTCATGAAGTAGAATACTCCGCTGAGGTTGACGTTGACGACTTCTTCCCATTCTTCATCCGTCATTCTGATAAGGAAGTTATCACGTCTCACGCCTGCATTATTAATGAGAATGTCTATGCGCCCGAATTTCTCGTAGATCTCGCCGACAGCCCCCTCAACAGAGACAGGCGAAGAGACATCTACACTCTTTGCTAAGGCACTGCCACCATGCTCAGCAATCTCCTTGGCCACTTTCTCCGCAGTCTCAAGACATCGTCCGGCAAACGCTATAACATGCGCGCCTTCTCTTCCGAAAGCCTTGGCTATCTCTGAACCAAGCCCGCCTGAAGCCCCAGTGACAATCGTAACCTTATCCTTCATCCTCATTCTGCAAAACCTCCTCGACAAATCTCAACACATCGTCGACCGGAGTGTTACCGTCAAACGCGAAAATCTCAGCTTCGGGTTGAATTTCGCGGATAAGTCCTGTCAGAGCTCGCCCAGGGCCTGCTTGGAGAAAAATACAGGCGCCTGATTTCCACATTTCCCGTACACAATCCTCCCACAGGATGGGCCCGGAAATCTGTTTCGCGAGAGCCTCTTTGATTTTTGCCCCGGACTCAGATACCTTGCCGTCAACATTCATGACTTGCGGGATAGAAGGCGTCCGGAAATTCACCTTTTCCAGTTCGCATTCTAACGCGAGCCTTGCAGGCTCCATTATCTTTGAATGGAACGGCCCGCTGACTTTAAGCGGGATCACCCTCCTTGCGCCTTGGGCCAGGCACAGCTCTCTTGCCTTTTCGAGACCGGCCGGATCCCCTGATATGACAATCTGGCCGGGAGAGTTGTAGTTTGCCGGCTCAACCCATCCAACAGAGCAAGCTGCTTCACATGCCATGACAACACTGTCCTTATCCAATCCCAAAACAGCAGACATTCCACCTGCCCCTGGGGGACAAGCTTTCTCCATGAGCTGACCGCGGATATTCACAAGTCTCACAGCGTCCTCCAACGAGAGCGCACCTCCGGCCACCAGCGCAGAATACTCACCTACACTGTGACCGCTTACTATGTCAGGCACGATTCCCTTGGATCTCATCACAGCAAAGACGGCGAAGGATGTTGCGACAATCCCGGGCTGAGCATTTCTTGTCAAGGTCAGCTCCTCCTCGGGTCCGTAGAAGCACAACTCTGACAAAGGGAACCCAAGAGCTTCGTCTGCCTCCTTGAAAACCCGTCTGGCCTCTTCATAGTTATCCGCAAGATTCTTCCCCATACCGACCCTTTGGCATCCCTGCCCCGGGAAGACAAATGCCACCTTCTTGCCGTCATTATCCAATGCCTGCCACCGCCCTAAATAGCGCAACTTTACATGCTTCCGTTATCCTGTTGCTCTTTACCCCATCTGAGTATTGCCGAACCCCAAGTAAGGCCGGCGCCGAACCCAACAAGCAAAACCACGTCACCGTTTTTCAGCATCCCGGATCTGGCTGCCTCGTCAAGAGCGATAGGAATAGAGGCAGCTGACGTATTACCAAGTCTTGCAATATTCGAGTAAATTTTATCCGGAATTCCCAGCCTCTCAGAGGCAAGCTCTATCAGCCTTTGATTTGCCTGATGGGGAATGACATAGTCTATGTCCTCTTCTTTCAAGTTTGCCTTCTTAAGGACCTGAACAGCAGCTTCCACCATTACCTTTACAGCGAATCTATACACCAGATTGCCCTTCATTTGGATGTAATGGAGTTTCGATTCCACCGTCTCACAAGACGCCGGCATTCTGGATCCCCCGGCAGGAAGGACCAGCACGTCACCGCGTGCTCCATCAGATCTCAGGACGCATTCGATGATGCCTTCACCCAAGGCGCTAGGCCGGATGACGGCAGCCCCTGCTCCGTCGCCAAATAGCACGCAAGTGTTTCTATCTTCCCAATCCACAATCTTAGAAAGTATCTCAGCGCCGATTACAAGAACATTGTCGTACCGGCCGGAAGCTACAAGATCTCGCGCAACGGAAAGAGCATAGACAAACCCTGTGCACCCTGCGCTAATATCGAAAGCAGCAGCGTTCTCGGCTCCGATTTCTCCTTGAACCACGCATGCACATGACGGGAATATTGTGTCCGGCGTGACTGTAGCGACAATAATCAGATCAAGTTCGTCGGCGGTCATACCTGCGTCATCCAGCGCCTTCAAAGCTGCCTCCTTCGCCAGATCAGACGTTACCGTTCCTTCGTCGGCTATTCGCCGTTCTCGGATACCGGTGCGTTCCACAATCCACTCATCGCTGGTATCTACCATTTTCTCCAGGTCAAAGTTGGTTAGAATTCGTTCAGGCACAGCGCTTCCTGTCCCTGCTATACTTGCCCCTCTTAGATTGGGCGTCCTAGTTTTCAAGGCTATCTCTCCTCTCAGAACCACCTGTCGCAAGACGAGCCGCAATAGCCTCCGTGACATTGCCCTCTACGGCAGCCTTGGCAGTTCCTATAGCGTTCTTAATTGCTTTGGCTTTGGATCGCCCATGAGCAATTACCGCAACTCCTCGTACGCCGAGAAGCAGTGCGCCTCCGTACTCCGAATAGTCCATTCTGCGGGCAAGGGACTGTAATGCAGGACGCATGAGAACTGCGCCTATCTTTGAGACAGGGCTTTTCTCTATAGATGCCTTCAGTATCCTTACCATGGCCTCTCCTACACCCTCAGCCAGCTTCAGCACAACATTCCCGGTGAAACCATCAGTAATGACCACATCCACCCGTCCGAGCGGAATGTCTTTCGCTTCGATATTCCCTATAAAATTGCAGTTGGCTTTGCTAATCAGCTCATAGGATGCAGTTGTTAATTCGGTACCTTTAGTAGACTCCTCTCCTATGCTGAGAAGACCGACCTTAGGATTTTCCCTGCCCATTACCTGTCTGGCATAGGCCTCCCCCATAAGAGCGAAGTTCAACATGTGGTGAGGTCTGCACTCCGAATTCGCGCCCGCGTCTACTATCAGACAGTAGCCGGTCGTTGTAGGAAACACTGTGGCAATAGCAGGCCTATCCGTACCTTCCAGCCTTTTCAATCTCAAGATTGCGCTTATCATTGTTGCCCCCGTATTGCCGGCAGATACCACTGCATCCGCATCCCCCTGTGCCACCAGGTCACATGCGGCCAATATGGAAGAGTCGCGCATTTTCCTTATTGCATCTACAGGGTGGGGTTCATTCATTGGAATTACCTGCCCTGCATGTACAATAGAAAGACTACGATTCCCTACGTCGGCCTTGCTGCGTTCGTTTTCAATATCGTTTGCGTCTCCCACCAGGACTACTTCAACGCCCAGCTCTTCCATGGCAAGAAGCGCTCCTCTCACAGTCTCCGAAGGCGCAAGGTCTCCCCCCATTGCATCAAGGGCAATCCTCAATTGAAACCCCTCCTTGAGTCCTCACCGTATCCCTCAGGTTCTTCTACGGCAAACACTGTGAATTCCCCGGCAAAAACGTCCTCATGGCCTATTTGGGTTGTGACTTTCACTACATGACGCCTACCGCTTCGGCTCAGAATTTCCGCCTTTGCCACAAGCCTTTCCCCTGCCTTAACCGGCCTGAGGTATTTCACGATTGCAGTCCCGGTAAGCGCGATTTCAGCATCTACAAGCGCCACTGCTAATGAGTTTGCCTGGGCAAAAATGTGATGCCCCCGAACAATCGAGGTGCGCCGGAATGCCATGTCTTTGTCTGTTTCCAGCACAGATATGCCTTCTTGCCCCAGCTTCACATGGATTAGATCCCCGATGACTTCCCCTGTTTCCACCGATCGCACTTTATTCGTTGCTTCTTTAGCCAAACGCCTGGTACGCTCACGTGACTCCGGAATTCCAAGTTCAAGCCTGTCCAAGCGTACAGTCTGGATACTGACCCCGAATACACAGGCCAGTTCTCTGTCTGTTATGAACGGGTCATCTTCTATGACCTGCGCAAGGCGCTTGAGGCGATCTGTCTTTTGGAGCCTGAGCTTCACGTCTCATCAACTCTCAGTGCCAAACATAATAAAAGAAGGACAGGTATTATGACCAAGTCTTAATAGCAGATACTAAACTAAGTATATATCGGTTCTGTTGCTACTTGCAAGAGCAAATGAAATATTGGGGACAAAACGACAAAAGGCCGCGCGAGGTGCTGCCGGCCTTCAGAGACACGAGAATAAGATATTCAGTGAAAAATAGTATCTACGCTCTCTTTTTCTTCTTCCCTTCGACAACGATGACCTGCCGTCCGTCGTAGTAACCACACTCGGCGCACACTCTGTGTGGTCTCCTTAGAGCATGGCACTTTTCGCACTCAATGAGTTTCGGCGCTTCAATCTTCCAATTCGCACGACGCTTCCGTGTTCTCGACTTGCCGAATTTCCCTGTAGGATTTGCCACTTAATTCTCACTCCAGTCACTAGAACTCGTCTTTAGCCTGACTCGGGTAGAGCTGCGCAAGGGGTGCAAGACGGATATCGCCTTCTTCCTCAGAACACGCGCACTCTCCGTCGTTTAAGTCCTTACCGCAAACAGGGCACAGACCTCTGCACTCGCTAGAACAAATAAGTTGAATGGGGAGGGACAACGCCAAATGGGAGTTGACTTCCTTGGAAATATCGACGAAATCTCCCTTATAAGTCAAAACCTCATCCTCTTCGCAGTCGGACATTGGCGAAGGCTTGTGAGACACCTTGTAATATTGCTCCTGAAACTCTGTCTCAATATCGAATACGAATTCCCTAAGGCATCTGTGGCATTCAGCCGTAAACTCCGCCCTGGCCTTCGCCTCGATAAGGATTGCGCTATGCCCTGTAGAAGTTGCTTTCGCAATAACATGTACAGGCGTCACCGGCTTAAGGGTTGTTCCAGCTATCGCCATGGGATCCGGAGGGCCTTCTAATTCCACTTCAACGCTTGCACCTTTTATATCCTTTACCGTGGATACATCTATTATCATAAAAGCACTCCCCTGTAAGACATATTGAATTATAGAACAGGGATTAGCTTGAGTCAAGAAGAAAGAGCGCACGTTGTGGTTAGCTTGCGGCAGCCTCCCTCACGCACTTTTGGTGCACGGGGCAAGACTTGCGAGCGTTATGAAGCTTGCTACCGGCAAAATGTAGACAGAAGTGGCCTTTGAAGTTATTGCTGCCAAGACTCTGGCCTCCGTGGGGCATTCCATTCATGGAAGCTGCTATCCTGCGCCCACCTATCTGAACTATGATGGGCCTTCTATCCCAGGTCCAGCTTCCTCCACAGACCCTTTTCATAACAGCCGTATCCTCTTTTGTATGAGGTTCCACGTCAGCGTGGAGACTTCCTCCCCTTCTCCTTACACGAAATGACAGGCCTGTTCTGACATCGATTACCGTGGCTATGCTGCCCACCTTAAAAATACGATTTACTGAATCCCAGTGAAGCATTTCACAAGATCCACGCTCTCCCCTGGATACGACAGTGCCCGGAGCAGGAATCAGTAGTTCCTGCCCGACCTTGATGAGGGCAGGATCAGATATGTTGTTAATGGCTGCAAGCTCAGCAACGGTCACATCAACTCGTCTGGCAAGGTCATAAAGGGTATCTCCCCGACTGACTATGTAGGTCTTCATTCTCCTACGAGCAATTTCCGTCTCGAGAAGATTCCATGTATCAGCGCCCACTACACCGTCAACGTGAAGACTGTTTGTTCTTTGAAAAGCCGTTACGGCATTTAGTGTTTTATCCCCGAATAATCCGTCACTTTCTCCTTCCAAAAACCCCAGGCCGCTAAGAATATCCTGGAGTTCTCGGACAGCATCGCTTTTCATTCCTTTTTTCAAGACACCTTGATAACTCGCAGCTACAGGCGAGAACACACAAAGCAAAAGCAAAAACACAATGAGAGCAATGACTGTCCCATGCGGTCTGGCTCTCCAAACGCAGAGCGCCAAAACAAATCGCCCCCCGAAATTCGGAATTCATTTCTTTTCCCTCTATTATTCGCCAGAAGTGCCATTATTCCTCCTAGCAATATCATCCAATATTGCGACAGCCTCGTTTATGTCAGTGACCCCTATAACCTCAATGGATTTCAGGTTTCTTGCGATTTTCGCCGCGGAATCAAAGTTCTCTATAGGAACCAGGAAATATGCAGCTCCTCCGCGCTCAGCAGCTACTACCTTCTGCTTGACCCCGGCGATTGGGCCGACAACACCGTCGAGTCCGATAGTCCCGGTTCCCGCAATAACCTGGCCTCCGGTCAAGTCAACTGGATCTAGCTGGTTGAGGATCTCAAGAGTAAACATGAGACCTCCGGATGAACCTTTGACATTACGGGAATCAATCTCAATATTGATTGGAAGATCATATGTCAGACTGGAACTGACAAGAATTCCCACAGCCGCGCGTGCCCGGTCCTCGGGATGAGGGCCGGTTCCTACTTGGAGTCTCTTGACTTTTCCTTGTCTGGAGACGGTAAGCAGCGTTTCCTCACCTGGTGCCCTTCGGCTGATAATTTTCACTGCTTCATCTGCAGTGGCTACTCGCCTGTCATCAACAGCAAGGATAATGTCTCCCTGTTGAAGTATGCCCTTGGCGGGACTATTGGCGAGCACGGCCTCAATTCTCACAACAGTCTCCACGCTGACGGGAAAGCCCAGTCTTTCTAAAGCCACAGCCCCTGCAACTACCTGGCTCTCCCGCATCAGACTCTCCATGATGCCAATATATCTCTCAAGGTCCATGCCTTTGGGAATTTCTTGCGCTCTCTTTGCAATATCAATGTCAGGAGAAATAAGCGCTGCAATCCATGAAGGGATACCTGCAGGGCTGCTGGTCACAGCGGTCAGCAAAAACGCTCCTTGAGCGTCCTTGTTGCCGGTCTCAACAGTCACCATTTCTTCAAGCTTCTGAACCGGACCCGGGCCGATAATAAGATAATTACGCGCAAGATAGCCCTGGATACCGGCAACTATGATGAGCACCGCTCCTACTTCCAGCCATGTGTTTCTCTTTCTCATGAAGTCATTTCCTTCCGGCATTGCCTCACGTATTCGTGGAGTCTTCTATCTATTCTACTTTACCCTAAGTTATGATATTCGCCGCCGGGTACAGGAGGGAAAGCATATCCCTAAGCCAATTCAAATATACTTGATTAGGCATGAGGACAGCAAGAGCAATGTAAGGAGGCTTTCAGGCCATGATTAGCAGGGCGCCTCTCACTCAAAGGAGCGCTTATCTTGTAGCGGGTTGCGCTCTCTTTATTACCATAGTAATCGTGATATACCCGAGTGTCGCCTTTCAGGCATCCATAGAAGGGCTGCGCGTATGGTGGGAAATTGTGTTTCCGGCCTTACTTCCGTTTTTCGTGGCAGCAGAAATCCTAATGGCCCTCGGCGTAGTGCATTTCCTCGGTGTTCTCTTGGAACCTTTGATGAGGCCTGTTTTTGACGTGCCGGGAGTAGGCGCCTTTGCCCTGGCCATGGGTATCACCGGCGGATATCCCATCGGGGCGAAAATCACCGCAAACCTGAGAAGAAGGGGTCTATGCAACCAGATAGAAGGGGAGCGCTTGGCGTCTTTTACCAATACCGCAGATCCCCTTTTCATGTCAGGGGCAGTAGCAGTGGGAATGTTTCATGCACCGGATCTTGCAGGAGCAATATGCGGTGTGCACTACATCTCCGCTATCATACTCGGAGTATTGCTGAGACTGTATGGGGGCCCCCAAAGACGCCGAGATCTGGAAATCAGTGTCAATAGCAAGGGAAACATCTTTAAGAGGGCTTTCCATGAACTCTATAAGGCACGGCAGGCAGACGGCAGGCCTATAGCACAGGTATTCGGGGATTCTGTCCGTGATTCAGTAGGCAGCATGCTGCTGGTCGGCGGCTTCATTGTGATGTTCTCTGTAATCATTAAAGTACTCACCGTCTCAGGAGTGATGAGGCTGATTGAATGGCCCCTCACCCTCATCACGGGTCCGCTTAAGATAAAGGACACCTTGATTTCGCCTATGATCAGCGGCTTATTCGAAATCACCCTGGGGACAGAGTTGGCAAGTAAAGCAGCAGCGCCGTTACTGGATAGGCTTATGGTGGCAAATGCAATAATCGCATGGTCCGGGTTATCAGTATTCGGGCAAGTATCCGCAATGGTATCGGGAACAGACATAAGGATGACGCCTTACCTCATATCTCGACTCACCCATGCAGCAATTGCAGCCGTTATTACTGCAATAGTTGTGAGCCCTTACGGACAAGGTCTGGCAAAGCTGGTGGCGCCTGTGTTTGTCCTCAGACCGGCAGAGACCCAAGCTCCGTTTTATCTTAAGCTTCTTACGTCATTTACGAGACTTCTCACGATAGTAGTCATAATGGTAGGACTGTCTGTCACCATATGGCTCTTCCGACGAATACGACTGGTGTTCATACGCGTCAGGGGCGTCAAATAGAGCTCTTCTCGAGCTCTTCGACTCCGCGTCTGACCACTTGCAGGGCTCGGTCAAGGTTTTCATCGAGTTTCATGAGCACTTCAGCTGCATATTGAGATGCGTCTTTTCGAATGCCTTCAGCTTCCCGCTTAGCCTCGTCGAGAATCCTCCCTGACTCTATTTCGGCAGCATTGACTACCTCTTCCTCAGAAACCATGGATTTTAGGTACTCAGTTGCTGACCCTCTCAGGCTATCAGCTTCCCGAGTGGCGTCAGCAATGAGCTTGTCTCTTTCCTTAAGCAATTCTTCCGCTTTTTTCACTTCATCCGGAAGAGAAATCCGTATCTTGTCAAGAAGCTCCAAGACATCGTACGCGTCTACCACCACCTTGTTCGTGAGAGGCATTTTCCTGCTATCCTCAATTATTCCTTCAAGCCTGTCTAGGAGTTCAATCAGTCCCATCTTCCCCACCCTGGCTCTTCCCCCTCATTCCGGAAAATCTGTCTTCGTCTGCTTATACTTCTCAATGAGCATCTCTACCACATGCCGAGGAACAAAACCCTTCACACACCCTCCGAGACTTGCCACTTCTTTTACAGCGCTCGAGCTTAAGTAGGCGTACTCATTGCTGGTCATCATAAAGACAGTCTCTATGTCACCGATTTTTCTGTTTACTGACGCCATCTGAAATTCATATTCAAAATCCGACAAAGCCCGTAGTCCTTTCAAGATAGCAGTGGCTTGCTCGGCACGAGCAAAATCCACAAGGAGCCCTCTGAAACATGAAATCTCCACGTTTGAAAGGTGGCTGAGGGATTTCTCCAGCATTACAATACGTTCGTCCAGCGTAAAAAGCGGCTCCTTACCCGGGTTCTTGGCCACTGCTACAATAAGCTTGTCAAATAGTCCGGCGCCACGTTCTACAATGTCTAAGTGGCCATTGGTAACCGGATCAAAACTACCTGGATATACTGCTATCTTCATTGTTGCGGCCTCCATACGAAACTGTGGGAAAGGCCTGATAAAAGCCTTACCGTTTAAACATATAGAAAGATACTATCGTATCGCCGTATTTCTCCCGTCTGGCCAATTCCAGATCTTCGAAGACCTCCGGCATTTCTTGTCTGCTCTCGTGACGCGTGACAATGATTCCATCTGAATCCAATAGCCTATGGGAAGAAAGGGTGTCTAGGGTTACAGGCGCCAGTCCATGGCCGTACGGCGGATCCACAAAAATTATATGAAACATTTCCTTCTGTCGACAGAGAGCAGGCACAAGTCTTCTTACATCGCCTTGGATTACTTTTGCCCAAGATGCGAGGCCTGTAACATCAAGATTACTGCGAATCACCCTGACCATTGCAGGCGAGCACTCAACAAAAGTCACCCACTCGGCTCCTCTGCTCAATGCCTCAATCCCGATTGCACCTGTTCCGGCAAATAAATCAAGACATGTGGAATCAGGAAGATGAGGAGTCAAGATATCAAACAAGGATTTCTTTACATTATCGGGAATAGGACGCGTCCTTCCGCCGCCTGCTCCGATTAAACGACGTCCCTTAGCGACCCCCCCGATAACCCGCAATGAAACAAACACCTCCAGTGGCATCATTTACCATGACAGTCCCTGTATAGAACACCTAGCCTCGCACAAACTACAATCGAAAGAAGAGCCGAGGATAACGGTACCTGGGCGGTGCCGGGGTTCCAAAACCCTCCCCCATAAGCTCTTCCTCCGGTTTCTCCTCTCCCACGGGATGACGGTCGCAAGACCGTCATCTTATATTTCCCCATGGTAAGACCGTTCTTCTCCAAACGCTGCAGCGAATAACGGTGCCGCGAACCTGAATCCCACCTTACTCAGTGGAAATGATATAGTAGTAAACAGGCTGCCCGCCATAGTGGACTTCAACCTCTAAATACGGATAGATATCAGCAAGTCGTTCCGCCAACCCGTTAGCGTCTTCAGAGTGAACGTCCTCGCCGTGGTATATGGTTATAAGGGAAGTATCAGGGTCTACCATCTGACTTACAAGATTCATAGCCGTTTCATTTCGATCTTTCCCTGTTGAGCACAGCTCGCCGTCTTTTATCCCAATGAAGTCCTTTTCATCAATGGTGAATCCATTTACGTTGGAAGCACGAACTGCATAGGTAACCTCCCCTGTACTTACCTGTGATATCATGCCTTGCATTGATTCTCGGTTAGATTCAGCGTCTGCCAGAGGATTATAAGTGACAAGAGCAGCAACCCCTTGAGGAATGGTTTTTGTCGGGACTACTACGGTATTTATATCAGGCGCAAGCTCTTTCACCTTATTCGCTGTAAGAATCACATTGCCGTTGTTCGGCAGAATAATGACGCTCTTTGCTGACACCTCGTAGACAGCGTCCCTCAGCTCCTCAATACTTGGGTTCATTGTCTGTCCGCCTTCAACAATAACGTCAGCGCCCAGGCTTTTCAAGATCGCTGAGAGCCCCTCTCCGATAGCTACAGCTACAACCCCTACAGGCTTCTCTATCTCTCGTTCTTTGGGGTTAGCCGCTTCTTCGGAACCCGCCTTCTCCTCGGAATCCTCTTCCTTATCATCATAACCGGCAGGGGCAGCCCCGTTTCGCCTGAACCTTGCCTCTTCAAATTCATTATGCTGGTAAGCCATGTTGTCTATTTTCATCTCATGCAGCTCACCCATGCGAATACAGTGCTCCAGCACCTGTCCGGGATGGTTAGTATGGATATGCGCCTTCGCCACATCACTGGTGCCCACAACAAGGACACAATCACCGAACCGAGCCAGGTCTTGCCTGAGCATATCGAGGGGCAGATTCTTGCCTTTCACAAGGAATTCCGTGCAGTACCTGAACTCCAGATCCGGTTCTGCGATCTCCTTAACCTTTCTTGCAGCAGGTCCAGCATCTGCTTTCTGAGGAACTACAACCAGCGCATCCCGCCTGGTGAATACCGTTTCTCCTCGAATTGACTTTACAAGCCCCTCCCAGAAGAATACGAGGCCTTGTCCTCCTGCGTCCACAACACCCGCCTCTTTGAGTGTTGGAAGCATCTCAGGGGTCTTCTCCAGGGTGTCCTGGGTATCTCTCAAAATTTTCTCTACCGCTGACACTATATCCAAGTTATCCCGCCTGCATTCTGCGGCAGAACGAGCAGCTCCACGAGCTACTGTAAGCATAGTGCCTTCAACCGGTTTCATCACTGCTTTATACGCCATGGATGCTGCTACTTGCAGTCCTCGAGCAAGTCCTGCTACATCAAGGGTTGTTTTGCCTTCAACACCTTTTGCAAACCCTCGAAGGAGCTGCGAAAGTATAACACCTGAATTCCCCCTTGCCCCCATTAGGGAGCCTAACGCCACCGCTTCAGCTAGATCAGACAGCGTCTTACCTTGGGCTTTGCTGATCTCCCGCACAGCAGCGAGGAGTGTCAGATGCATATTTGTGCCTGTATCTCCGTCAGGGACCGGAAATACGTTCAGCGCATTTACAAGTTCCTTATTTGCGCCTAGCCATTCTGTTCCAGCAGCAATCGCACGTGCGAAGTCTTCTGCATCAAGTAAACTCCGCCCCAACGGGCTAACCCCCTGTCGCCGGTCACTCACGCTCATCCTCTCGGGCATGTGTCACCCTCACACCTTGTACTGTAATATTTACTCTTGAAACCTTAAGACCTGTCATGCTCTCCACAACATACCTAACCTTATCCATAACATTGTGCGCTACTTCAGTAATCTTCGTTCCATACTCAACTATGATGTAGAGGCCCACCACAACCTCATCCCCGGCAAGCCTCACTTCCACACCCCGGCCCATGTTATCCATACCGAGGAGCTCAGCTATTCCATCTTGAATGTTTCTTGACGCCATCCCCACAAGGCCATAACACTCAGTTGCAGCCATCCCACTAATGAGGGCTATCACCTCGTCAGAGATGGTAATCTGGCCCAGCTCGGTGCTGACATCTCTTCCCATTTAACTAGCTACCCCCTGCCTCAGCCATTCGGCAGCAAAGACTTTACTTTTATTTCTCCAGAACTCGGAGAATTCCTTTTCTGTAATGCTATTCATATCCCCTGTGCCTTTAGAAACACGTCCCCGCAAAGTAAGAGCTTCTTGCGCCGCCCGCGCTGCTATGATACAATACGCGAGAGGTGTTTTCAAGACGGGGGGTGCTAATAGGCATGGCATGTCGATGCGACATATGTGGAAAAGAACCGCGAGTAGGCAAGCAAATAAGCCACTCTCATAAAGTATCTTCTCGGAGATGGCTTCCAAATATCCGCCGCGTAAGGGCGTATGTGAATGGCAAGACAAAGCGAATAAAGGTTTGCACAAGATGTCTTCGCACGGGAAAAGTTGAACGTGCACGGTAAACACGAGCCTAAGATAGAAAGTTTAGTCTTCTTTCCCCATTATTCGACGAGCAAGGAATTTCCCCGCAAAAGCTCGTCGAATTTTTTATCATGCCCTCCATAATGCCATCAGTCTCGCAATTTGGCGGTGTCCGGTAAACTACCAGACGAACCTGATGTTGTCCACCATGCAAAGCCATGCCCAACCACAGAATTCCAGTTTGATCGACTTGATATGAGAAGGCCTTGGAATCTCGGCGCTCAGGTTATATGACTTCTGAGCCCACTTCCCTGCCTCGACAAATTCAGAGAAACCGGCAATCCCACCGTCAACAGGCATATAGTAGTAGTATGCCCTGACGAAAGACTGCTCTTTTCCGTCCTTATCCAGGTAGGTGACGGTGACTTTCAAAGGATACGTATCCTTGGGGTCATACTGCTTAAGTGTGTAATCACCGATCATTACATCAAACGATAGAAATACTAAACCTGTCAGGGGAACTTCAGCATTTATAGCCTGCTCCAAGCTACAAGATCCCATCTCAAAAGTAGGCGGACGGGATACAGAGAGAACATGTTCCCTGTCTTTGTCTGATACTATGCTCCACTGTGCAGCTCTGGACCCTCTCTCTTCTGTGTGAGACCATTTCCAGCCGGTGATATCTCCTTCGGCGAATCCCCCGTTCCTGGGTAACTCAACAGGCGACGCCGGGCTTTCGACGGTAGTGAATGACCACTCGTAATCCTGCCCAAGTCCGGTGTTGCCGGAATTCATCGCGTCCCTTTTTACCGTCACTCTATAGGTAGTGGAATACTTCAGGGGACGAGCAGGAGTAATCACTAATACCGAATTATTATGGAGAAACTGCCAACTGGTGGAGTGACTCAACTCGGGAGTGGGAGATATAGAAATCGCTGAAATTGTCGATGTCTCATCCATAGGCTCACTGAAAACAACATGTATAGAAGTGTCCACAGGAACATTGTCCATGCCATGAGACGGATAGACCTGTACGACTCCGGGACCCCGGACCTTCTGGCCGGAGCCTGCCGCGACAGCTGTTACAGAGTAAGCCATCCCAATGCTAATTGACATAAGTAGTACGCAGACCAAAGCCTCCCGGCAAAGCCTTCGGTACATTAGGTTGCCTCCTTTTGCATTACCCGCTTCTTACCAAGGATGAGTATTGATCCAATATTGATCCTATGCGTTCTCTTCTTTATCTTAATTCAGATTCGCCGTATACTCGAAATATCCTGCCTAAGACTCAATTACCATGTTGAAGTCATAACTTCTGATCCATCGTCTACATGAATAATCTTAATGGTTCTGTCTTCGATAAGCGCGCAAGTTCCACGCCTCTCCACTGTCTTAGGCAGAGCCGGACTACCTGGGTTAATTATGACACCGCCTGAGTCTCCGAAAGGCCTAACTATGGCGGGAACATGGGTATGGCCGGTCACGATAATGTCTAATCCATGTCGTCTGATAAGTCCTGCAACTTGCTCCTCTGAAGTCATATGCCCGTGCAAAACCATTATGGATACGTCGTTTACGATAACAATAGCATAAGGGGCTTGAATAGGCACATCTATGACAACTTGATCAATATCCGCATCGCAGTTGCCCCTTGCAATGACCATCCTTCCGCGATACTGATTAATCGCTTGTGCCAGGCCTTTAGCGTCATGCCCATATGGCAGTGGGTTCCGCGGACCATGATATAACACGTCTCCTGCATGGAGAAGCAAGTCTACATCACCAAGAACACGAAGGGACTCATCCCATGCACGCAAGGAACCATGAGTATCACTTATCATGCCTAATTTCATAGATTCCCTTCCCTCCCGCCTTGTCCGAACCAGGATCGATAATACGCTTTCTTGCCATGCTCACAAGGTTTCTGCTGTCTTGGTAAGTCAACATGTCCAATGCGGACTGCCAGGAGACGAACTGGGCACGGGAGATTCCTTCTTCCCTTTGAGGTTCTGTATGCGGGTACACTCCGTCGTCATTTCCGACAGGTGCTCCCGCATACCAGTACACAGTCTTGTCTACAAGCTCACCGGTGACATCTGACACGTATGTGTAGTCAGTTGCACCTAATGAGCACATGATCTCCGCTCTGACCCCGGTCTCCTCCAATACCTCCCTTAAAGCAGCTTCAGGAGGAGTCTCAAAAGGTTCTATCTTGCCTTTGGGTAGGACCCATTCACCGAACCGGTTCCGGATCACAAGAACACCGTCATTGGCAACGACTACTATACCTGCACTGACTTCACGCTTCCGAGCCTCTCCGCCCAAATCCGTCCTCCTCTTTACGGCCTACGCTGATTACCGTAAGGTGGCCATTTAGGTCCCACTCGCGACTATGCTCGCCTACGGGTTTAGCGAGTCCGGCCTCCCCGCCGTATACGAGATCCCTGGAAAGGGTTTCCTCCATGATATAGTCCTTGTGGAGCATACACGCCTTTTCTACCTCGCTGTCAGACCAGAACACCGTAACAATCCTGTCCTCAACATTAAAGTCAGCTTCCTTGCGCATTGTCTGGATCTTATTTACCATTTCTCTGGCAAGGCCCTCCATGACTAACTCAGGAGACAGGGCAGTGCGTAGAGCGCATGTTGCGTCTCCCTCACTTTCAATGGCAAAGCCTTCCTGCTCCACAGTGTCAACAACCAGTTCCTCAGCAAGGACAGATACAGTCTCTTTCCCGCAAGGAACGTCCACGCTTCCCTCATCTTCAAGCTTAGTCACGATTTCCCTGGGATTCAAGCTCTCTATCCCGGCTACAACATGTCTCATTAGTTTGCCGTATTTTGGCCCCAGGAGGTCAAATCTGGGTTTTACTCTATAGTCCACAAACTCGCTGACATTCTCAGCAACGCGAATGGATTTGACATTCAGTTCCTCCTTAATAATCGTCGCCAGCGCTTGTACAGCCTTTTGATCCCTGGGATCTTGAAGAACAGCCACCATTTCACTGAGGGGTTGCCTGATTTTGATGTTAACCTTATTCCTGGCAGCCCTGCCCAAAGTCACAAGCTTCCTTGCAACTGCCATGTCCCGCTCCAGTTCAGGATCGACCAGATTCTTGTTGCAGACAGGGTACTCGCAAAGGTGAACGCTTTCAGGGGCGTCGTTTCCCCTTTCACCCTCGAGATTCCTGTATATCTCCTCTGCTATGAAAGGAGTAAACGGGGCAAGCAACTTCGAAAGACCTACAAGTATCTCGTGTAACGTAAGATACGCAGCAATTTTATCCTGAGTCATTTCTGCGCCCCAGTAACGCCGTCTGGATCGTCTTACGTACCAGTTGCTCAAGTCATCTGTAAATTCTTCTATGGCCCTGGCTGCAGGTGTAATACTGTAGGCCTCAAGCTCAGTCTGTACAGTGTTTACGAGGCCGTTGAACCGGGAGATGATCCACTTATCCAGAATCCCTCTCTCTTCCGGCGGTAGCCGGTATTTATCCGGGTCAAACTCGTCTACGTTCGCATAAAGAACATAAAAGGAATATACATTCCACAAAGTCGACAAGAATCTCCGCTGGGATTCACTTATCGCTTCAAGGTAAAAGCGCGTTGGGTTCCAGGGAGGATTGACGGTATAGAGGTACCAACGAAATGCGTCAGCCCCATATGTGTTGAACACCTCCCACGTATCCACCACGTTTCCCTTCCTCTTGCTCATTTTTAAGCCTTCGGCGTCCAGCACATGCCCTAGCACAAGGACGTTTTTATACGGAGGCTCGTCGAAAAGAAGAGTTGAGATAACAAGCAGGGTATAGAACCATCCACGGGTCTGGTCTATAGCCTCACTGATGAAATCCGCCGGGAAATTGCTCTTGAATTTATCATCGTTTTCCATAGGATAATGCCACTGGGCAAAGGGCATAGACCCAGAGTCAAACCATGCATCTATGACCTCTTTGGTTCTTCTCATAGAGCCGCCGCACTTCGGGCATGCGAGACGTGCCTTATCTATATACGGCCTGTGGAGCTCAAGTCTTTCGGGAAGCTCGATAGCCCTTTCCTTAAGCTCTTCGATGCTGCCTACGCAATGGGTTTCGCCACACTCTTCGCATATCCAAATGGGAAGGGGCGTGCCCCAATAACGTTCTCTGCTGACTGCCCAATCAATCACGTTTTCCAGGAAGTT
>DGZL01000050.1:34295-38117 GCA_002398515.1 Firmicutes bacterium UBA4981
ACGTTTTCCAGGAAGTTTCCCATGCGTCCGTCCTTGATATATTGCGGGTACCACGAAATAGCACTATTATTGCGTAGGAGAGCCTCCTTCGCGGCAGTAGTCTTGACAAACCACGAAGTCCGCGCGTAATAGAGAAGCGGAGTGTCACATCTCCAACAGAAGGGATATGTGTGGGCGTATTGCTGACTCCTGTAGAGTCGCCCACGAGACTCAAGGTTTTCGATGATCAAAGGATCCGCTTCCTTGACAAACATGCCTTTCCACTCTGTCACCTCGTGGGTAAATCTTCCTTCCTCATCCACCAATTGGATTATGGGCAGGTCGTGCTTGAGGGACGCGTTCATATCGTCTTCACCGAACGCCGGGGCTAAGTGGACTATGCCTGTGCCGTCTGAAAGAGTGACAAAGTCTGCGCTCACCACATACCAAGCTTTCTTCGGAGGCACGGTAAACGTAAACAGGGGCTCGTACTCTACTCCGACCAACGACTCGCCTTCAAATTCATCTAGGACTTCGTAGTCTTCATCTTCAGGGATTGCAGAATCCAGAAGTTCTTTTGCCAGAATTAGTTTGTAGCCTGTATTTGTCAGTCTAATCTTTACGTAAGTAGCATCTGCGTCTACTGCCAGAGCTACGTTAGACGGGAGAGTCCACGGAGTTGTGGTCCATACAAGGAACGCCGTGTTGTCTTCACCTTTCAACGGAAATTTCACGTAGACAGACGGGTCTTCAACCTCTTGATAGCCCTGGGCAACCTCGTGACTTGACAAGGCTGTCCCACACCTTGGACAGTACGGGACTACCTTATGTCCCTTATACAGAAGACCTTTGTCCCAAATCTTCTTCAGAGCCCACCACACGGACTCAATGTAGTAGTTCTCATATGTCACGTAGGCGTTCTCCAAGTCAACCCAAAAGCCTACGCGTTCTGTCATGCGTTCCCACTCTCTCTTGTAGCGGAATACGCTTTCTTTGCACTTCTCGATGAAGTTCTCAACACCGTACTCCTCTATCTGAGGCTTCCCGCTTATTCCTAATTCCTTTTCTATCTCCAGTTCCACAGGAAGCCCATGCGTATCCCATCCGCCTTTCCTCGGCACATGGTAGCCGCACATTGTCCGATGCCTGGGAATGAGATCCTTCATCACACGAGTAAGCACATGCCCTGGGTGAGGCATGGCATTTGCAGTCGGTGGGCCTTCATAGAATACGAATCTCGGCCCGTCTTTGGTTTTCTTCAGCGTTTTTTCGAAAATCCCCTGCTTCTTCCAGAATTCCAGGATTTCTTCCTCCATCTGAGGTATGTTCCTTCCTGGTTCAACTTTCCTGAACATGGCACATCCTCCTCAAACTAAGAACACTGACCTATCGGGGGCGCACACAAAAATCTCCCGTCCCTAAAACCGGGACGGGAGACTCAACTCTCGCGGTACCACCCAAATTGGCTGCTTGTGGCAACCCACTCATAGACACATTAAACCCAGCCTAAGCCATGCTGCGTCCAAAATGCCATACCTCTGTATCGGGAGGGCCCGGCCACGTCTACTCTCGTCGCCTAACACAAAGGACAGTCTCTGATTTCGCGTGGCTACTCCAGGGTGATTTTCGGCGCTCCTGAGCCCCGACTCACACTTCCCTCGGTTCGCTGCAACTCCGGGATACAACCTACTCGTCCCTGTCATCGTCTCCATAGCATATTTAATTTACCACATTAACACGTATAGCATTCCCGCTCGCGCATTCAGTTTAGCATAGCGCGAGAACCCGGTCAAGAAGAGACCGGGCTCCAGCCGAAGCCGAATGTGCCGTACTTATGTGCCCGATCCCTTTCTGAAAGGAGCTCTCTTAATAAACGGCAGCTTAGGAGTTTCATGGATTATGACCTCTGTCTTGCCGGGCATCAGCTGCTGCCGGCACTTCTCACACTTCTCCGCTGAATCGGGATTTGCGGCTCCGCAATTTGGACATTGAATCATGGGAGATACCCCCTTCGACACTTGTGATGTCTACATCAAACAGTATATGCCTAAGGAGTATCTCAAGACACACCAAGCCTTCGGCTAAGACCCTCTTAGCTATGCTTATCCCACTATTTCACAGCCCTTGCCTGTATCATTGTAATGATCTTGGAGTCCTCAGAACTACCGCCGTAAGTCACCATTTCAGATGCGTCCAGCTTCACAAGGTCTCCGGAAGCCAGATAGAAGGCGCCGGTAGAGACATAAGTATAATCTTGCAGATCATCCTGTCCCTTACCGACAATTTCATATCCAATCTTATATGCGGTGACCGTGCCCAGACTTTCTGTTCCAAGAAACCGATAGGCACGTTTCTCCAGAGTCTTCCCGGCGGTAGTCATGGAAAAAAAAGCGTCATTTACTGTCCACGTATCTCCGGGGCAAACAGGATATTCAGGCAGAAGCACCTGGGCCAGCCAAATAGTCTCCAAACGACGTCCGTCCCAAGGTTTGAGACCTCGCACCTCAACAATCCGGCCGGTCTTATCCACAGTCAAGTAGTAGCCGGAAGGCTCCAACTTCTTGATTTCTCCACCCACAGGAGTGACACTGCCTACACACACAACAGCCCGTAAGGCCTTACCGTTTGTGGCAGCAGTCTCCTGTATCTTGAAATCCTCTCTGTAGAGATTCGTCAGCCTCTGTCCGTCTGAGTATACAGTCTCACTTATGAGAACCTGATACGTATGGGTCTTATCTGACAGGGTATTAAACTCCAAGACTACCTTATCAGCCGAATTCTCTGCAAAAGCAATGCACCTTAACATAGGCACATCTGCCAAAGCAATACACAAAACTAAGGATAAACCCACCAAAACCGCGGAATTCATTCCTAATCGGGTATTGTTTCGCCTTGACCAAGCGTTTCCTAAACAAGTGATAAGATCCACTAATATGCCCCCTTTTACCGGGTGGCCCCATCTATGTGCGGGATCCTCGTTCTCGTACCCGTTATGCTTATAGATTATACAGTAATTTCAGTAAAAATGGAGGTATTCCTGCTTATCATAGATGATGATAATGAAAGTATCAGAAAAAAGTCAGCGCCACGGTGTTTCGCCGAGCGCTGACAATTTCTTCTCACTCGCATACACGCCGGATTCATACTCACCGGCAAGTATGCGTAAGGCCTATGCTAGACTTTGGATCTAGGAGTATAGTGAATGTGGAGAAGTTCATGGGACTTCTCCCCCAAGGGCTTCCCAAGAAATTCCTTATACAGCTCCTGGACGTGGGGATTCAGGTGAGACTTACGAATCGGCATATTCCTGTCTTCCTCATATATTGCGCTGACCCTTTTCAATCTGGTTTCTGTGTCAGTAGGTATCGGCTGTCCGCCTCCGCCTATACACCCACCGGGACATGCCATAATTTCAACAAAGTGATAATCCGCTTCACCTTTTGCGATCCTCTCCAGAAGCTTTCTTGCGTTCTTCAGCCCGTTGGTCACTGCTACCTTGACAATAGTGCCGTTTATGTCTACCTGGGCTTCCTTACAACCTTCAAGGCCTCTTACATCCTCAAAGTCGATGTTCTCCAACTCGCTGTCAGTGACTACTTCGTACACAGTCCTTAAGGCAGCTTCCATTACGCCGCCTGATGCACCGAAGATAACCGCTGCGCCGGTGGATATCCCCAGCGGGTCATCGTAATCTTCGGCAGGCAGTGATTGGAAGTCGATTCCTGCCTCCCGTATCATCCTGCCCAGTTCTCTCGTGGTCAGGACGACATCTACATCAGGATAACCGCTTGATGTCATCTCCGGCCTCTGGGCCTCGAACTTCTTGGCAGTGCACGGCATCAC
>DGZL01000160.1:0-7236 GCA_002398515.1 Firmicutes bacterium UBA4981
CTATACACTCTGGCAAGCGTATAGGCTAATACCACAACTCCTACTACATTAGATATTACATACCATCCAGCTGATATTCCGTAAATATATGCGCTTTCAGCCGTACCGATGGTCGAAGTGCCTCCAATCCATTCACCGGCTATCACGGCTGCACACATGGGGACGGTCAGGCTTCTTCCTGCCAGCAAGAAGTCATCAGCAGAACGAGAAGACTTCGCAACGATGACCCCAATTATGTTGACGACCACAAAGTAGATCACGATTATCCAGAGCTGCAACGACATATGCCAGATACCTCCAAGTCTCACCTGCAAACGCATAAACAGCCTACGCTGGTCTACAGAGTCAAGTCTCGCGACTCAACGCACAAGTCGTCTTGGTTCCCTACGTTCACAAGCGCATTAGGCCATCGTATTCAATAACTCGTCTCCTACAGCGAGCCGGCCAAGGGTTTTCCCGTCTACAGGAAGGGCCTACGCCGAACTCACCTTGCGCCCAACGCTTCCCGGTAGCCTTTAACCTTTCCGGTCAGCAAAACGGACGCGAGCTGATCACTACTTTACGTCGCGTTGCGACGGTGCGTTACTTTCTGTTTTCAAAGGGATGCCGCGTAGAACGAGAGAGCCCTATCTGTAACGCACAACCATCTTACCGGCCTCTAGTCTGCAAAGCCTTGACAATACCAGGTATTCTTCAAGGAAGTTGCCGTTTCCGTCCCCATGGTGTTTTTCTCCACGGTGAGTCTTACTAATCCCCGTTAACAGTAGCGCGAACTGCCTCGACAATCTTCTGGGTGCCGGGAATTACAACTTTCTCCAGAGGTAGGCTGAACGGAATCTGACAGTCCAGACCCGCCACTCGCAACACAGGAGCATCCAGATAGTCGAATGCTTCTTCCATCAGCACTGCAACAACCTCAGCTCCGTGACCGCAAGTCTTCCACGCTTCATGGACAACGACAGCACGATGGGTCTTCTTGACAGAAGAGACAATGCACTCCTTGTCCAGAGGCACGATTGTGCGAAGATCGATGACTTCACAGCTGATATCATCTGCTTGCAACTGCTCGGCAGCAGCTAAGGAATCCAAAACCATTTTTCCCGTAGCTATGATAGTAAAATCTGATCCTTCTCGCTTTACGTCAGCCTTTCCAATCGGCACGATGTGATTCTTGTCTCCCGCTTCTCCTGATGTTCCATATAACAGCTTGTGCTCCAGGAAGATAACGGGGTTATCATCTCTAATCGCAGCCTTCAGCAAACCCTTAGCATCCGACGGCGTGCTAGGCATTACTACCTTCAAACCTGGTATGTGAGCAAGCCACGATTCCAGACTCTTGGAGTGGTGCAGCGCGCCACCTCCGTAAGCGCCTAAGGGGCATCTCAGCACCATTGGGACCTTACAATTGCCTCCATATCCGTACCTTAGGGCTGCTGCATGGTTCACAAGTTGCTCCATTGTAATGGATATCCAGTCCATAAACATGATCTCGCAAATCGGCCTTAGGCCCATCATGGCAGCGCCAATTGCAACGCCTGTCATGGCCGCCTCTGATATCGGACTGTCTTTGACCCTACTGCTCCCGAACTCCGCCGCCAACCCTTGTGTTACTCTAAACATGCCGCCATAGATTCCTGCATCCTGGCCATAAAGTATGACACTTTCGTCTTCTCTCATCTCTTCCTGAAGAGCTTCCCTAAGAGCTTCATTAAAGTACATAGATGCCATTCCCATTTGCCTCCCCTCTCTTAACTAGAACAACACGAAGGCGTGTCTTGCAATTGCTATGCATATAGATAATCGAACACAGTTGATGGATCGGGATGAGGACTCTCTAGGGCGAAAAGCACTGCTTCTCCTACTTCCTTCTTTGCAGCCGCCTTTACTGATTCGATTTCTTTACTATCTGCTATCTTCTTCTTGAGTAATACACTCTCAAACATGGTTATCGGATCCTTGGCCTTCCACCTCTCAACTTCATCCTCGGATCGGTATCCGCCGACGTCGCTGGTGGCAAACCCTGGTATTCGATAGGTCTTTGCTTCGATTAGAGACGGCCCATCGCCATTTCGTGCACGCGACGCGGCCTGGGAGACGGCTTCGTAGACAGCCATAACATCATTGCCATCTACAATTACACCTGGCATACCGTACCCTTTGGCTCTGTCCACTACGTGTTCACAACTAAGGTGCTTGCTAACATGCACTGTCAATGCCCATTCATTGTTCTGGCACAAGAAAATTACAGGCAACTTCCAAATCGAGGCCAGATTCAGAGCCTCATGAAACATCCCAGTGTTGACCGCGCCATCTCCAAAATGACTTAGAGCAACGCGATCATCGCCTAGTGTCTGGAATGCAAGAGCATGTCCCGCAGCCATTGCCATGGTTCCGCCAACTACCCCAGTCCCCCCAAGAACACCGACTTTAGGATCGTTTACGAAGTAGTGCCCTCCGCGCCCCTTGCTACATCCATTAGCTCTTCCAAAGACTTCGCACACAACAGCGCGTACATCTCCGCCTTTGCCGATGTAGTCGGTGATACCTCGGTGCGTAGTGGTTATGGTATCACTGTCTCGTAGCGCCGCTCCCGCTCCGATGCTTACTGCTTCTTGTCCTATTGCTGGATGTAATGCCCCTGGTATGTTCCCCTTTTTCTTTTGTACCAGTGTCTGTTCGTCAATTTCCCGGCCAATGATCATCTTCCTTAGAAGTTCGAGCATCATATCCTTCTCCACTATCGCTCACTCCTTTCGCACTCTACCTGTTGCGCAACTTTACCAACTCATGACCCGTCGAACTCTACTACTCTGCGTCAACTGCCTTCAACCCCGCGCGAATGACCCTAGACGTAGTTGCGACGGTAACACCGATATCGCGGCATTGATCTGCCCATGTAACCTTGCCTTCAGGCAAGTACTCTACTGGCCACTCATCCTTTTCAATCATCCCGGACCGAAATGCTAGGCCCATTGCACCTGTTTGCAATATTCGGAGCAGTCCAACTGGCAAGATACCGGTCAAAAGATAGTAATCCACTATGGCTCCCACTGCTTTCTCCTGACCGCCATTCCTCGCAGCACCAACAGTTATTGCCCCTCCGACCTTATACTTAAGACTTATCCCCGCACGGCCGAACGGACGACATCTATCCATCATTGCCTTAAGCTGAGCAGTCACAGTGCCAAAGTACACAGGCGAACCCAGTATGATTCCGTCAGCCTCAAGCAGTTTTGGGTAAATCTCGTCCATTTTGTCCTTGATTACACAGAACTGCTCAGGCGGGTTGACCGGGCACTTCTCACAGTCGATACACGGGCTTAGCCTCCCGCGTAGACTAACGAAGTCTGTTTCTACGCCTGGAATTTCTGCTGCCGCGTTTAATGCCTCCATAACCATTTGCTGAGTATTGCCTCTGCGGGGACTTCCGGAGATACCTAGGATCTTGATGTTCATTTGGCTCCCCCCTACGTCAAGTCTTGGCAAGTATGTTTCCTTGCTAATAAACAGTTCTCTAACACTAGGAGCAGGTTTTGGGCTTACCTAGGTTCCTACTCGCTCCATTTCCATGACCCCTCGTTCGCAGCTACATCATCTTCCGAATACCGCTACTTAACTACTAACCAGCAGAGAATAGGGATTCTCTAAGTACGCGCTCAAGCTCCGGAGGAACTTTGCAGCCGGCGCCCCGTCTGTGACCCTGTGGTCAAACGATAGGCTGAGGTTCATGACGCGTTTTACCGCAAATCCCCTCTCATTGTCTTCTCTCAACACAGTCTCGGTAGAGCATCCGAACCCTAGAATTGCCGCCTCACCTGGGTTGATGATTGGCGTAAAGGAACTGACACCATACATCCCCAGATTACTTATGGTGAACGTACTTCCTGTTATATCTTCCATCTCATAACAGGACTCTCTCACCTTGGTTTTCAGCGCTGCCATGTCTTTGGCTATTTCAAATACACTCCTATTCTCGCAGCCCTTCACTACTACAGTAATCAGCCCTTCTTCCAGTGCCATAGCCACACCCATATCGATTTGAGGATGCATTTTTATACCCTCTGGACACAAAGATGCGTTGAACCGAGGATGATCCTTGAGGGTCAGCGCTGTAGCCTTAACGAAGAAATCCGTGAGGCCGATTTTCAAATCTGAATTCGCCGCCTTCATCTCGGCATTAAGACGATCCTTTAGGTCTAGGAGTGAATCCAGAATCACTCTGCTGGTTACCGTGACATGCACTGCTTCTCTATTGCTCAGGCTCATACGCTCAGCAATTGTTTGCCGCATCGGGGTCAGAGGCAGTATCTCAGAAGCCATCTTGTCAGCCCCGCATGAAGCGCACTCAACCTTAGGTTTACATTCCTTACCTCTGGCCTCGATGACTTTCCTCACATCTTCTTCAGTAATTCGGTTCTTAGGGCCGCTACCCGTTATACCGGCCAAATCTATCTTGTGCTCCGCAGCCAACCTTCTCGCTATTGGCGAGGCAGCTACCCGTCCTCTCGTGGCATAGGACGATTTGATTTCAGCTTGCGGGCTTGCCTTGCCGTCTTCTTCTATGACCGCGTCGCCGACGTCAAGAATAGCAATTGCCTGTCCGATTGCGACCTCATCTCCTGGCTCACAAAGCAGTTTCACAAGACGGCCTGATACCGGCGCTCCTATTTCATCTACCAATTTAGCGCTTTCCGCAACCAAAATAGGTTCGCCTTCAGTAACCTCGTCCCCCTCACCCTTGAGCCATTGGCCGATAGTCGCTGATATTATCGTCTCACCACCGATAGGTGGCATTTTCATCTCGTACACCATTATCACCCTACTTCATCTTTCCTCAGTCTACGATCACGTCTTGTCATTGCCTCGAAACCAGAGACCCTATGTCGAGTTCACCACTACGCGGCTAGGACGAATACTTCTGTCCCTCGATCGTAACTACTGACACTTAGTAGTGAGGGAGAACAAGAATGTCTCCCTCACTACCCATACCTAACCTGACTATCTGATGCACCTTGTTAGCCAGAGCACTCCAGGAACTCACACTTGTCATCGCTCTCGTTGATTGAATAGTGAGGCACACCGGCTGGGTAGAATACCAACTCCCCGGCCTTGTGTACCACCTTCTTCTTCTCCGGACCGATATAGGAAACCAGCTCTCCCTTTGTCATATAGAAGACCTGATCTGCACGGTGTTTGTGCGTGGGGAAATACCCACCTGTCTGAAGGGTTTCCCACTCACTGTGCTCGATCGCCTGGGATTTCACAGAGGGTGAATAGAAGACCATACGCGATAGGAAGGTTCCGATATCATCAAGAGGCATATCCCATACGTTGAACCATTTGAAGCAACCGGGATCTGCCTTTGCCTTTGCCAGTTCTTCATCAGTGAGTTCTATTGAGAATCGAATAACTCTCATCGGCCCGTCGCCAATGTTCATTACTTCGACCTCTGCTCCTACGGGTACCCAGAGGACGTCGTAGGTGTCTGCTGAAAGCTTCCATCCTGCGGTGTTTTCGTGGAAGATAAACGTCCCGCCGCCGGTTGCAACGTAGTAGAATCCTTCCTCGCCCTCAGCGACTCTCCTGTAGCTCTTTCCTTCTTCTATGGTTAGGCGCTCCACAATGAGCCTCTTACTCCCCATTTTGGGGTTCAACAACGTTTCAATGCCTACACCTTTTGAAGTCATTCACAAAGCTCTCCCTTCTGATAGTGCTTATTCTGGCAAGACCGACTTCACCAACCATTACCGAACTCTTCTATCACTCCCTTCACCAGAGTTACAGTTGCTATAATATCCTTTAGATCCACAATCTCTGCTGGGTTATGCGCATACCGTAAAGGGAGACAGATTTGGATGGTCGGCACACCCGCTCTTGCGACGGAGACCTCCGCCCCATCAGTTCTCCCTGCGCTAACTGTTACAAACTGCAATGGTATATTGTGCTTCTTGGCAACTGACTTGACAAGGTTTATGAGCTTACGGTTTGTGATAATTCCCTTGTCTATTGACACGATTATTGGGCCTCCGCCCAGTTTTGCCTCGCTGAAACTCGTACCTAAGTCGGGCGTATCAGTAGCTATGGCTACATCTAATACGATGCTCAACTGAGGGTGTATTCCAAATGCAGCTACTTTGGCGCCTCGCAGGCCGACTTCTTCTTGGCAACTTGCGACCCAGTAAACATCAGCCTCTGGCTTCTGCATTGCCTTCGCTACCTCTGCCATTACGTATACTCCGGCGCGGTTGTCAAGACTTGTTCCGGATAGGCGATCGTTCTGTAGGCGATCAAACAGTTTTTCGAAGCAGATCGCTGATCCTGGCTCAATTCCCAGCCTTTCGACTTCCTCTTTGGAAGAGCATCCTATGTCTATGTGGAGGTCACTGACGGAGATTTCTCTCTTCGCGTCCTCGGGCTTCTGGAAATGAATGGGCTTAATACCGATTATGCCCGGTATGCTCTCATGCTCCTCGTCAGCGCTGTATATAATTACCTTCTTGCCGGGCAGAATTCGGGCATCTACATATCCTATTGGAATTACCCTTATATACCCGTTGTCATCGATTCGCGTAACAGCCAGGCCAATTTCATCCATATGGGCGCACACCATAACCCTTGGGCCTCCGTTACCCTTCGTTCGGAAACTTACGTTTCCGAAGGAATCGGCATTGACCTCATCAACGTACCCCTTCATTTTCTCGATGAGCAACTTTTTGACTCTGGTCTCGTGACCTGAGACTCCGGGAGTGCGAACCAATTCTTCAAGCAAACCAAGGTTCATTGTCTCTCCTCCTTATCGCCCTATCCTCCGTCAGGCAGGGCACTGCGCCTGAGCGTAGTCAGGGCGGCCTGCCCGTAATCTAGCAAAAACTCTCTATCCAACAAATCCTTCGACTACCCCGAATCACTCCTAAGGCACGCAGCACTTGCCAGCCCATGAAGCGGTGGTTCAATTCTTAAATGACTATGCCTTCTTGTCGGCGAGACAACGGACACCGATGAGAGGAGACCTGCCAAATGCACGATAATACAACACAGAGATCAAGCAGTAAGCAATTACAGTTATGATACTGGAGTTCACCACAGCCAATCCCCACTCTATCTTGTAGAACGCCGCAACCCCTATTATCCAGGATAGAATTGCCGCAACATTCACCTGCGCTCCACTCTTACCCGCTAGACTGCGATCAAGCCCGAGTAACGGCAGGAACCAATAGTCTGCTTGCATTACCGCAA
>DGZL01000160.1:7518-11081 GCA_002398515.1 Firmicutes bacterium UBA4981
TACCGCAAGTAAGGTGCCCAAGATCCCAAGCGTAAGGGCTAAGTGCCACCTCTTCGCTTTTGGGATGACCTGAGTCATACCAAGACTTGCAGAATAAATGTTGTTATCACCGCTGGTCCACCCTGCGAGAACGATTGACAAGACTCCTAACCAACCCGTCAAACTAAATAGAACTTTACCTGCATCTCCACTCTGAGCTGCATAGCCCATCAGACTCCCTGCAATGGGGAATATCATGTGGCCGATGGTAAAGGAGATAAAAGCTCCGACGAACCAATCGAAGTCAGACTTGCAATATCTGGTGATATCCGGAGTTATGACGCCCATGACTACGATAGAGCCGATTACCCCGGAAATGGCGTCCTTCATACTCATTTGGCCTGTAGGCTGGATCATTAGCAAGGGTTGAATTCCGCCAATCTTGTTCCAAGCTATAACGGTCCCGGCAATACTCACTACGACAAAGAGAGGAACCGCGATATCGCTCAGACGCTTCAACCCCTGGAAGCCCCATGTCGCTGTGAAAGTCATTAATAGCCCTACTACCACGTTCACGAGCACAGGGCTCCATCCTGTAGCTGCGCAAATTGCGTCAGCAGCCGCAGCGACTTGCGTTCCCATCCATCCCATCAAGGCAAATGCCAGCAGAATTGAGATGAGGGACGCTCCTATGCGTCCGAACGATTGCTCTGCGAGAACATATGTAGAAAGGCGTTCTCTAATGCCCAACATTCCATTTAGCATGAAGATGACGAAGACTATCGCGTGACCGACCACAAAAGCGATGATGATATCACGGAAGGTGAGTACCTGGGCGTACTGTACAGTCCAAATAATGACCGTAGACCCGAAGATCATCCCAAACTGAACCGCGAGAATAGCCCACCAGTTGCGCAGTTTTTCTTCAGGAACACGTGACAGAGCGTAATCCTCGGTAATCTGGTCAATAGTCCTTTCTTGCTCCATTACTTAATCCGCTCCTTCTCGATTTTTCAATCAACCGCTTCCCTGCCGTAGATCATTCCTATAAACTACGAGTATAGGCCTGTGCTGCGTTCGACTGACTTAGTCAGTCACACTCTCTTTCCAGAGATATTTTCTTAGCGGATGCTCACTTTAGGTTCCTACACAGTATCTCTTGCACATTTCATGCCATGTCGTAGTGCAGGATGCGAAATGTGGTTCTAGCTGGATTATGTTCGATATGGACTTTCTGACAAACATCGAGGAATAGATGCACAGAGGCAACACTGTTATAGAAGGCCTACATACGGGCAGTTTCCAAAATGCAAAAGGCGCATGTCTGCAAACGCCAGGATTGCCCGGGAGTCTACTTGCCACAATAAAAATAAGAGCCCTCCTGACACACGTGGAGGGCTGCTTTTACCGTAACAATGTATCCATTGATACCGTGGAGGCATATAAGAGATCAGACTCAGGAATCTCGAAACACCTCGGAAAACCGGGGAACCTATCAATCCTACCGACATCACGGACAAGACATATTTTCTTGGGCTGGACCCCACGTTCAACTTCATCATTTCACGCCACTTATGTAATAGTTGACTGTCCGGAGGACTCATTACGATGCTTTCAGCTCTCGTGCGCGGGGTTTACCTTAGAACACCTAACGATTGAAAACTCATTAATTGCCTGACATTATCACCTACTCTCACCTCTTTCTTCTATCTCAAGCCAACCGGATAGGTTCTTAATACTCTGTAGTCCTATCCATCTCTTCCTGTGGAACGTCAAAAACCAATCCTGTAGGAGGAAGGGCTTCTATCCTGAAGTAGTCCGGTAGTTGGTTCTGCCAGGGGCCTACGCCGGCATGATAGTTGAAGTCCGTTTCCACTTTCAAAGTATCGCGGCCAGCCTCCATAAGATCATCAACGTTCCAGTCTCGACCGCTTACATGCGAAAGAAGCAAAGCCATGGTCTCAAGGTTCTTCAACGTAGTACCAACAAAGAAACATAGACCCAATACATCGCACACTGTGGTCAAGATCTGCACGTCACGCGATAGATGCCACTGCCCCTCCGGCTTATCGCAATCTAATCCGCCGCGGTTCTCGGGAACCAAACCGCCTCGACCCGGCAGGCAGTTCCCTGCTGTGTGGTCAGCGCCCATTGGGGAGGTGGCATAGGTCACACCGGTACCTTTGAACACTCTCGGATCGTACGCCGACATTCCCTGCCCCTTCACAGCAGGTATCCTTGTTATCCCCAGCACTTTACCTGCAACCGAGACCCCCTGCCCCAAAAGTCTACCAAGCACCGTCCCTTTTGCCACTTCCTCGACCAAGTTCAGCATCGCATCAGCATCTCCGAACTGCGCAAGTCCAGCCTCCATGGCCACAGCTATCGTATCCCCTGTTTCCATCGTATCTATCCCGAGTTCATCACAACGTCTATCAGCCATTGCGATGGCATCGAGATCGCTGATGCCGCAGTTCGCGCCGATGAGAGCAAGCGTCTCGTACTCCAGAGCTGAGGTCAAGTACTTCCCGTCCCCGTCTACGTACACATTCGAACACCTTATGGCACACCCAGGGTGGCACGGATGCCCGGAGCGTCCCCCTCGCTCGGCGATGAGCCTCGAAAGGGTCTCGCCTGAAATTGCATCTGCCTCCTCGAATCGACCAGAACTGAAGTTGCGGGTAGGCAATCCGCCTAGAAGGTTAATCGTATTCACAAGATTAGCGGTTCCATACGTCGTTAATGTCTTTTTTGCCTTGCTGATTGAAATAGCCCAGTCTTTGGCAACGAGGCGAAGCTCTTTGCTTCCAACAAGATTATCAGTCGAGCTGGCAGAGCGGCGCGGAGGCTCCAGCACAATCGCCTTTATCCCTTTACTCCCGAGGACGGCGCCGAGCCCGCCTCGACCCGCATGTCTACTGGGATATCCGTGGGTGTCAGTAACTGCCATAGTCGCAATAGGGAGAAGCCTCTCCCCTGCCGGCCCAACCGACATCACGGTTACTTGCGAACCGAACTCATCCCTGAGGTTCTTCACCAAATCGTAGTTGGTTAGCCCGGCCATGTCACTTGCATTCAGGACTGAAATTGCATCCGGTGTAATCCTTATGATAAAGGGACCACCCGTAGGCCTCCCGCCTTCCAGGATAAGTCCCTTGATGCCGAGCCTAACAAGAGAGTGACTGGCTGTACCTCCTACGTTTGATTCCTTGATTCCACCGGTGAGTGGACTCTTTGCGCCCACAGAGGCTCTTCCCGAACACGGTATAAACGGATGCGAAAGCAACCCCGGCGCTATCACGACCTTGTTCTTCGGTCCCAGGGGGTCACAAGTCGCAGGAACTTCTTCAGACACTATTCGCGAAGTGAGCTGTCTCCCTCCGCAAAATCTTAGAGTATCAGGAACACATTCACATTTCACTGACATGTCGACCAAGTTCATTCTGACGAGACTGGATCCATCAGAAATCTCCTGGACGCGCTGTGTTTCGACAACCACATCCCGTCTCATGTTCATCATCTCCACCTGATGGTTGTTTAGTCAGAAGATACACCGGTTCATTACCGATGTCTGTGTACACGAC
>DGZL01000160.1:11279-11569 GCA_002398515.1 Firmicutes bacterium UBA4981
TTACCGATGTCTGTGTACACGACAATGATTATGACACTTCATCTATCACTGTCACAACGCGTTTGAGTCGTCCTACATGATGACTTGGTCTATGCCAGTTTTTGCACAATATTAGAATTGAAGGGATTGAGCATCATGTTATACCACAATAACGCGTATGTCAACGCGACTTAATGGGGTCTGTCGTAACGGGAGTTCTTTCATACCATCTACTCAACAGTCGTACCGGGCCCGGAACATAAGAAGAGGGGCCTAAGACATGTTGGGCCCCTCTTCTCCTAATTCGCCAA
>DGZL01000085.1:0-3045 GCA_002398515.1 Firmicutes bacterium UBA4981
TATCATTAAGATATGCGTTGATGGAGGAGTGCGATACTGCGTCACGTCATTGCGCGCGGTTCGTAAGGCTGCAGGAAACAGAAGTCCCGAAGGTTCGAAAGCATGCCGCAGGGTACAATAAAGTTGTGATAGGGAGGAGAGAAAAACCCTCCTCCTTCTAGACTATCTGCAGGTTAACCGCCGTTCACATCAAGGGCGATGACTTCCAGGCTGCATACGTTATCCAAAGGTATCAATACTAATCTGGCGGTCTCAGTGTTTATTACGCCTTCTTCGCCGAAAAGCTCAACGATTATGCCCGAAGGATCAAAAGGCGCAAGAATCAAAAGTCCTCCGCATATTCCTACAAGCCTCGCGCCAGACGCCTTCTTGCAGCAATTGCCGCACTTGAACTCAATAGCCCAAGGCAGTGTGGTTGCATTCGTGCATTGCCTGAGTAAAGTCCCAATCGGGTGGCTGTGCAGCGACTGTGCAAAGAACGCCTCGGCTTCCTTGGAAAGCAAATTCTCCATCATCTGTTGCCACCTTTCAGTTGGCCTACCCGTTAGCAGACGGGCTATCACCAAGATATGCGTCGATGAAGGAGTGCGTTACTGCGTAATTGACAGAACTATAGAACTACGTGACTTTCTGATACAGAAGGGTCGCATTAGTTAAGGCAAATGTAGAAGTCCTCACTATTGCTACTCTGTACTCATTGTCTTTGATTTCCTTCGGGACGCCTACTACCAATATTACCGCCTCCATGGGGTGAATCGGGCATTGCGTATGTGTTTGAAATGCCACGTATCGCCTGCATAACATTCATCTCGGGTTTTGTCCATACTATAGCAGGAAAGTCCGGCACGGGCAAGAATTTTGGTTAATGTATAGGAGGCTTTTGCATTGACTATAGAAACATTTGAAGAGAGTAGGGCGTCAAAGGTGATCCGGAAATGGTGCGGCACTGATCCGAAAGTGCATGCATATCCAGGAGCTGTAGCCCTTGTTTCGAAGCAAGGGAATATGCTCATGCATGAAGCCTTCGGTTTCATGCGGCTCTCGCCGGAACCTGTCCCTATGTCAACTGATTGTGTATTCGATCTGGCATCCCTGACAAAGGCAGTTGCCACCACCACGGCAGCGCTGGTTCTCGTCGATTACGGGGAGATCGGGCTTGATGATCCAATTGAGCATTTTGCGCCTTGCCTTGCTGATCATCCGCTGGGAAAAGCGCAAATCAAGCACCTTCTCACCCAAACCCTGGGGCTTACAGGATGGACACCGCTTTTCAAGACGGGCGCGAGGCGTGAGGATATCCCGTCTTTCATGCGAGGTGTAGAGCTAAGTTGGCCTCCTGGAACCCGTGTGCAGTATTCATGTTCCGGGTTCATCCTCTTGGGTTGGATAATTGAGAAAATTACAGGTATGGCCTTGGATGAATTCGCGCAAGAACGGATCTTCGATCCTTTGGAAATGAAGGACACGATGTTCTTGCCGCTTGACAGGCCTGTGCCTGACAGGATTCGGGAAAGACTCGTTCCGACTGAACCTAGATCAGCCACTTCGCGCGGTAAAGAGATAATGGAAGCATTTGCGCAGCTTGAGATGGCTGCCTCACAACGTGAATGGAGCGCGCGGCATATTGCAGGTGATATCCCATGTGGGGTGGTCCATGATGAAAATGCTGCATGGCTCGACGGAGTGGCGGGGAATGCGGGGCTGTTCTCTACAGCGGAAGATCTTCTGAAGTTCGGCGAGATGTACCTAAATGAAGGGGTTTACAATGGAAAGCCAATCCTCAGCAGTGCGGCAATTCGCATTGCGCAACGAAACTGGACAGAAGGCCTCCCCGGGGATGACAATCGCGGCCTCGGGTGGCAGTTTGCGACCCCCGGCGGTCCTCTGGGAGATCTTGCGCTTCCGGGCTGTTTCGGACATACAGGCTTCACTGGCACAGTGATGTGGATAGATCCCAGGCACGAGGTTGTCGTCGTGCTGCTTACCAACAGGCTGCAATTTACGCGGTCAAACCAACACATTCTCAGAGTCAGGAGGCTTTTTGCCAACGCGGTTTTTGCGGAGGTTACGAAAGTCTCGGGATCTCGGGGTTTAAGATCTTTACATGAAGCAGGCGAAAAGAAGGTAATTCCATGGGGTGATGGCGAAAACTACATTGTGTAGGGAGCTGTCTTCTATAGTTCATCAAGTGAGTTCTTTAAGGAGGGACGCGCAAGTGGAGTCTGAGTATATACCGGAACCCTACAAGATCAAGATGGTTGAGCCCATAACTCTCTTGCCGAAGGAGGAAAGGGCCAAGAGAATCAAGGAAGCCGGTTACAACACATTCCTGCTGAAATCCAGAGATGTATTCATTGACCTCCTGACTGACAGCGGGACAAACGCAATGAGCCATTATCAATGGGCCGGGTTGATGTTAGGTGATGAAGCTTATGCAGGGAGCGAGAACTGGATCCACCTTGAAGAGACAGTAAGGGAATTGTTCGGGTTTAGGTATGTGGTCCCCACTCACCAGGGCAGAGGGGCCGAAAACTTGATATCGCAGATCCTGGTTAAGCCCGGGATGTATATTCCCGGGAACATGTATTTCACTACCACCAGAACCCACATGGAGCTACAAGGCGGGACTTTCGTGGATGTAATCAGAGATGAAGCCCACGAACCCGAGCGGGATGACATTCCTTTCAAGGGCGACGTAGACCTTGGGAAATATGAAGCTCTTATCAAGAAGGTCGGCCCGGAGAAGATTCCTTACATATGCGTTGCAGTAACAGTGAATATGGCAGGGGGACAGCCTACAAGCATGAAAAACTTAAAGGCTGTATACGAAATGTCCCAAAGATACGGGATTCGAGTGATATTTGACGCGACGCGTTGTGTTGAGAACGCCTATTTCATAAAGAAGCGTGAAGCAGGTTACGAAGACAAAACCATTGCTGAAATCGTGCTGGAGATGTTCTCCTATTCAGACGGCTGCACCATGAGCGGCAAGAAGGACGGAATTGTCAACATGGGCGGTTTCCTTGCCGTAAACGAGGAGGACCT
>DGZL01000085.1:3322-4521 GCA_002398515.1 Firmicutes bacterium UBA4981
GACATGGAAGCATTCGCCAGAGGGCTCAGAGAAGCCATGAACTACGACTACATAAGGCATCGTGTAGAACAAGTCATATACCTCGGCAACAGAATGAGCCAAAGAGGCGTCCCCATTGTAAAGCCTGTAGGAGGCCATGCGGTATTTGTTGACGCCAGAAGATTCCTTCCTCACCTGTCCCAGGATGAACTGCCTGCTCAGGCCCTGGCAGCCGCAATATATGAGCATTCCGGTGTGAGGACCATGGAGCGAGGCATCGTGTCTGCAGGCAGGGATAAGGATGGTAACAACTATCATCCCAAACTCGAACTGGTCCGCCTCACTATCCCACGTAGGGTCTACACAAATGCACATCTGGACTACGTAGCAGATTCAGTAGAGAGTCTGCTTGCTGAGGCAAGCGATATACGGGGCCTCAAATGGGTCTACGAGCCGTCGGTATTGAGATTCTTTACCGGACGGTTTGAACATGTTTAGTCCATTCTGTGGCAACGGTATAAACAGGGTGGAGGCGTTTGAGGGAAATTGAGTGTTGAGCGCCATAGGGAAAAAAGCCCCGAGGAAGCAAGCCGCTTCTTCGGGGCTTTTTCGAAGACACCGCTTCAAGCCGGATAAAGATCTTGGGCAATGTCTGCCATTCCGAGTTCCAGGAGTTTCTCCTTGGACGGTCGTCCGTCTTCGTGTGACCAGTCCATCGCATTTAGGTATTCAGAGAGAATTAGGTCTCTGTCAACGGAAAATCCGCCGGTAGGGCCATGTTCAAGAGGCGGGATGCCGAGAGCTCTGGGTGGGAACTGTGTTTTCACAAGGTTTATTCCTTCCCGGATATTGAATGCCTGTCTCATATTGGATATGCGTTCACCGACTTCGAGCGCTTCTGGTAATCCCCACTTTAGTCCGGTGACTGCAGATAAGAACTCAGGGATACATTCTGCATAGGTAGAAAGATATCCAAACAGACATACTCCTGAGCAGTTTACTATATTGCATAGGCATTCACGAGGCTTCAGGTATGTACCTCGACCCCCTTGGTGCTCAGGCCTTTCTCCATAACCAGGCTGGTCATCTGCAAATCCGGGAGGCTTGCTGAACTGGGAAGCCTGTATGTGTTTCCCCGGGAACATCCTGTAGATTACACTCATAGCAGGTTCAAATCTTGGATCATGCATTGCTATTGGCTCGCCTTTTACGTGAATCGC
>DGZL01000057.1:0-138 GCA_002398515.1 Firmicutes bacterium UBA4981
GACATAGAATATATAGAGTCTTTATTTGTCCGGGGGTGCAGTTGTGGGCCTCGTTTCGATAGTGAAGTGCGCAGCTGTCTTATCTCTTGTAATAATATTCGAGATGACCTGGGTGATTACAGCCAGACGATGCGGGGG
>DGZL01000057.1:366-802 GCA_002398515.1 Firmicutes bacterium UBA4981
ACAGCCAGACGATGCGGGGGGATTTCCGGAGAAGTGATCTCCTTTGCCACATGTATTGTCATGGCTACGATAGCCATATACGTATTCTTGATCTCAATTATTGCAGTAAGGGTTATGGGGCCGTTATTCTACCGGTTATGATTCTATAAGCCATGTCAAGAAAGGAGCACAGGCAATTCCAAGCAGTTCTTGCGCCAGGTTTGCCGAAGGATACTATGAAAAAGAGAGTTGCACTAATTTACGGTGGAAAATCTGCAGAGAGAGAAATATCGCTGCTTACAGGGCGGCAAGTAAGTTCTGCCCTGGTGGAGAAGGGTTTTGACGTCACAGCTTTAGATCTGGATGATAATGTCGTGACTGCTCTTGCGGAAGCCAGGCCTGACGTAGTCTTCATCGCCCTACACGGGAAGTATGGGGAAGACGGGTGTCTTCAGGG
>DGZL01000057.1:997-17155 GCA_002398515.1 Firmicutes bacterium UBA4981
GGGGAAGACGGGTGTCTTCAGGGTCTTCTGGACATACTCGGACTTCCATATGTAGGATCCGGGGTTCTTGCCAGCGCCCTGGCTATGAACAAAGCAATTTCAAAGAAACTGTTTCGCCTTGAAGGTCTCCTCTGCCCTAAGGATATCTTAGTCAGCAGTCATGCGCTGCAGAAAGCAGGGCTTCAAGGTATGATAGGACAGGTTGCAAGAGACCTGGCTTATCCGCTGGTGGTAAAACCTAATAAGCAAGGTTCAACCATAGGATTGACTGTAGTCAGGTCTTCCGAGGATCTGGAGAACTCGGTTTTGAAGGCATTTAAGTACGACGATGAGGTCTTAGTCGAGGAATACATATCAGGCACGGAGATTACCGTAGGGGTATTGGGTAATGATCAACCCCAAGCATTGCCGGTAATCGAAATCCGCTCTGCCACAGGCTTGTATGACTACGAAGCCAAGTACACTCCCGGCATGAGTGAACATATCATTCCTGCCGAAATAGAGGCTCATGCTTATGAGGCAGCCCAGGAAGGGGCGCTGAAGGCTCATTGGGCTCTGGGGTGTCGAGGCATCTCACGATCCGACTTCATTGTCACACCGGGGGATGAGACTTACATACTGGAGGTGAACACAATCCCCGGTATGACCCGAACCAGTCTAATCCCTGATGCCGCAAAGGCTGCAGGAATAGAGTTTCCCGACCTTATCGCTTTCCTTGTGGAACTTGCTCTGGATAACTAGTCACAGCCTTTCCCGTCCCGTTTTGCCGTGCCGGAAAACTTGATGACCCATTGAAGGAAACTCGGGATCCATCCAGAAAAGTAGAGGTAGGACGCCCAAAGATCAGCGGTCATGCCCGAGGAGTGATGGTCATGGATGTAATGGGCCCGAGAACTGCCAATTCAAATCTGGATAGCGACTCCGGTCAGCTACTTCAGAACTTTCATCTGATTCTTGATTCCATAGATGAAGGCATTCAAGTTGTGGACAGGAACGGCGTAACAGTCTTCTATAACAGAGCAGCTGCGAATCTGGATAATTTGAAGCCTGAAGAAGTCGTTGGCAAACACGTACTGGAAGTATTTCCTTCGCTATGCCGAGAAACCAGCACCCTGCTTCAGGTGCTCAAAACTGGGCAAGCTGTGTCTAACAGGGAGCAGACCTTCATGAATTACAAGGGAGATACGATAACTACAGTAAACTCCACTCTGCCTGTAACCGTTGGGGGTAGGCTTATCGGGGCTGTGGAGGTCTCTCGTGACATAACACTCATACAGGAGATGGCCCACCGTATTGTCGATCTTCAGATGGAGTTGTTCGCGAAGCGCGAAGGCAGGCGAGATATCGGTTCAGATCGTGCGCACTACACTTTTAAGGACATAATCGGCGAGAGTGAATGTCTACTGGATCTGAAACGAAAAGCTGCAAGAGCTGCAGGAAGCATATCATCTGTCCTTGTTCACGGTGAAACCGGAACCGGGAAAGAGCTGTTTGTACAGGCTATTCACAACGCCGGTCCCAGGGGAGCCGGGCCGTTTATTGCGCAGAATTGTGCAGCGTTTCCTGAAGGGCTGCTTGAGGGGATACTGTTCGGAACGACAAAAGGTGGATTTACGGGCGCTTATGACCGGCCCGGCCTTTTTGAGCTGGCTGATTCCGGTACAATTTTTCTTGATGAGATTGATTCCATGCCTTCCAGCTTGCAAGGAAAATTACTGCGAGTCCTTTCAGAGAAGCGCTTGCGTCGTGTAGGTGACATAAAGGAACGCATGGTAGATGTACGAGTTGTAGCTGCCATGACACGACTGCCCGAGGAAGCGGTTGCCATGGGCCTATTGAGAAACGACCTATATTACAGGTTAAACGTGATTTGCCTGGGAATCCCACCGCTTCGAGAGCGACGCGGGGACATACCCCTCTTGATAGACCACTTTGTTGATAAATTCAACAGTCAACTCATGATGAATGTGAAAGGCGTCTCAGACGAAGTTTTTCAATTGTTTCTGTCCTATGATTGGCCGGGAAATGTCCGTGAACTGGAGCATGCGATTGAAGGGGCCATGCATATGATGGACGGGGACATGATTCTCCGTGAGCATCTGCCCGAGCACATTAGGAAGTCGGGGCTTGCTCCGGAAGGTTTGCCACAGCCTCTTAATGACATTATTCAAGATATGGAACTGAGCGGTGACTTTCGTGAGACTGTCCGAGATTTGGAAAATGCGCTTATCCGCCGGGCTTTTGCCAAAGCGGAAGGCAATGTATCTCAAACTGCTCGCCTCCTGGGAATACCTCGCCAGACCCTTCAGTACCGCTTGAGAAAACTCGGCATGGAAGAAGAGAATTATCGGTAAATGAGTTACATCTTTGGGAAATGAGGGCACTTGTTTCGCGGTATGCGCTTATTATGGCAAGGCCATAATATCAATAGCTGCCCACTGATGCCGCGTTACACTTTGGAGGTGCCCATATTGAAGAAATATCGAGACCTTGTAGTACATGAAGGCAATCAATCATTAGTTGATGCCTTGGAAATGTCTGTCTTGTCCCTCATCGCAGGCCGGCCGATTCACGTTCACGTGGAAGGCCTTCGTGGTACAGGCAAGACCACAGTTGTCAGGGCCATGAAGAGCATTCTTCCTTCCATAGAACGAATTGCAGGATGTTCTTACAACTGTGAACCAACTAATCCCCACTGTCCGATTCATCGGAACATGGAGTCCGGCGACCTCTCTCTCTTAGGCACCGAGTCTGTCTCCATTCCATTTCTTGAGATATCTCATGCTGCGAAACTCGGGACTGTTGTGGGCAGCATAGACCTGGCGAAAGTAGTGGACCCGAATCAGCCTGAAGTAGCCCTCTTGCCGGGAGTAATACCCAGGGCGTATCGAGGCATCATTTTCGTTGATGAGATAAACAGACTGGCGGATACCTCCCCTGAACTTACAGACGTCCTCCTTGACGTCATGGGGACAAAACCCGGGCGCCTCCAGGTAGAAGAAACAGGTTTGCCCACTTTTACGCTACCGGTCATGTGTTGTGTTTGGGCTGCCAGTAATCCTGATGAAGAACCGGGGGCGCTCGAAGATATCAGAAGGCAATTGTCAGACAGGTTCGATTTTGTGGTAAACATGGGGCGGCCGCAGAACCACGATACAGTAAAAGAGATTCTGTCCGGCTACACCGCAGAGGAAGAATCTCCACGGCTTCAACACGGAGGCTTTGTCCCTCAAAAAGCAGATGTATTGCGGAAGATTTCCTTGCCGGATGACTTGTCGTCACTTCTGGCTGAACTATATGTTGGTTTCGGCATAGAAAGCCTGAGGGCCGTAGAAGCGATTTCTCTCGGCGCACGGGCCAGGGCCGCAATGAACTCCAGAACCAGAGTGTTACTTGACGATATCAGGGGAGTATTGGCTATTACCCTTCGCCACCGCGTTGACGGTGCAACACTCATCAACATCAGCAAGTTTCTTGATGAGTACGAATCCAGACGTGGCAGGCATAGGGATCAAGACAGGACTCCGGATGATTCGGGAGATAACGTAGATGAGGGACAAACCTGTCAGCAGAATTCGAGAGGCTTGGCAAGAGGCGGTGATACTTCCATGAAGCCTGAATCCCTATGGGACAGGCTTATGAAAGGTATGGGACTGATTCGTCCTGATGTGTCAAGGAGACACCACAGCCTGCAGGAAAGAGGGTTTGCGACCGGTACAGGCGTGTCCCGAGGCCAAACAGGGCATGGACGGCGGTATGCAGCAGGAGGTGGGACAAGCATAGCCGATCCCAGAGATGTCGACGTGTCCGCGCCTCCCGGCAAGGCTAAATCCCTCTTCCAACTTGCAGGCGGGGATATTCTGTTTACCGAGGAGGACCTCAGGATAAGATGAATGATTTCCGCCACTTGGCTTTCTTGCGATATGACAGTCACCGCCTGGTCAAGTCGATGCTGACTGAGTTCCGGATGGGACGGGGTCTTAGGATTGGTGAGACTACTGTAATTAGCCGTAGAGTACATGTGATCTATCCCAGAGAACCTGGTGAAGTGAAGATTGTCATTAATCAGGATGCAGGTTGTGCCTTCTACTCAAGGCTAAAGAAAAACGAAATACTGCACATTGATACTTTCCATGAAATCGGTGAGATTGATCATAGAGGAGTTGCGGAAGCAATTAGACAGGCTGTACATGAGTATTTCCGCAATCCTGTGCTCCATCATGCCAGAGGGCTCCTATTCCCTACAGCAGGGGAACTCTTGGATCTTATTGACATGCAGACAGGGAGCGGCGGGGGCAGAATCAGCGGATCTCTAAATTACGGCAGAAAATTCTCGTTGAGAAAAGCCCACTATAATCATGTGCACCTAGCTGCTATGTTACCTGATAATTGCCTGGCAGTCGTGTTCTACATTGTCAGTGCCATAGAAGCTGAGCTCACGAATCAGGGAATTGAAATCCGCAAGGTGGAGCACATTTCTCACTTGGAAGGGAAAGGAAAGGCTGACCTTTCTCCGTATTCCAGCATTTTCGACTCACACCTGAATGAGGCAGGAAGGAGGCCGGCTGACCGAGACTGGAAGTCTCTGAATCAGGAATCCCGGGTGGACGCCGTAGCATCTATGGCAGAGGAGTTCGGCGGAAGGGTCAACATGGCAAAACTCCTTGAAAGCCTTACATCATCAGGCAGTATTCCTCCGGATATCCGCTCAGACGTGGGGGACCTGGATGAGGTTATAGAAAGGCTTACCTTCTTGCAACTTATAGGACGCGAGATGGGCAAGTTTACGCTGACTCCGAAAGGCACGGAAGTAAGAAGCATCCTGAGTGCGTGTGCTTCAGAAATTGAAGCCGCAATCAGGCGGCTTATTAGGAAAATGCCGATTGTGAGAAGGTTTCCTCGACATGAAGAAGGCCAGTTCCGCAAGAAAGCCCGCGGCGATGCGCCGAGAATTGCAAAAACTGCGAGATCCCTCAAAGAAGGAGAATGGTGTGACACTATTGCTATTCCGGAGACAGTTGTCACTTCTCTGGCAAGACGTCAGGCGCAGGGGGTTACTTCGCCCGGATTTCTACGTGAGGACATACAAGTTTACCGGCGTCGTTCCACACATCCGCCGGAAATCTGCCTTTTGATAGACGCCAGCGCGAGTATGGTAGGGCGACGGATTCGAGCTGCGAAGTATCTGATACGCCACTTGACTATGGCATGTCGGGTAAAAATCAGTGTGTTAACGTTTCAAGAGCGTGATGTCAAGATCCACATTGCGTCTACCAGATCAAAGAAAGCAATCGAAGAAGGAGTGAAAAGAATCCAACCTGCAGGTCTGACTCCGCTTGCGGCAGGTATCGCTGATACGCTGGATTTCATCAAGGCAAGAAAGCTAAAAGACGTCCTTCTTATCCTGATAACCGACGGTATTCCCACTATGAATCGCTGGACTGCGGATCCTGCAAGAGATGCTCTTACAGCTGCAAAATCCATAGCGGACAGGAAAATTACGTTCATGTGTGTGGGCCTTCAACCTAACCGTGATTTTCTCTCTCGCCTCGTCGACGTGGCTCATGGTAAACTCTATATAGTGGACGAATTTGACAAGGATATTCTAGTGAACCTGGTAAGAGCCGGAAGACGAGAAAGCGCCAAGGAGGGTCACCGCTAGAGGCAGGATTTCCTGAGCTACTTGGCGAATATCCCCAAAACATATATTCGGCCACCCTCATACTTTTGAAGTTAGGAGATGATATCGTTGCTTGCCATTGCCATAGTAGCGTTGGCATTTGCCGTTCTTGTGGCAATGTTTGCCATTCAAAACTCTGCTCTGGTGTCCATCTCATTTTTTAAGTGGCAGCTCAAAGATATTTCCTTAGCAATAGTAATCTTAGGCTCTGCAGCGGCAGGGGCCCTGGCTGTAGGCTTGTTTACTTTCGTCAGGGAAATCGGACTCAGGCTTTCACTTAGGTCATGTAACGCCAAACTAGATGCTGTTGCCACGGAGCTGGATGAAACGCGAGAAAACAGTGTCCGCTTGGGAAAAGAGGTTGAAAACCTGACAGAGGCAATTCATGTCAAGGCTAAGGAGCTTGAGACTGAACAACGCCTTGTATCAGCTCTTCAAGTTGAATTGGAAGCCACGCAAGCCATGGAAATCCTTCCTGAGCCTCAAGGCGGTGAGAACAAGAACATGTAACGCATGTCACCTAAGTGGATAGGATGAAGTAGTTGGGGAGTGAGAGATTGACTAATTGTGTGTGGAAGCTGTCAGAAATGCCTGAAGAAGCCCGGGCAAGAAGTAGGGTCATCAGTGACGCTCTGGGCATTCCTTCGCTTGTGGCAGACTTGATGGCACAGAGAGGAATCCGGAACGCAAATGACGCTGAGGCGTTTTTGCGGGCGGATCTTGTAGATCTTGAAGACCCGAATCTCCTTAATGATATGGAGAAGGCTGTAGAAAGAATAATTCGAGGGATTGAAGACGGCGAGAAAATCGTGGTGTACGGTGACTATGATGTAGACGGCATTACGTCCATATGCGTCCTCGTGGATGTCCTCGCAAGTCTCGGAGCAAACATTGACTATTATATTCCTGACCGTATTGACGAAGGATACGGAATGAATCCTGAGGCAGTCAGGAGCATAGCAAGAGACGGCGCATCCCTGCTGATTACAGTGGATTGCGGTATTACAGCATTCCTTGAGGTTCAGCTTGCACAGAGTCTTGGCATGGACGTGATTATTACAGACCACCACGAACCCCATGGAGAGCTCCCATCGGCAGTTGCAGTCATTAATCCCAAGCGCCATGACGAACTCTACCCTTTTCGAGATCTTGCAGGGGTAGGTGTAGCTTATAAGCTGGTTCAGGCCCTTCTTAGGACTGTCAAAGGCACACCGAATGTGTTGAACCCGCCAGACCGCCTTCTCGATCTCGTCGCCCTCGGCACCATTGCTGACGTATCTCCCCTTGTCGGGGAGAACAGGATATTCGCAAAGCAAGGCCTGGCAAAGATTAACCGAACCGAGAATTTGGGGTTGAAGTCTCTTATCCAAGTCTGTAGCCTTACCGACCGAATAATTACTGCAGGAACCGTAGGGTTTGTGCTTGCCCCGCGCCTTAATGCCGCAGGCAGGATTGGCGATGCTTCACTTTGCGCAGAACTCTTGTTGACTGATTCGCCTGGGAAGGCTATGGATATCGCTGAGATCCTGGACAATGTCAACTCTGAGCGACAAGATATGGAAATGAGGATATTCGAGGAAGCGTCGTCCATGGTGGAAACCTGTGGAGGCCAACCGGTTGACAGTGTCCTTGTCTTGGCAAATGAAAGATGGCACCCGGGAGTAATCGGGATTGTCGCGTCCAGGCTCGTAGAGGAATTCAATCGTCCTACGATCTTGATATCTCTTGACGGCGATGAAGGCAGAGGTTCCGGAAGGAGCATCCCTGAATTCGACTTATATAAAGCGCTTTCTCTTTGCTCCGGCACTCTCCTGCGTTTCGGAGGCCATAAATATGCTGCGGGAATCGCTGTATCCCGCCATGCAATAGACGGATTCCGTGAGGAAATAAACGAAGTCGGGCGGAGCGTTCTTTGCGAAGATGATTTTCTACCCAAGATCCTTTGCCATCAGGAGCTGGTCCTAGATAAGATCAACTTGGAAGTCGCAAAAGACATTGCTATGTTGGCGCCGTTTGGTGTTGCCAACCCGACACCGATGTTTCTTTCAACAGGAGTCATACTCAAGGAGTACCGAAGCGTCGGGGCAGGTGGCAGGCATTTGAAATTGAGGCTTTCCCAAGCAGGCAGAGAACATGACGGTATAGGATTCGGCTTAGGCTATCTGGCCTCACGGCTTTATCCCTACCTCGAAAAGGAGATTGACCTGATATACACAATTGAGGTTAACGAGTGGAATGGAATAATTCAGCCTCAACTTAATGTAAAAGGTTTGAGAGTCGCTGAAAATCATGCCTAATTGATGTATAATCGATGCAAGGTATACAAGCCGGAAGATGGCTGAATAAGTCGTTCGCCCAAAAGAAAATCCGGGCCGAAGCATAGGTGGTATCTATGGGAGTAACCATCGAGGATGTGCTTGACAAGGTAAAGCAATACGCTCCTAATGCCCCTGTTGACATTGTAACACGGGCCTATGACTTTGCTTCACGTGCACATGCAGGACAGCGCCGTGACTCAGGGGATTGGTATATTTTTCACCCTCTTGAGGTTGCGCTTATCCTCGCCGAACTTGAAATGGACGTTACTACAATTGCTTCAGGGTTGCTCCACGATGTAATTGAAGACACAGACATAACCCTTACTGAGATTAAGGCGACATTCGGGGACGAAATCGGCCTCTTGGTTGACGGAGTTACAAAACTCGGCAGGGTCCCTCTTATGTCCAGAGAAGAGCAGCAAGCTGAGAACCTCAGGAAGATGTTCCTTGCAATGGCCCAGGATATTCGCGTAGTCCTCATCAAGTTGGCTGACAGACTCCACAACATGCGGACCTTAGGTCATCTCCCCTGGGATAGGCAGGCGCGAATAGCCAAGGAAACTCTGGAGATTTATGCACCGCTTGCCCACAGGCTCGGAATGTGGAGAATTAAGTGGGAGCTTGAAGATCTGGCTTTGAGGTACCTGGAGCCGGGTGAATACTACAAGCTTGTGGAGAAAGTCGCAAGGAAACGCAAGGAACGAGAAAGCCTCATTGAAGAAGCCAAAGATATACTCAGAAAGAGCCTTGACGACGGGAATATCCCCTGCGAATTGCAGGGGCGGGCTAAACACTTCTACAGCATTTTTGAGAAAATGAGGATGAGGGGCAGGACCTTTGATGAGATTTACGACTTAATCGCAGTTCGAATCATCGTCAGCAATGTGAGAGATTGCTACGCAGCTCTTGGTGCTGTTCATTCCCTTTGGAAGCCAATACCCGGCAGATTTAAAGACTATATAGCAATGCCTAAGTCGAACATGTATCAATCTCTCCATACTTCAGTAATAGGTCCGAAGGGGGAGCCTTTGGAGATCCAGATTCGAACTTGGGAAATGCATCGAACAGCCGAATATGGTATAGCAGCCCACTGGAGGTACAAAGAAGGCACTCAAGCCACCAACGAGTTTGAAGAGAAGCTTTCATGGCTCAGGCAACTCTTGGAATGGCAAAGGGACATGAAAGACGTCCATGACTTCATGGAGACTCTGAAAATCGATCTTTTCAAAGACGAAGTCTTTGTGTTTACCCCAAAAGGTGATGTGAAGAGCTTACCTGCAGGATCCACTCCTGTAGATTTTGCTTATAGCGTGCATACAGACATAGGACATAGATGCGTAGGCGCAAGGATCAACGGGAAAATGACGCCTTTGGATTATCAGCTTACCAACGGCGATATCGTGGAAATAGTCACATCAAAAGGGCAAACCGGCCCCAGCTGGGACTGGCTGGCTTTTGTCAAGACATCAAAAGCCAGAAGCAAAATACGCCAATGGGTCAGAGAAGAGCGGCGCAGCGAATCCTTACCCCGAGGCCGTGATCTCCTAGAGAAGGAATTACGGCGTCAAGGTATGGAGGTCCACGAAAACCTCAAAGAAGAGAAACTGCAGGTTGCTGCAAATCGTCTGGGATTTCAAGATGCGGACGATCTCCTGGCTTCGGTAGGTGACAACAAGATCTCAGCCGCCCTCGTGGTCGGGCGACTTGCACCGGAAAAACCTGAGAAGGCAAGAGAGGAGAAGGAACCGACTCCGCTCACCCCGAGGAGAAAACCTGAAGAAACCCAAGGAATTAAGGTAAAAGGCGCGGATAACGTCCTAGCCAGGATGGCCAGGTGCTGCAATCCTGTCCCGGGGGATGAGGTCATAGGTTATATTACCAGGGGTAAGGGAATTTCGGTGCATAGGCGGGATTGTCCGAATATTGCCTGGCTAAAGACGTCACCTGAACGCTGTATAGACGTCGAGTGGGTATTCGGCCAGGAAAACTCATACCCTGTGGAGCTCGAGATTGAGGCTATGGACAGAGTCGCGCTCCTAACCAATATTATGAATGCCGTTACAGGGCTCCGCGCAAACATAAGCGCTGTAAACGCTCAGACAAGTAAAGATCACGTAGCCATTGTTAACATGGTTGTGGAGATAACCGGCGCCGACCATTTGAATTCGGTTATAGAGAGGGTCGGACGCATCAAAGGAGTAACAGCCGTACGCAGAGTGCAGCAGATAGGCTTACGTCCTGGGAAATCAGTATCAGTCTAAATCCCGTCCGTATAGACAGAGAGTGAGGTATTGATGAGAGCCGTAGTTCAGAGAGTCAAGTCTGCCAGAGTTACTGTGGAGGATGAGGTAGTCGGTGACATCGGTCCCGGGCTTGTGGTTTTCCTCGGGGTCGGGGAAGACGATACTTGTGATGATTTGAGTTACCTCGTGGATAAGGTAGCTAATCTTCGGATCTTCGAAGACGATGACGGGAAGATGAATCTTTCCGCCTTACAACTGAACTTACAAGTACTTGTTGTCTCCCAATTCACCTTGTGGGGCGACTGCCGCAGAGGCAGACGACCCAGCTTCAGCCATGCTGCACCGCCGGAGAAAGCCGTGGAAATGTATGAAGAATACGTCAGAAGACTTCAGGGAGCCGGCCTCTCAGTAGAGACCGGAAGATTCCAGGCTATGATGACTGTATCTGTAGAAAATGACGGTCCGGTTACCATACTGCTTGACAGCGACAAGTTATTCTAAATTACCGACAGCACCGCTTGAGGGCGTTGATGGCATGTCCCGGCGTTTGGACAGTATCCGGATACTATTTACATCATAAAGACCGTATACAGCAGTGCCCATAGGTGACTTGCCGCATTCGGAAGTCGCTTACTGTGATCAGTACGGGAAGCTTGGGAAAGGGGTTTCTGCATCCATGATACTTAAGACCATCCGTGTAGGACCGTTTGGGACTAATTGCTATATAGTGGGGTGTGAAACATCAAAGGAAGCCATAGTTATCGATCCGGGAGACGAGTCAGATCTATTACTGGGGGAATTGAAGGCAGCAGGTTTAGTATGTAGGACAATTGTGAATACCCACGGACACGTGGATCACATAACCGCAAACAAGGCATTGGCAGAAGCTACGGGAGCAGTTATTGCTATAGGTACTGAAGATGCGCCTTCACTTCTTGACCCTACTCTGAGTCTTTCGCGGGCTTTAGGCAATTTAGCCAAGGGCAAGACAAGTCCGCCTGCAGATGTGCTCCTTGTTGAAGGTGACATAGTGTGCGCAGGTAGTGTTTGTCTTGAAGTACTGCATACCCCGGGCCACACTCCTGGTAGCATTTCTCTGCTTGGGGAAGGGGTAGTCTTCTCAGGAGACACAATTTTTGCTTCAGGGGGGATCGGGCGTTGCGATTTCCCGGGCGGCTCCTATGATGAGCTTGTCAAATCCATTGAAGAGAAGCTCCTTGTCCTTCCTGATGAAACACGTGTCTATCCAGGGCATGGTCCTTCCACCACTATCGGCAGAGAGCGTGTGGGCCGGTAGTGTAAAGTTCTAATAGGTGATCGGGGGCGGCCGTTGACAACCAGGTGGACTGTGAGATAGACTCACAACATAGCTTTGAAGATTGGGGGAGATGCCCTTGTTCAGGGGCTTTCGTGGAAAAAAAGGCGCCAGGCTTACTAAGATTTTGGTTATAGTGTTAGCCATTGCCTTCGTAGGAGGGTTGCTATATACAGGCTCGGTAATGGTCAGAGAGCCTTCTCAAGATGGCTACGGGGTTATCGCTACCGTCAACGGGAGGTCCATAACAAGAGAAGCTTTTGAGCAAGGGTATAGAAATGCGATTCTTGCTGAGTACCAATATACCGGAAGGGTGCTTCCTGAGACTATCGGACCTATCCGCGCCTCTTTGCTTGATCAGTTCATTAATACTGCCTTGATCACAGATGCCGCAGCGAAAGAGAAGATTCGTGTCTCATCAAAAGAGATTAACGAGGAGTTTAAGTTACAGGAAGAGGCCTTTCCCAGCAAGGAGGATTTCCGGGACGCTCTCTCTGCAAATAACGTCACAGAGACCCAGTTCAAAAACCTGATAAAGGATCGTTTGACAATCCAGAAGCTGTTTGCCCAAGTCCAAGCAGGAGTCACGGTATCTGAAGACGAGGTCAAGAAGACTTACACAGATGAAACAGAAAATCCTGCTGAAGGAGAAGAGTTTGATAAAAAGCGGTCTGAAATCGAAACAAGACTCAGAACGGAAGCACAAGAAGACGCTTTGACTAAGTGGCTTGAAGGGCTTCGTAATGAAGCCGACATTAAACTCATGGACGCTGAATTGAGGGCCTTGGTGAAGCTCCAAGAAAGAGACTACGAGGAAGCTATTGTTGAGTATGACTCAGCCATAGCCTTAGATCCGGACAACGCTTATTTGCACGTAGGTGTCGCCCAGGCTCACATGAGTAATGACGACCTGGAACACGCTACTGAAGCTCTCGAGAAGGCTGTTGACTTGCGGCCGGAAGATCCATATATAAGACTCCTCTTGGGGTTAGCATACAGAGATAAGGGTTCCAACGAGCTTGCCGCAGATGAATTTAAGGCGGCTTCTGAATACGGTGGGCTTGACATTCTGCTTCATGTCCGTCTCGAGTCTCTTCTGAAGACAGTGGGCACTGGTGACGATGTCAAGAAACAGCAGGCTAAGGTTGAAGAAATTCGGGCGCTCTTGGAGGAGAGAGACAAAGCTCTCGAATCCCAAGAGCAGGCGGATGACTAAGGGGGCAAATCCATGACACGCATCAGGGCGCCCAGGGGAACGATAGACGTATTTCCTGAGACACCGGGCATATGGCGACTACTGGAGGAGACTGTAAGGTCGGTATGCCGCAATGCCGGATATGCTGAGATCAGGACCCCGATTTTTGAGCATACTGAGCTTTTTCAAAGAGGCGTCGGAGAAAGCACTGATATTGTAGAGAAGGAAATGTATACCTTTCTTGACAAGGGGGAGCGCAGCATCACGTTGCGCCCTGAAGGCACAGCGCCGGTTGTCAGGTCTTACCTCGAAAATAAGATGTGGGCCGGTCCTCAGCCTGTCAAGGTTTACTATATCGGACCCATGTTTCGATATGAGCGTCCTCAATTGGGACGCCTAAGGCAACACACTCAGTTTGGAGTTGAAGCACTGGGAGCCTCTTCACCTGCCTTGGATGCAGAGGTTATCTCTTTGCTTATCAGGGTTTACCAATGCTTGGGACTTGAGGGTTTTGTTGTTCGCTTGAACAGTATCGGGTGTTCTAAGTGCAGGCCTCGTTACAAAGAAAGCCTCATAAATCTCCTTTCCAAGCATGTGGACGAGCTATGCGGTGACTGCCAAAGGAGGCTTCTGCGCAATCCTCTGAGAGTACTAGATTGCAAAAATGAACGCTGCACTAGCCTTGCTAAAGAGCTTCCTCCGATATTTGAGTATCTCTGTGAAGATTGCAGTCAGCATTTTGACGGAGTTACACAATGCTTGAAAGCACTGAACCTCGTTTATGAACTGGATCCGACGATTGTCAGGGGGCTTGACTACTACACCAAGACTGTTTTTGAGGTGGTTCATTCCGGCCTCGGGGCACAGGACGCGCTTGGGGGCGGCGGAAGGTATGACGGCTTGGCGGAAGAGCTTGGTGGCACCCCGACTCCGGCCGTAGGTTTCGCTGCAGGTATAGAGCGGGCTGTGCAGGTGTTGCAGGATGCAGCGGGCGAAGAGGCAGGACGAGATGCCTGCGGGATCAGTGTATTTGTCGCTGCAATGGGTGATGAGGCTAAGCTTCAGGCCTTTCGCATGACTCACACTTTACGCAAGCACGGTATATCCACGGATATTGATTATTTGGACAGAAGCCTAAGATCTCAGATGAAGTACGCAGATAAGCTGGGAGTCAAGAAAGTCGTGATCATAGGCGAAGATGAACTCAGAGGAGACTACGCAATAGTCAGAGATATGGCAACCGGGGAGCAAACTCAAGTTCCCTTTTGTAATCTTGTGAAAGCCTTGACATAGAACACAACCCTTGTGACAGAATCCAAGTTACGAAGAGAGAAGTGAACTGCGATGCAAAAGAAGAGGACTCATATGGTAGGGGAGCTTGCAGATGAAGCTCTGATAGGGAAAACGGTTGTTCTCGCAGGTTGGGTAGGAAGAAGAAGAGATCTCGGAGGTCTCGTATTTATTGACCTTCGGGATCGCTCAGGCATTGTCCAGGTAGTTTTCAATCCTGAAACCTCTCCTTTGGCCCATTCGGCAGCTGAGAAGCTGGGTTCGGAGGACGTAGTATGCGTATCAGGAGTTGTCGTTCGGCGGCCCCCCGGCGCTCGGAATCTCACAATCCCTACAGGGAAGGTTGATGTGGCAGCTGAGTTCCTGGAAGTGCTGTCGAAATCGAAGACTCCGCCTTTTTATATTACTGAGAATCTTGACGTTGACGAGACCCTCAGACTTAAGTACAGATATCTTGACCTCCGCAGACCCGACATGCAGAGAAACATGATTTTTCGCCACCGTTTAACCATGGCTGTAAGGAACTTCTTGGATTCTCAAGGTTTTGTTGAGGTGGAGACACCTATGTTCATAAAAAGCACCCCGGAAGGGGCCAGGGACTATGTCGTTCCCAGCCGCGTGAATCCAGGCCGGTTTTTCGCATTACCGCAGTCTCCTCAACTTTTCAAGCAACTCTTGATGGTATCAGGATTCGACAGGTATTTTCAGCTTGCCCGTTGCTTCAGAGATGAAGACTTACGTGCTGACAGGCAACCTGAGTTTACGCAGATCGATATTGAAATGTCGTTCGTCGAAAGAGATGATGTGCTTACCCTTATAGAGGCAATGGTGACTGATTGCATGGAAAAGACTTTAGGGACATCAGTGGAAAAACCTTTCCTCAGAATGTCATACGCTGAAGCCATGGAGCGATACGGTTCAGACAAGCCGGACATAAGGTTCGGCATGGAGATCATTGACATAGGCGATATTGTGAAGAATTGCGGTTTTCGCGTTTTCCAGGGCGCCATTGAAGCCGGGGGCAAGGTAGCTGCCATAGTAGCACCGGGCTGCAGTGACTTCTCCAGGCAACAAATCAAGGACCTCGAGGAAGTCGTGAAAGGCTTTGGAGCAGCAGGACTTATGTCAGTAGCAGTCTCTTGCGGTGGGGAAGGGGAGCAGACTCTCAGCTCTCAACTTTCCAAGTTCCTTACCGAAGATGAACTGCGAGGAATCGCAAAGGTTACGGCTGCAGAAAACGGGGATCTCATTTTGATTGTGGCAGGCGCGAGAAACGTGGTCCTGGAGTCTCTCGGTAGATTGAGATTGCACCTCGGCGCCAAATTGGATCTGATTCCCCAAGATCAAATGGCATTTCTCTGGGTTACTGAGTTTCCCCTGTTTGAGTTCAGTCAGGAAGAACAGAGGATAGTCGCTGTCCATCATCCGTTTACATCTCCCCTGGAAGAGGATCTTGACCTAATGGAGACGGATCCTCTAAGTGTCAGAGCCAACATCTACGATCTGGTCTTAAACGGTGTGGAACTAGGTAGCGGAAGTATAAGAATACACAGACGTGATGTGCAGGAGAGAGTGTTCAGAGCGTTGGGGCTCGGCGAAGAGGAGGCCAGGGAGAAATTCGGCTTCCTTCTTGAAGCTTTTGAGTATGGCGCCCCGCCTCACGGAGGAATTGCCATAGGCTTTGACAGACTGGCTATGCTGTTTGCAGGTAGAAAAACTATCCGCGATGTAATCGCGTTCCCGAAAACTCAGAAAGCAGTATGCCCCTTAACGGGAGCTCCGGGAGTAATTAGCGAGGAGCAACTAAACGAGCTGCATATACAGGTAGTCGACATGGGTAAAATAGGCACAAGCGGTGATCCAGAGCTGCCTTGAAATCCTGAAGGGCTTATGATATCATTCACTTGCAAGCGAAAAAGATGCAAAAAGGACCCTACCGTGTGCGATTTGACATTGGTAACTTTTGTTCCAACACCATTTGAAAGGGGCCTCAGCTCCGAGTGCAGCGCGAGTGCCGCCGGCGTGCGGAGTCGTAAAACACTCGGGAGGGCACCCACCTGCAGGGCGCAGGGATAGAAATGTTACCGGCCAAGCGGCATGGTGGGGTCACGTTTTTT